>CALMON010000133.1 GCA_937871785.1 uncultured Granulicella sp.
GTGTCACCTCGCAGCAGCACAGCTTCTCGCTGCGCTACATCTGTACACGTTGATGGTTACTCATATGTACATATGCGGACATGTGGATGTGCGTATTCCGCTTATCCTGTACCGTGTGGCGTTCCCGGAGCGGCAATCAAGCCTTCTTAGAAAGTGCGTACATGCATATTTATATATATTAACGTCCGCATATTGGCATATTTGAATGTTGACACGTTAGTACATTCGTATGCGTACACATCTAGGTACACGAAGATGCGAACGTTCGCACTTGCGCATATGTAAGTGTTACGTTCCATAAGGGGGCTGGCTTTGGCAAAGAGAATCATCACCGTAACGAGCCTGAAAGGCGGGGCAGGCAAAACTACCAGCGCATTGCATCTAGCCGCCTACTTTCAGCAGACGTCTTCGACCCTTCTTGTGGATGCAGACCCTAATCGATCGCTGCGCGAATGGGTTTCTCGAGGCAGTGGCATGCCCTTCAGCGTTATTGGCGAAGCGAGCCTCGCTAAAGAGGCTGGTAAGTACGAGACCATCATCATCGATACGAAAGGCCGTCCAGAACGAGACGACCTTAACGATATGATCGCGGGGTCGGATTTGATCATCGTCCCGTGTCCGCCAGATGCACAGGCAGTCGCCACGTTACGGATGCTTTTTGCCCAGTTTAGGCATTTGGACGCGCACAATTACCGAGTGCTTCTCGTAAACGTGCCCCCTCTGCCTCAGAAGGATGGCGACGAGTATCGTGCTTTGCTGAACGATCTCCAGATTCCCATGTTCAAGCGTTCTATTCGCTCAGCAAAAGCTTTCCGGAAGGCGTCCATGCTGGGCTGCACCGTCGACAGCGTTCCCGGCGACCCTCGTAGCTATGTCGCGTGGTACGACTATGAAGAGATTGGTAAAGAGATTGACCAAATCATGATCGAACAAGCTGCTTCGCGTCTACAGCGAGCTTCGTAGAGGGGATATATGGCAAGCACACGCGCTTTCAAGAATTTGGCCAGTCTGCGGAGTAGCTTTGACGTTCCTATTGAGGAAGAGGTCGGCGCTTTCGCAGAGCCTCCGCCACCGACACCAGACCCGGTCCAGACGTCGTTCATCGCGGCCGCTCCACCATCCGCGCGTTTGCACATTCACGCTGTCAATACCGCGCCTCTTACCCCGGTTTCTGGGCGGGTTGATAGAAGGCGCCTTCGCAAAGTTCTTAAAACCCCCAGCGTCTCGTTGAGTGTCGCGGTCCGCTCCGAGCTTCATGAAGACGTTAGTGCGATGCTTTTCGCCAACAAATCGACTTGGATTGCATTGCTCGACGATCTGCTAAGCTCATACGTTGCACAAGCAAGAGCAGAGAAGCGATTTCCCAAATAGCCGTCGCATGCCAGGGGAGCCTGTCAATGAGAAACTACAACGCCGAGAAGACTGCTGGTAAAGGCAATCTGGCGCTTCGGATGGTTGAAGTCAAGGAAGCTCGCTTCGAAGCTTCAACCATGGAGCTTATGCTGATCGCGCAGATTATGGTGTTCTGCGGCCTTCCATACCGAAGAAGCGCCGAAAGACGCATTGTGCGCAAGGCACGAACGGGTAAGGGAAGCACCGTCAGCGTCACATTCCAAGCGATGGTTGACGGGGTCGATATCCCCTTTGGCAGCGATCGAACGCTCTTGCATTGGGTTACACACCATGCACTCATGACCAGAAGTCCTTTCGTGCCTCTATCCAGTGCGAGTCAGTTCCTCAGAGACATGGGTCTTTCTACCTCAGGGCAGAACATTCAGAGAGTAAAAGAGGCTTTCCGGCGTATCGCCTCGGTGGCGATCGTTGTGGTTCGCGATAACGCTGACTCAGTCAACACTCAACAGATCATCATGCCAATCGCCAGGGCCGCAGCACTTCCAAAACGGCTGAGAAAGAACAACGCGCATGGTCAGATCAGCCTGCTCCCAGAAGAAGACGGTGACGACGAACCAGCAGGGTTTCACCTCGACGATGCTGTATTTCGTGAGTTCTCTCAGTTCCATGTTCCCACCTTGCGCAAGCTGCTAGAGGTGACACGCGAAAGCCCACAGATCCAGGACTACATGATGTTCCTCCAGTGGCGTTCCTTTTCCGCGAAAGAGGAAAGCCTTATCCCTTGGGCACAGATGCGAGAGCAAATGTGCCAAGACGACTCGAACCCATACAGGATGCGTTCACGTTTTGCTGAAGCTATAGAGGCGCTAAAGATCGCGTGGCCGGCCCTCAATGCAACCGCCGAGAGTCGCGGCTTGCGAATAGGTCCACCAGCACATGGCGAGCAGTTTCTCGTCGACGGAGCTTCTCGGAAGAGAGTTCTGACGGCAAAGTCCTCATAGCGGCTCATACACGGAGCATCGACCGAATTACGTATTCGATGTTCCGTGTAGGTACTCGGAGCCCACAGTTCTCGAATGTGCGTCAAGTGCCTACGTAAACCGATAATACCCTGCGAATGCCGAAGGTTGCCTCTCTACACGGAGCATCGAATCTACACAACTTACTCTGAAAGCGCCTTCGTGCACTGTCTGGTCCATGCTTAGGCTCTCATTTCTACGCGGAACATCGCTTCATCAAGTGCCAGTATTTGGTGAAACGTGAAACACAACCTTTGCTGGACCGCACGTCTACACGGAACATCGAATTCCTCTCGAGCGAAAAGAAGAATCTACGTGAAACATCGAATCGCCTCGCGATGTATTCATTTCGCAGGATCGTGAATGGCAGATGTCTACATGAAGCATCGAACCAAATCGCCGGCAGCTACACGGAACATCGAAGCGAGGTCGTTCCCGTATCCGCCAAGAACCCGGTAACTTCGACTTTGATCGTTAGGGAGCATTCCACAGGGTGCACATGGTTTCCACGATGTCCCTCGTAGAACTCTCGATAGTCCGCGTCAAGCGATTCGATGCTCCGTGTATTTTGAACGATGTTCCGCGTCACTGGGTTCGATACTCCGTGTCTCTCTTAATAGGAAGCAAGACATACAAGATATTTTCTTGAAACTCAAAACACTCAAGATAGAGGAACCGACGGTTGTGAGTTTTTTCTATTTCGTGTGTTCGGCTACCTCTTTACAAATCGCAGAGACTGACGATTGACACTGGAGCGCATCAGTCAAAGCCTACGCAGGCAGAAATTCAATCCACCTCATAACTCCGAGTTTACGTGAGTGTCATGTCCTCAACAGCGGAGCGTTCAATTCCAGTCAGCCGCTGCTCAAGCCCATCTTGACAGAACCTTCCGCAACTCCTCGCCCATCGACTATAAGCGCGCCACCTGTGGTTCAATCCCGACCCGCAGAGTAGTAGCCAGGTCAGGTGCTCATGTTTTCCAGTATGGAGTTTCGTCATCTCTCCTACTTTGTCGCAGTTGCGGAAGAGCGCAGCTTCGGCAAAGCAGCGGGACGCCTTCACGTTTCGCAGCCCAACCTCACGACCCAGATTAAACACCTGGAAGAAGCCATGGACGCCACACTGCTCATTCGCAGCAGCATCGGAGCGAGGCTTTCACCGGCCGGTGTGTCCTTCCTGCCATTCGCAAAGCAGCTACTTCAGACGCGAGAGAAGGCAGCGCGGCAGGCTTCGGCAATCCACCATGGAGTCGGCCCGTCGTTTCGTCTGGGCTACTCACCGTTTGTAAGCCGCGGGCTTCTCCAAGAAGCCCTTCGTGCGTACAAGGAACTAGTTCCGGACGGCGCGAAGGGCC
>CALMON010000134.1 GCA_937871785.1 uncultured Granulicella sp.
GTCCCGCTCCCCGGCCCCACCCAAACCGCCATTCTGCAAGCCGCGCAGCGCAACGACGGCTCCATGTATTCGCTCGGCTCAACCGACTACATTCTCTCAACGGCCGCCACGCAGCACGGCGGTCTAGTCGTCGTCGGCCTGCCGATTCCCGAGCGCGTTGCGGCGACCGGCGACCGCGTCCGCACCGCCGATCTCGCCTATCAACTCCTGCTGCGCGAGCGCCGCACCGTTCGCAACCTGTACATGTTTCTGCTGCTGCTCACTACGGCTCTCGCGCTGTTTGCCTGCTGCTGGCTGGCGCTCTACATTTCGAAGCAGGTCACGCGGCCGGTGGAGTCGCTCGCCGACGCCATGGAAGCGATTGCCTCCGGCGACTACGCTACGCGCGTGCCGGATTCCGCTACCGAAGAGCTTGGCGAGCTGACCGCCAGCTTCAATACCATGGCCGCCGACCTTGAGTCCGCGCGCGCCCTCGCCGAAGAGTCCACCCTGCAGCTTTCGGAACTGAACACAACCCTGCAGGCGCGCCGCACGGAGCTCGAAACCATCATCGAAACGATACCCAACGGCGTCGTCACGCTTTCCGCCGACCGCCACGTCGTTGTGGCCAACCGTGCCTTTTCGGAAATGCTCGACCCCGGCGGGCGCGAGCACTTCACGGGCGTTTCGCTCGACTCCATATTCCCGCCCGACACCATCGACGCTCTCGACCACATCCTGCGCCGCTCGCATCGCATGGGCACAGCCGCCGCCGAGTTGCAGATGCCTTCGCCCACAGGGCCCCTGCACCTTTCAGCCACGGTCGCCGTGCTTGAAGGAGCGGTTACGGGCCTCGCCGGCCCCGGGCAGGACGCTCGCGAGCATCTCGGCTACGTGATGGTTTTTGAAAACATCACCGAACTGCTGCGCGCGCAAAAACAAAGCGCCTGGAAAGAGGTTGCACGGCGTGTCGCTCACGAAATCAAAAATCCCCTCACGCCTATCTCGCTGAATGCGGAGCAAATTCATCGACACATTGCACGTTTGCAAGCCACAATGGCAGAACATGGTGTGGAGTCGAACTCCCCCGGCGTGATCCAGCGTTCGTCTGAAGTGATCTCTTCGTCGGTCCAGACCATGCGGTCCTTGGTGGACCAGTTCAGCGCGCTGGCCCAGTTCCCTTCCGCGCGTCCGCAGCCTGCCGACCTCAACACGATTGTCGAAAACGCACTGGCCCTTTTCGCCGGCCGCATGGTGAACGTCCGGCTCGTCCGACGCCTCGCGCCCGACCTTCCGCTCGTGCTTGCAGACCCCGAAGCGCTCAAGCGTGCGCTGTCAAACCTGATCGACAATGCCGCGGAGGCCATGAGCAGCTCGCTCCTCCGCGAACTCCACATCGCCTCTCGCAGCCTGCCCAGCGGCATGGTGGAGCTCACCATTGCGGATACCGGCCCAGGGCTCACGGACGACATGCGCGAGCGCCTGTTCCTGCCTTACTTTTCCACCAAGCAGCGTGGCACAGGCCTTGGCCTTTCCATCGCTGCGCAGATTCTGCAGGAACACGGGGGTACGATCCGCGCTGAGAAAAATCAGCCCGTCGGCGCTCGCTTTATCCTGGAACTGAAGCCGGCGAGCCAACCTGAAACAGAGAGGCACGATCCCGCTGTGGAACATAAAGAGTCGACGGCAACAGAATCGGAAGTCATCAGCTATTCATAGACCTGCTCTGTAGCGCACGCAACAAAGGCCCCGCATTCTGCGAGGCCTTTTCTGTTTCACTTACATCAGTCACCGTAATATTCAAGTCCGAGATGCGTAATCAGGTCTTCCCCCATGATGTGTCGAAGTGTATTTTTGAGCTTCATCGACTGAATAAACAAATCGTGCTCCGGATATACGCCGGGCGCTGAATCAGGGTCTTTGAAATAAAAGCTCAGCCACTCCTGGATGCCTAACCCGCGAAGCACGGGTGTGCGGGCTGCGAGATCCATAAAGAGGCATAAATCAAGGGCAAGAGGAGCCGCCAGGATGGAGTCGCGGCAAAGAAAATCGACCTTGATCTGCATCGGGTAACCGAGCCATCCAAAGATGTCGATGTTATCCCAACCTTCTTTGTTGTCGCCGCGCGGAGGATAATAGTTGATCCGCACCTTATGGAAGATGTCGCCGTATAAATCGGGATTCTTTTCGGGCTGAAAAATATGTTCCAGAACGCCCAGCTTCGACACTTCCTTGGTCTTGAAGTTATCGGGATCGTCCAGAACTTCACCATCGCGGTTGCCAAGAATATTCGTCGAATACCACCCAGCGACGCCTAACTGGCGCGTCTTGAAGGCAGGTGCCAGCACCGTCTTGATAAACGTCTGTCCGGTTTTGAAATCTTTTCCGCAGATAGGTGCGTTCATCTTCTTCGAGAGTTCCTGCAGCGCAGGAATATCGACCGTAAGATTCGGAGCGCCGTTTGCGAACGGAATCCCTTCCTTCAGGCAGGCCCAGGCGTACAGCATTGAAGGCGCAATGTCTTCGTCGTTGTCGACCAGCCCTTTCTCAAACGCTTCCAGCGTCATGTGAACCGGCTTCGGCTCAATATAAATTTCGGTCGAACCACACCAGATCATCACCTGACGGTCCGTGCGCGCCTTGAACTCCGCAATGTCGTTGCGAATCTGGTTGGCAAGATCGCACTTGTTCTTGCCGACCTTCTGCACCTTGGGGTTGAGTCGCTTTACCCAGCGCTGGTCGAAGACCGCGGGCATCGGCTCGATCGACTCCAGAAACGGCTTCATGCTTTCCAACTGGTCGCGGTCGAGCACATTGGCGGTTTTGGCCGCATCGTACAGGTTGCCGCCAAAAATATCCCAGCCGGTAAAAACAATATCGTTCAGGTCGGCGAGCGGTGCCCAGTTCTTAATCAACGGCGTATTGTCGTCGGTCCGCTTGCCGAGCCGGATGGTCCCCATCTGCGACATCGACCCGATCGGCTTCGCGAAGCCGCGGCGCACCGCTTCAACGCCGGCGATCAGCGTCGTCGCGACCGCGCCCATTCCGGGGATCATGATTCCAAGTTTTCCAGTGGCAGGCTTGATGTCCGTCGCCTTGTTCGAGGCTTGCGGCGCGGCTGAGCCGGTGTTTGTCATGCTGTGCGGTACCCTTCTATGCTGCGAATTTCCGTGTTGCGGACACTCTAGTATCGCTCACCCGAAAACCGCACGCAATGGCTTACGCCGTTTGCGCGACCGTCCGGTTTTTCCAGTGGGTCCACACAAACCAGACGATGGCGATCAGGAGAACGACCTCAACTCCGGCCTGGAACCTGTGGAACACCGCCTTGAAGCGCGGGTCGGAGTCCCAGCGCGAGCCCAGCTTCATGCCAATGTACGCCAGCGCGAAGCACCACGGCCAGGAGCCGAGAAACGTATAAAGGTGGAAGCGAACCTGGTTCATGCGCGCGATGCCGGCCGGAAAGGCGATAAAGGTGCGCACGATCGGCAGCATGCGGCCCAGCAGCACGGCGAATGAACCGAAGCGATTGAAGAACCTGTCGGCCAAGTCGATGTCATGCCCTTTTAGCAGGATGTAGCGGCCGTAGCGCTCGATCATGGGTCGTCCGCCCTTCGCGCCCAGGTAATACGCGGGGATCGAACCCAGATTCGAAGCCAGCGAGGCGATGGTCGCGAGCAGCGCCAGCGAGCCGAACGAGTGTCCAAGCCGGTAGCCGGCAAACGGCATGATGACCTCGCTCGGGATCGGGATGCAGGCCGATTGCAGCGCCATCAGCAGGAACACGACGCTGTACGCCGCGCCTGTGGACAGGCCAAGAAGAAGTGCGGTCAATTTTGTGATCATGCGTTCCCAGTATATCGAGCGCAGCCGGGCGCGAGGTTTGCTAGCATCGAGAAAGCGCAGGAGTCGAACAGATATGTCCAATACCGCCGTGCTTTCCCCCGAAGTAGTTTCCGAAGCGAACGTCGAAATGCCCGCGGCGACCCAGCCCGCAGCCAGCCAGCCTGCCGCGCCCGGCGGCCGCCCCGCAAGTTCCTACGGCAGCGCCCCCGCCGGCGCGGACGCCCCGCAGACCCCGGTCAAGCAGCAGGTAGTCTGCTTTACGTTCTACAAAATCATGCCCGAGTGGCGCCGTCTGCCAGCCGAGGAAAAAGCCGCGCACAAGCAGGCGTTCGCCGACGTTCTCGAGCGCTGGAACAAGCCCGGCGAGTTCCTTTCAATCACCTACTCGACCATGGGCACGCGCGGCGACGTGGACATGTGCGTCTGGTCGATCGGCTACGCGGTCGACGAGTTGAACAAGATGCGCAGTGACCTGATGCGCACGCCGCTTGGCGGCTATCTGACGACACCGCACAATTTCCTCGCCATGACGCGCCGGTCGCAGTACCAGATCGACCGCGAGGATGAGAGCGAAGGCGAGGGCCGCGGCGCAATTCGGCCCGGTGGCCAGAAGTACATCTTCATCTACCCGTTCTGGAAGACGCGCCCGTGGTATCGGCTGTCCGCCGAAGAGCGTATGCGCCTGATGCGCGAGCACATCACCGTCGGGCTGCGTTTCCCGCGCGTCAAAATCAACACGGCGTACTCGTTCGGCATCGACGATCAGGAATTTACGGTCGCTTTCGAGACCAACTTTCCCGAAGATTTCCTGCACCTGGTCGAGGCACTGCGCGACACCGAGATCAGCCTGTATACGCTCAAGGATTTCCCGATCTTCAGTTGCGTGCGGTTGAAGCCGATGGAAATGCTGGACCGCCTCGGGTAGAGAAGTGAGTCGTGAAGAGTGAGTAAGGCAACGACAACGGCTGTTTCCAAACCGGCAAAGAAAGCGGCGCCACGCAAGACGTCTGAGCGCAAGTCCTCTGCGCTCACGCCGCCGCGCTTGCTTACTCCTGCGGAACGGCAGGCAGCAATCGCCGGTGTTTCTGTTGGCCAGGCGCACGCGATCGCCGCGTCCGAGCCGGTTGCGGTCAAGGTCAAGCGCGGCAAGACCGCGAAGCCTCTCGCGCCGGAGCGTATCGCCGCCATTCTCGATGCGCTGCGCAGAACGTATCCGAACGTCGTCTGCGCTCTCGACCATCGCAACGCGTTTGAGCTCACCATCGCGACGATCCTGTCCGCGCAGACGACCGACGTCGGCGTCAACAAGGTGACTCCGGAGCTGTTCGCGATGTATCCGACGCCAAAGGCGCTGGCCGAAGCACCGGTCTTTGAAGTCGAGCGGATCGTCAAGTCGACCGGCTTCTACCGCGCCAAGGCGAAGAACATCATCGGCGCGGCAACGGTACTTGAGCAGCGCTTTGGCGGCGTCGTTCCTCAGACGATCGCCGAGATGACCGAGCTTCCGGGCGTCGCACGCAAGACCGCGAACGTCGTGCTCGGGTCATGGTTTGGCATCGCGTCCGGCGTCGTGGTGGACACGCATGTGCGGCGGCTTTCGCAGCGACTTGAGCTGACGAAAGACGACGATCCGGTGGTGATCGAGCAGGACCTGATCAAGATCATCCCGCAGGACCGCTGGATTCAGTTCTCACACGAGCTCATCCATCACGGACGGCAGGTGTGCCTCGCACGCAAGCCGCGTTGCGTGGACTGCTCGCTCGAACGGGAATGCAATTCCGGCGATAAAACGTGGAGCTCGCATTAAGTTTGCCCCTGCTCCTTTCGGGGCTTCCTCAACGCAAAGAACTCGACAACTGTTTCGGCGAGCGACGCCGTGGAGGCCTCGGGCGCTTCGACGCTTGCCTCGTAGCCCAGCGACCGAACCGTGGCTGAGGTGACCGGGCCTATGGAGGCGAGGACGACTTCACTCGGCAGAACGATCCTGGCGGCTGTCAGCAGCGAAAAAAAGTTTGTCGCCGTCGACGAACTTGTGAACGTGATCGCATCGGGTGGGTCGGTCTGAATTAAGCTGCGCAGGGCGGCGACCGAGCCGGGCGGAACCACATTGCGATAGGCGGGAGCCACCGTGACGTCCGCGCCGGCGGCGCGAAGAGTTTCGGGAAGGTACTCGCGGGCATCTTCAGCGCGGGTGAGAAGGAAGCGGGTGGGTGTGGCGGGTGGCGGGCGGGTGTGCGGGAGCAGAGCGTCGGCAAGCGATGCGGCGATGGCTGCCGGCGGGCTAAGGTCGACTTTCATGCCCTCGACGGGGAGAGCCATGGTCGTGGCCGGGCCTATCGACGCGATGTAAGTTTGGGTAGGGAGCGGGATGGTGCCGCTCGCTTCCTTCCACCGACGGGCAAAGGCTTCGACGGCGTTGGCGCTGGTGAACAGCATCCAGTGGAACGAGGCCGGTTGCGATGTGAGCAGGGTCTGGAGAGCGACATCAAGCGCGGCGTAGCTGGTAGGGGTTGTGAGTTCAATCGTCGGGATCAGGACCGGTTCGGCACCAAGCGCGCGGAGGCGGTCGGCGAGAGCCGAGGCTTGATGCGGGAACCGGGTGACGAGGATGCGAGGTCGCTTCTTCATGCGAGTGCAGCACTTCTCTCGGGTATGTGCCTTTGACCGACTTGTCATCCTTCGCGAAGCGGAGGATGACAAGTTCGGAATATATTGCCCTAGTGACCCGCGGGTGCGGGATAGACAGCTTGCACTGTTAGGATCTCAAAGGGCTTGATGGCAACGGTGACCGTATCGCCGATCGATCCTCCGCTTGCGAGCGCGAGGTGCGGGCCTTCGGGTTTTTCCATCAGGTTGGTTTCCACGGCGTAGGTAGCCCCGGCGGGGATGTGGAGCTTAACGTCGGTCGCTTGGCCGGCCCACTCGTACATGCGAAAGATGAGCGCGTCGGCATCTTCGGCCTTTTTCATCGCGGTGAGTGTGACGTTCGGCGCTTCGACCGACGCGAACGAGTGCATGGGCGGCAGCGCGCCGGCATGGGCGAAGGTCTGCTCGGCGCGCAGCGGATTGTTGAGTTCGTAACCGCGACGGACGACCTCGGACTGCTGCCATGGACCTCGATGCGGGTAGATTTCGTACACGAAGTGCTGCGGCCCGCGGTCGGCGTCGGGGTCGGGCCAGGTGGGCGAGCGCAGCAGAGTCAGGCGAAGGGTGTTGCCCACCGCGTCGTAGCCGTACTTCGAATCGTTGATGATCGAAACGCCCTGGTAGGCACTGCCTACCACGCCGCCGAGGTCGGCCCATTGCTGCGCGGGGACTTCGAACTGGGCCTTTTCCCACGAATTGTTGCGCGTAGTGGGGCGCTCGATGGAGCCGTAGGGAATTTCGTAGGTGGCCTTGCCGGATGTCGCGGCAAGCGGGAACGCGGCTTTCAGCAGGACATGGTCTTCATGCCAGTCGACCTGCGTTTCAACGCGAACGAAGTCCGAACCGGCGTCGAGTGAAATATCCTGGGTGAAGTGAGACTTCTGCCAGGTGCGCTGGATGCGGATCGTCTTGCGCAGCGGTCCGTCGACAGTGAGGCGGATGCTGTCCACGTTGGCGATGATGGACGGGGCTTTGTCGAGGGTGCCGGGGTCGATGTTCCAGGCGTCGTAGTTTTTGGGGTTGTCGGCGAAGGCTTGCAGCTGGTTGCCGCAGCCGTCTGTCGCAAGGTATTGTGGGCCGGCGCCCTGGACGAGCGAGGTGATGCAGCCGGTCGTTTTGTCGACCGCCACCGTCAGCCTGTCGTTACGCAACTCAAAGCCGGTGGCTGTCTGGCTGCTGCGCAACGCGCTGGCAGGCAGCTTGGCCGGAACCTCCTTCGCATTGACGAGCGCAAGCGTGGCGTAGCCGAGTGAAGGTGTCGCGTCGGTGCGAACCAGAAGGCGGAACGTATTTGTGGTCTTGTCCTGTGAAAGGATTTGCGTCGGCAAGGGACCGTTCGGACTGGCCATGTACACATTATCCGCCGGGTGCGTCCGCTGCACCGAAAGCTCAACAGTCTGACTACGCGGCCAGGCCATGGTGTTCGTCACGATGATCGGAGTTCCCTGCTGCGTGGACGTGTCGATGCGGGCATCGACTTTCGCGAGCGAAGCGCGGGTGATGATGTCGTCCTCGTTGAAAACGTCGAAGTAGTCCTTTTTGGCATCGCGATAGATCACCGCGATACCGGAGCCGGCGGCGAGGTCATGGAACTGGTTGAAGGTGATTTCGCGCCAGTTTTCGGTGAGGATCGCGTTGGGATAGGCGAGGCCCTGCAGCCAGGCGAGCGACGCGAACTTTTCCGTGTCGAGCGTCAGCGCTTCGGACCGGCGCATGTAGCGTTTGTGGTTGGCCTGCGTGGTTTGGACGCCGCGATGATACTCGAAGTAAAGCTCGTCGCGCCAGGTGGGCAGGCCGACGGACATATCCGCACCCATGGGCGGCGGGGTGTAGCCCCTGGCGATGGAGTCGTAGTTCCAGGTGGGCGAGTTCGGGTTGAGCTTGGTTTCGACGCTTGAAAAAAATTGTTGCGCGGTGGAGTTGCGCATGGTGGGGACGGCGTCGCCAGCCTTGCCGCTGGCGATCCATTTCTGCGCTTCGTCGAGCATGGTGCGGGTAGGACCGCCGCCGTGGTCGCCGATGCCGTACAGGTCGAGGTGCTCCGTCAAGCCGGGGTTGCGCGTGGCGGATTCGGCAAAGTCGGCCGAGATGCGGGTCGGGCTTACGTTCTCGTGGACGTAGTCGGTCGGAAAGTAGGTGAGGACCTTGGAGCCGTCGGGCGACTGCCACCAGAAGAGCCGGAACGGAAGCACGTTGGTGTCGTTCCAATGCATTTTCTGGGTGACAAAGTAATCCATGCCGGAGCGCTTGTAGATTTGCGGCAACTGCCAGTTGTACCCAAAGGAATCGGGGTTCCAGCCGATGCGCGCAGTGACGCCGTACTCCTTCTGGAAGAAGCGCTGGCCGACCAGAAGCTGACGCACGAGCGATTCGCCGCCGGGCAGGTTCAGGTCGGGCTCGACCCACATGCCGCCGACGATTTCCCAGCGGCCATCGGCGATGCGCTGTTTGATTTGCGCGTTCAGGTCGGGGTACTTGTCGGCAAGCCACTCGCTGTACTGCGCGGCGGATTGGGCAAAGGTGTAGCCGGGGTACTCGTCCATCAACTGGATCGCCGTGCCGTACGTGCGACGGACGACGTCGATGGTTTCAGAGCGCGGCCAAAGCCAGGCGGCGTCGATGTGCGAATTCCCGGTGAGGTCGATTTTGACCTGCGCGAGCGTGTCTTGGAGCGTGCTGAGGACGGCCTGGGCTTTGCGGAGCGAGGCGTCGAAGGCGGGCTGATTGGCAGCGGCAAGCGCGGTCGTGTCGACGGCGGCGGCGGCTTCTTCAACTTTTGTGAGCAGGTCTTTGCGCGGGATGGGAAGCGCGGGCAGGATGTTCGCGGCGGTGATGATCTGCGTGCGGATGTCGTCGGGGTTGGGGCGCGTGCTCTGCCCTGTGGGATTCGGCTCGACGCGCAGGTGGACGCCGCGCCAGGTTTTTTCGTCGACGGTGTGGAGCAGTTTGACGGCAACCAGGATCTTGTCGCGAGGTTTGGCG
>CALMON010000135.1 GCA_937871785.1 uncultured Granulicella sp.
GTCCGTCGTCGAGCGCTGGCAGCGGAAGCCGCTTCCCGCTGACCGCGTCCGCCCCGGGGCGGTCGGGGTGCTCGCTCGCGGCCGCGAGCACCTGTCCGCCGTTATCCGCGAGTTCCACACGCCCGACCGTGCCGGCCGCACCGTCCCATTCACGGCGATCGACATCGAACGCCTTGGGGAACAGCCGGAAGTGCTTGACTTGCTTGCGCTTACGCGCGCGCTGCTGCATCCCGCCGACCGCGTTGCCTGGATGGCCGTGCTCCATGCGCCGTGGTGCGGCCTGGACCTCGCCGACCTACTCGCCCTTGCGGGGAACGGCGCCCGTGAAGCGCAGTATGAGGCCATTCCCGCCGTGGCCCCGGTTCGCCGTGCCCTCCTGAGCGCCACCGGCGTCGCCCTTTTCGATCGCACCTGGCCGGTCCTCAAGCGGGCGCTCGCCGAACGCGGCCGCACCTTTTTAGCTACAGAAGTGGAACGCACCTGGCGCTCCCTGGGGGGAGATGCCCCCCTCGACGCGCGACGCGCCGCCAATGCGCAGCTCTTTTTTACTGCTCTGCGCAAAGCCGAGGGGTCCGGCGGCCGCCTGGACGTCGACCACTTCGCCAGTGCCGTCGGCACCCTGTTCGCCGAGCCTGAAACCGCGCCGAATGCCGTTACCCTGAGCACCATTCACAAAGCAAAAGGGTTGGAATGGGACGTCGTGCTCGTTCCTGGGCTCGAGCGCGCGTCGCGCACCCATATGTCGGAGCTCCTCAACTGGCTGGAACTCGACGCCATCGGTGGCGACAGCGCACAGGTGGTCCTCGCCCCCGTTGCCGCAAAAGGCAACGACCCCGGCAAGCTGTACGACTGGATCAACACAGTCCGCACGGCTCGCGACGCTGCCGAACGCAAGCGCCTGTTCTACGTCGCCTGTACCCGCGCCCGCGAAGAACTTCATCTGTTCGCCGCAGCTACCAGGAGATCTACAGGAGACGTCTACGCGCCTTCTGGAACCCTGCTGCATTCGGCATGGGAAGCGGCTATGCCGTACTTCATGCGCGACGCGCAGAATCATCTGCAAACCTCTCTTGGCAAATCACTTATCAGGAACGAATCAGATGTGATCTCCTTGGCGGCGTCCAGTGAGCAAGCTCCGCCTGCTGCCATGCTCGCCCTGGCACCTGCGCCTTTGATTCACAGGCTTCCCCTCACCTTTTCCGCAGCAACCCGACTTTCCGAGACACCCCGGCTACCCTACAGGCCAGCTTTACCGGTAAGTGCGGACCAGGCGTTTGACCGCCCGGAAGGCTCGTTTGGCGTTCGCGCTTTTGGCAATATCGTTCATCGGTTTCTTCAGCTCGTGTCCACGCTGCTGGAGGCAGGCACGCCGGCGGAGGAGGTAGCTGCCGGCCTCTCCGCCTGGACCTCTCGCCTTGCGGCTAGCCTGCGCGCCGAAGGGCTGCCGCCTGCGGCCGTTCCGCGCTTTGCAGAGCGCGCCCTCCATGCTCTTGAACGCGCCCTCGCCGACCGCGTCGGCCTTTGGATCCTTTCTCCCCACCCGGGTGCCCGCAGCGAGGCCTCCATCCGGCGCCCGGCCGGCGACGGCGACGGCCCGCGCGAGCTTCGCACCGACCGCACCTTTCTCGCAGGACCGGCTCCAGGATCTTTGGGCGACACCCATCTGTGGATCGTCGACTACAAAACGACCGAACAGGGTTCCCGCACTGACGAAGCCTTCAAAGCCGCCGAACGGGAGGTGTACGGGCCGCAACTGGCGGTGTACGCGTCCGCCTTCAGCCCGCTTGCCACCCCGCGTCTTCCCATCATGCTCGGCCTGTATTATCCCCTTATCCCGAAACTGCTTCACTGGGCATACAGGCCGGACTCTGTACCGCCCAACCTCTAAATCCTGAAATATTTTGACAAATGGCGTAACAACCTGCCGAACTGACCCGTATCCTGTTTGTCAGGAGGCCGTCCTTGTGCAGCAAATTGGACCTATGGTGCTTTGTGTGGACGATGAAGTTGTCGGTCTGCAGGTGCGCAAACTTATCCTGGAGCGCTCCGGCTACCGGGTGCTGACGGCTCCCGATGGGCCGAGCGGATTGCTGCTGTTCGACGACCACCCGGTCGAGGCCGTGGTCCTCGACTATTCCATGCCCGGCATGAATGGCGGCGAAGTCGCTGCCCGCATGAGGTCTGCCAAGCCGGACGTGCCCATCGTTCTGCTTTCCGCCTATATGGGCCTGCCTGCTGAAGTTACCGACCTTGTGAACATTTATATGACCAAGGGCCAGGGCGCGCCAGTGCTGATCAAGAACCTGAAAGCGCTGCTGGAACCCGCGGGTGCCGATCCGCGGCGGATCTGCTGAGCGCCAGGCGCGAGGCTGATACGCTGAAAGCGGCACCTGCCTTCCCGAGACCGCACGCTTGAATCTCAAACAGTTCAATCGCATCCTGCTGCGCGCGCTTCTGCTTCCCGTGCTGTCGCTCGCGGTGGTGGCTGGCGTGCTGTTGCTGCAGGTGCTGCACGCGCGCCGCACAGTGACGGCCATTCAGGTGTCGGACGACATCATCGCGGCGACGACCGAAGCCCAGACCCTGCTGGTCGACGAAGAAACAGGCCTGCGCGGCTACCAGATTACGGCCGACCCGGCTTTCCTGCAGCCCTACGAGGAAGCGCTGCCGTCGTTCGCCAGGTTGACGGCGAGCCTGCACGCGAATCTGATGGCGCAACGTGAGTCTACGCGCACGCTCGACGGGATCGACGCCGGCGAGCAAACCTGGACGGCCAGTTACGCGCAGCCGCTGATCGCGCAGATAGGCGCGGGCGGCAATGCCAACGATCCGGCCCTGAATATGAGCGGCAAAGAACAGATGGACGGCCTCCGCGTCCGCGTTCGGCAGCTTTTGCAGCGCGAAACCGAGCTTCGGGTCGCCGAGGTCAGGCGCTGGCACAAGGAAGTGCAGCACACGGTTGAGGCTCTGCTTCTGCTTGCGCTGCTGGCCGGCATTGTCATCAGCGTGACGACGGTTCGCAGCCTGAAGCGGGTTTCGGGCGCGTACCAGAAGACGCTCGATGAGCAGCGCGAAGCGCAGGCTGCCCTGGTGGCGACCGAAAAGCTGGCGACCGCCGGTCGTTTGGCCGCAAACATTGCGCACGAAATGCACAACCCACTCGACTCCGTGGTCAACCTGCTCTACCTGCTGCGCGACGAGCGAGACCCGGTCCTGGCGAACGAATATGTCGACCTGGCGCAGGCCGAACTCACCCGCATGGGTGAGGTCAGCCGCGCCATGCTCGGCCTGTATAACGACTCCGTCCTGCCGGACCCGGTAGGCGTCAGCGAGGTGCTGCGCCAGCCTACTGCAGCAGCATTTGGACCACCTGTGCCGCCGTCTCGCAGTCCTGTCGGGACACGTCGAAATGCGTGACCAGCCGCACCTGATCCGCGCCGATGGCGCTCGCCGCCACGCCCGCGGCCTTCATGCGAGCGACGAAGTCCACCGCTCCGCCCGCCAGCAAGCGGAAGAAGAGAATGTTCGTCTGCACCTCTTCGAGGTTGACGGACACTCCTGGACACCCGGCGATGGCTTCGGCAAGTAGACGGGCATTCGCATGATCGTCGCCGAGCCGGGCGGGCATATCTTCGAGCGCAATCAACCCCGCTGCTGCCAGAACGCCGGCCTGCCGCATGCCGCCGCCGAGCGCCTTGCGGAACACGCGCGCCCTGGCCATATCCGTGGCAGACCCAACCAGCATCGACCCGACCGGTGCGCCGAGCCCCTTCGACAGACAGAACATGACGGTCGTAAACCCGCGCGTCAGCTCTGCGACAGGCACGCCGAGCGCGGCCGCCGCGTTAAAGACGCGAGCTCCGTCCAGGTGTGTCGGCAGCTGCGCGTCTCTCGCTCCCGCCCAGATGTCTTCCAGCACTGGCAGCGGCGTCACCGTGCCGCCTGCCATGTTGTGCGAGTTTTCAAGCCATACCAGCCCGGTTTGCGCGTGGTAGTAGATCTTCGGCGCGATCTTTTCGCGAATCACATCCCAGGTCAGAATGCCGCGCTCGCCGAACACCGTCCGCAACATGCAGCCGGAGTAGGTCGCGACCATACCCATTTCCCAGTCCATAATGTGAGCGCGCGACTCGCAGATCACCTCCTGCCCATGCTGCGTGTGCAGCCGCGCGGCGATGGTGTTGCCCATGGTGCCGGTTGGCACAAACAATGCCGCCTCGCGCCCGAAGACGTTCGCCGCCCGTTCTTCCAGGCGATTGACGGTCGCGTCTTCCCCGTAGACGTCGTCGCCCACCTCGGCGGCAGCCATGGCCGTCCGCATCGCCGCCGTTGGCCGCGTCACCGTATCACTGCGTAAATCGATCAAGACTCCATCCTCCTCACAATCGAAAACTCGTCCCTGAAACTGAAGTTGACCTGAACCACCCGAACTCAGAACGACCGCGCCCTACGAAACAGCTAGCGGTACCAGCAATCTCCCAAACACCTCGCTGGACACCATCCGTCCGCGCAGCGTCAGCTTCCACCTGCCCCCCTCAGCCGTCATCAGACCGCCTTCCACCATTTCACCGAGGGCCTTCTGGCAGGTACGGACGCGTTCTTCCCCAAATTCCTCCTGCAACCCTGCAACGGATACGCCTTCGTTCAGGCGCAGCCGGAGAAAGACACTCTCCTCAAAAGCCTCGTCCGCGCCCACCCGCACGACCCCGCTGCCGGAGGTTGTGGAGCCATAATCCACCAGTTCGTCGGCGTTCGCAAACCGGACCGGCCCCGCAGCGCCCGGCAGCATGGAATGAGCGTCCAGCCCAAAACCCATGTACGGCGACCGCTCCCAATACTTGCGGTTGTGCCGGCTTTGCTGCCCCGCGCGGGCAAAGTTTGAAATCTCATACTGCGCGAACCCCGCGCTCGGCAGGCTTTCGCACGCTTGTTCGTACAGCGCTGCCGACACATCGTCGCTAGGCACGCCATGGGCGTGGAAACGCACGCCGCCAGCCAGAACCTCCAGCCCCAGCCGCGAGTCTTCGTCGACCTCCAACATATAGACGCTCAAGTGCGTCAGCCCGGACGCGGCCGCCTGCTCCAGCGAATACGCCCAGCTCGCCTCGGTCTGATACGGCAGCCCGGCGATCAGGTCGGCCCCTACGTTGGCGAGCCCCGACACCCGCAGCCGCGCGATTTCCGCCAGGCAGCTCGCTCCGGTGTGCGTCCGGCCTACGGCGGCCGCCTCGCGATCCACAAAGCTTTGCACGCCGAGGCTCACGCGATTCACTCCCAGCCGGAGCGCTTCTTCGAGCGTCGCTGGCGCAATCTGTCCCGGCGCGGATTCCAGCGTGATCTCCGCTCCGGCCTCGATGGCGAACACCCCGCGCAAGGCGCCGAAAACGAGCCGCAACTGTTCCGGCGAAAGCAGGCTCGGCGTTCCCCCGCCGAAATACACCGTATCTACGACCTGTGGCAGGTCGGCACCCAGCCGCGCGGCCGTTGCGGGAGCGGCCGCGATGTCGCGGCAAAGCTCGGCGACGTACGCGTCGATCCGTCCCGGCGTCGACACCCCCGACGCAAAATTGCAAAAACTGCACTTCGCCCGGCAAAACGGCACCGACACATAGACCCCGAGCTTTGACCCATCCACCACCTTTCCATTCTCCCATGTACCGGCTGCCGCTGCGTCCGCCGCACTCAG
>CALMON010000136.1:0-7878 GCA_937871785.1 uncultured Granulicella sp.
TTTCCGCGCATGATGTCGGGCAGGGCAGGCTACCGCGCACGGCAGAGGGTCACGTTTCTGGCGGCGACTCTGGTCGTGCTGCTGGTGGCGTACGCGCTTGCGGCGGCGTTCCGGGCGGAGTAGGTCCGGCAACCAAGTTCGGACATGGAGCTGTCGGTTTCACGAGAACCGCCTGAAACAGCTTCAGATGGCTACTCATGACGCTGAGTTCCCGGGCTGAAGCCGAGTCATCCGATCGGTGTGAGTTGAGCGAAAGCCCAGACCTCACCAGAAGCAAAGACAGGCAACTGCACACCTTCCTCGGAACGGCTCGGAACGTTCTAGCTGGTCATCGACGTTGCGGCGAACTTCCGTACCATCGCAAGCAGCAGGCGGCGATCGCCGTCGGTCAGGTGCGCGGAGTAGCGCTGGATTTGCGTGAGGAAGTGAATTTCACTTTCGTTCAAGCTCAGGCCCGGGACTTCGGCTTTCGGTTCGTCGTTGAAGAGCTGCGAAAGTGGCAGGTCGAGCGCGCCGGCAATTTTTTGCAGCGTTTCGAGCGATGGCACGGTGTGGCCGTTTTCGACGCGAGACAAGTAGCAGCGCAGCAGACCCGTGCGCTTTTCGATGTCGCCCTGAGACATACCTCGCTGCAGCCGCATACCGCGGATGGTGACGCCGATATTCATCGAGTTGGTCTCCGCCGAAACTGCCGCCGCGGAGGTCGGCAGAACTGTGTGCATGTGTGCCATTAGCCGTAAAGTAACTACCCCGGAGGCGGCTGGCAAGAGCTAAGTTGCCCCGAACCTCACTTAGTTCGTACCGCCGTAGATTCGTGCAGAAGGAGGGACGGGTCGGCGAATACATCATGCCCCCGCCGGTTGTGGTGCGCGCTTCTGCAAGCCCTATCCCATGTACAGGCCACCGTTGACGTCCAGCGTATGTCCGGTAATGTAGCCGGCGCTGTCTGAGGCGAGGAATGCTACGGCCGCGGCGATATCCGCGTCGCTGCCGTAGCGGGCGAGCGGAATCTGGGGCAGGATGGCGGTGCGTTGCGCTTCGGTGAGCTCGGCGGTCATGGCGGTTTCGATAAATCCGGGGGCGACGGCGTTCACGGTGATGTTGCGCGAAGCAAATTCGCGGGCTAGCGACTTGGTCAGACCGATGAGGCCGGCTTTGGACGCGGCGTAGTTGGCCTGCCCGGCGGCTCCGGTTTCGCCCACCACAGAGGTAATGTTGACTACGCGGCCCCAGCGTGCCTTCATCATGGAAGAAATGGTGGCCTGCGTCAGCAGAAACGCTCCCGTCAGGTTGGTGCGCAGCACGTCGTCGAAGTCGGCTGCCTTCATTCGCAGCGCGAGCCCGTCCTTGGTGATGCCGGCGTTGTTGACCAGGATGTGGACCGCTCCGAACTCCGCCAGGACGGCCTTGGCGCAACCTTTAATCGCATCCTCCGACGCCAGATCGAGGAGGAACGGCCTGGCCGTCCCGCCAGCGGCGGCGATTTCCTCGGCGACAGCCTCCAGCTTAGGAAAATTGCGGGCCGCGAGCGCAACGGTGACGCCTTGCGTGGCGAGGGCGAGGGCGCAAGCGCGGCCGATGCCCTGCGAGGCTCCAGTAACAAGAGCAATTCTGGGAGGATTCATAACGCGGTCGAACTCCTTGCATTACCTGCAGTGATGCGCTCGCTTTCGGCGAGCGACGCCTGCCGCGAACGGTAGATCAGCGTCATAAGCAGCGAGCCGAACACGACGCCCAGGCCACCGACCCAGAACGGGGTGCCTCTAGTCTCCCACAGCATGGCCAGAATGCCGAAAGGAAGATAGATCAGCCAATATTTCAGAAACTGTGCCGAACGCAGCAGCTTGGGAAGCTGTTCCTTGTCGAACCGCTCGCGCTCCGGACCGGCGAGAGCCCGTACTTCCCGTCTGCGCAACAGCAGGGAACGCACGGCGGCGGTGAGGCCGACCACGACGATGCACGGCGCCAGAATCGCAGCCGTGCCACCGGATAGACGATGGAAAACGAATGCAACGGCTACGGCGTTCAGCAGAATCGCAACGGCGAAGATACTGGCGAAAAAGGCAAAAAGGTATTTTCTATTCATGGCATGGGGTTGGATGAGCACAGCCCCCAGGAGTGTACTGCGGACGTGTCCTACGCATCATCGGGCAGTCCTGTTCGAGCTCCGGAGCGACGCTTTTGTCTCTTCTGCCGTACTCCGGGCGTAAGCGCGTTATTCTTAGCGAGCTATGTTTGAACGTCCCAACCGCCCCGACGAAACGCTGACTGCTGCCGCTACCACCGAAGTGTATGCCATCCACGGCGCTGAACCGGAGGTTCTGGCCTATGCCATGGCGAAATACTCCAGGTCGGCGCTTTCCATGCGCGAGTCACTGCTGGAAATCAGCGCGCAAAAAGCCGAGCAGTTTCTCAACACGTTTTACTTCCAGTACGGCCACCGCTCCATTGCCGACCTGGCGCATATTCCGTTCGCTATCGAGCGGCTGTCGCTGCTCGCCGCCATCACGCTGGTCGACGAACAGCGCTGGGACGGGCAGGCGCGATCGACTCGCTACCAGGATTTCCGCCGCAGCGGCTGCTACACGCCAGAGCTCAGCGGGCCGCGGCTGGCCGGGTACACTGCGGCGGTCAAGGCCCTGTTCTCCGGCTACGACAACCTGACCGCGCACATGCTGCTCGCGCTCAAAACCGTGGTGCCCCGCCTCGGAGCGATGAAGCCGGACGCGTACGAGCGCACGCTGCGAGCACGGGCGTTCGACGCGGCGCGCTACCTTCTGCCATTGGCGACGAACACTTCGCTGGGCCAGATTGTGAACGCGCGCACGCTGGAGTCGCAGGTGTCGCGACTGCTTTCGAGCGAGATGGCGGAAGTGCGTGAGATCGGTGCCAAGCTGCGCACCGCGGCCACGGAGCCGGCCTGGAACGCCCAGCGCGCCGCGTTTGAAGAGCTGGCGGTGGAAGGCGACGTGCCGCAGGAAGCGACGCAGGAGGTGCTGCGCGACTTCCTCAAGCCGGTCAAGGCGGCTCCGACGCTGGTCAAATATGCGGACCGCAGCGAGTATCTTTGCAGCAGCCGTGTAGAGCTGACGGCCGCTGCGCGAGAGCTGATGCGCGACAACCTGGGACGTGAAGCTCCCATTTATCCCGCGCCGCTTGTCGATCTGCTCGACGATGACGAGGATATGGAGGTCGAGATCGCGGCGTCCTTGCTGTACGAGCATTGCCACTATTCTTACCGGCAGATTCGCGGCGCCGTTATGGCGCTGAGCGAGTCCCGGCGTAACGAGCTGCTGCGCTTGGGCGCGGCGCACCGCGGCCCGCATGACGAGTTGCTGCGGCCGTTTCACGCCGGGCACGGTTTTCGCTTCGACATCCTGATGGACATCGGCGGTTTCCGCGACATGCACCGGCATCGGCGCTGCACGCAGCTTGTGCAGCAGTTCAGCGACTGTCACGGCTACGACGAGCCGGTTTGCCCAGGGCAGCCGACGCTGGCCGAAGCGGGTCTGGAAGAAGAATATCGCGCAGCCATGAACGCCGGTTTCGAGGCGTTTCGCGCCTTGCGCGATTCGGGCGAACCGGGCGCGGCGGAAAACGCACGCTACCTGTTGCCGCTGGGCACGCGCTGTCGGGCGCTCTTCAAGATGGACTTCGCCGAGGCTCTGTATATCTGCGAGTTGCGCAGCGGCCCGGCAGGGCACTTCAGCTACCGGCGCGTGGCCTGGGAAATGTATCGCACCATCGCCGCGCGGCATCCTGCGCTGGCTGCGTTCTTTCGCATCGAAGACGTGTACCAGCCGGTAGACCTGCTGCAGCGCTAGCCCTTCTGTATGGGCAGCATCACGTTCAGCAGCTCTAGGGTCCGAAGGCTTGCCTTCGGCCGGCGAAGTTGTGGCAGGCGGAAGAGCAAAACTGGTCATCGGCCTGCCGCTCGGGACTGAGCTGCTTGCCACATTCTCGGCAACGAGCCTCGGAGTTCAGGAAACGAAGTAGAAACTTCACACCGGTCAACCTCTTCAACGGGAATACACCTCACCAATGACGAGGTGTCCGCGCCAAAAGCGCAGCCTCGACTTACTGGGCCCGTAGTACCGATGTTGAAAGGACGCCCCGCAAAGCCTTTCGGATTGCCGCCGCCCGCGTGGGTGCGGTTTTCGCTTTTCCTTTGCTTTGCACAAGGTCCGGTGCTAGAGTAGGCAATGACTTTATACGAGGAGATTCCCGGTGGCCGACGAGCGCAGTAAAGCCATAGATTCCGCCCTTTCGCAGTTGGAAAAGCAGTTCGGCAAGGGGTCGGTCATGCGGCTTGGCGCCAAGGATACGATCGGGCCTATCTCGGTGATCTCCACCGGATCGATCTCCTTTGACGCGGCGCTGGGCGTGGGCGGGTTTCCGCGGGGCCGCGTAATTGAGATCTTTGGGCCGGAATCTTCCGGTAAAACAACCATCACGCTGCAGGTCATCGCGGAAGCGCAAAAAACAGGTGGTCTGGCGGCATTTGTGGATGCGGAGCACGCCCTGGACCCGCAGTACGCCCGTAAGCTGGGTGTCGACACTGATAATCTGCTGATCGCGCAGCCCGACTATGGCGAGCAGGCGCTCGAGATTGTTGAAGCCCTGGTGCGCTCGAATGCTGTTGATGTGCTGGTGGTCGACTCGGTGGCCGCGCTGGTGCCGAAGGCAGAACTCGACGGAGAAATGGGCGACTCGCATATGGGCTTGCAGGCCCGCCTTATGTCGCAGGCGCTTCGGAAGCTGACCGGAACAGTATCGAAGTCGCGCACCTGCCTGATCTTTATCAACCAGATTCGCGAAAAGATCGGCGTCATGTTCGGCAATCCGGAAACAACAACCGGCGGCAAGGCGTTGAAGTTCTATTCTTCGGTGCGTATCGATATCCGTCGTATCGGCGCCGTCAAGGAAGGCGATGTCGTTGTCGGTTCGCGTACCAAGGTAAAGATCGTCAAGAACAAGGTGGCCGCGCCATTTCGTGACGCGGAGTTCGACATCCTGTATGGCGAGGGCATCTCGCGCGAAGGCGACGTACTGGACCTTGCAGTAACGCACACCATTGTCGATAAAGCTGGCGCGTGGTACAGCTTTCAGGGCGAGCGGCTCGGGCAGGGCCGCGAGAGTGTTCGCAACATGTTGAAGGAAAACAAAGATGTGTTCGGCCGAATCGATGGAGAACTGCGCAAGAAGCTGGGGATCAAGCCTTCGGAAGACGTGGTGATTCCCGCCGCGGCCTCTGACGGAGTCGCCGAAGCCGCCACCGCCGTCAAGGTGCGAAAGTCGTAAAGGCGACGCGGACCACTTTGTTTCGGAGATACTTTCGGCTAAGATAAGCGAAGGCACGGAGAGTTGGCAGAGCCCGGTTGAATGCACCTGACTCGAAATCAGACATCGTCGCAAGGCGATCGGGGGTTCGAATCCCTCACTCTCCGCCATCACCTCAAACGGCGTGATCAAGAAAGCGTCTTGGACTGATGCAGCGACGGGATCAACTTCCGATTCCGAGGATGATCGGAAGTTGAGTCTGGAGTGGACCGGACCGGACCGGATCGACCGAGCCGGGTCGACCTGCGCAGCGTAGGCAGCTTTCTGGGGCTGATAGATCCTGATGGCCGCATCATGCAGTTTGTGCGCCATGCTCCCATACCGGACGAGGTCGATGACGCGACGGCTCTCCGTATTGTCACGCGGACTCCCGCAGGCAAAACCGGCTCCTCGTTATGGTTGTTCGTATCTGTGAAGTTAGAGACCTGATCGCTCCAGCCTTCCGTCTGGTGCAGACCCTACGCGCTATGACGGTCTCACCTCCGTTCCCGGTAAGTTTCGACGCGATGTTGTGATTGGTCGGATGGCGTGAGCAGAGGCGACGTCATGGGAGGCAGCTCCCGGGACGACGGCTGCCCGCTTTACTGCGATCTCGGGCAGCGAAGCGCAAGTTTGATCGAAACAAACTAGGTGTTACGTCTCATATGACCAGAGAGCCTGCTTCATTTCTCCTTGGCGAATTCCCGAGCGGCTTGATTCTGCCGCATGCTTTGCCTCATCGTCAAAATAGGTGGATTGTTCACTGAATACCGAACGCTTCGAAGAATTTCCGCCGTGGGTAGAGGTCAAGGCTTGCCTCTACAAGGTAAGATGGTCCGACGTTGAAAGAGACGCCTCGACGGGCTCTTTCGGTCGCGGCAGCTGACTGTTCTCACATCGAAAAAACCCGAATCACTTCAGGCTGGTAAGTATGTCCAAGAACTCGTATGACGTCGTCCTTATTGGGTATGGTCCTGTTGGCCAGGCGCTGGCTCTTATGCTCGGGCAGCAGGGCCGCTCCGTAGCGGTGTGTGAGCGATGGGTGGAGCGCTACCCTCTGCCGCGTGCGGTGTGCATTGACCATGAAATTTATCGCATTTTGTCGGCGAACGGCATGGGCGCAGTTCTTCCGGAGATCTCGCATCCTGGACCGGCGTACCAGTGGTTTAACGCTGCCTGGGAAGAACTGCTCGTCATCGACTGGCAGGCCGAGTCGATTTCCGGCGGAACCGAGGTGAACTTCGTCCATCAGCCTACGCTTGAAAAGGCGATCAGCGACGCCGTGGACCGGCAGAAAAGCGTCGACCTTTATAAGGGCTGGGAAGTCGTCGAGATGGGGCAGGACGACGCCGGCGCTCGCGTCGTTATTCGCAATGATGCCGGCGGTACGGAAACGCTCACGGGCAGGTACCTGGTCGGCTGCGACGGCGCAAACTCGATCGTGCGGAAGGAAATCGGCGGAGCCCAGGAAGATCGAGGCTTCGAAGCGGACTGGTTGGTCATCGACGTTCTGCTTAAGGATGGCGTCACGATCGAAACGCTGGGAGTTCCTCCGGCGGGGCAATACTGCAATCCGCTGCGGCCGACAACCATTGTGCCGGCGGGTGTGCGCGACGGAAAGACGTTCCGCCGCTGGGAATTTATGCTGCTGCCGGGAGAGTCGGCGGCGGAGATGGAAGAGGAAGCCCGCGTCTGGGACCTTTTGAAGGAATGGGCCACCCCTGAACAGGTGGAGCTGGTGCGCTACAAGGTGTATACCTTCCGCTCGCTGCTGGCGGCCGAGTGGCGCAAGGGCCGGTTCCTGCTGGCGGGAGACGCCGCGCACGTGATGCCGCCATTTATGGGGCAGGGTATGTGCTCCGGTATTCGGGACGCCTGGAACATGGCCTGGAAGCTCGGGCTGATTCTGGATGGCCACGCGACCGACGCTCTGCTGGACACCTACCAGACCGAGAGGATGCCGCACGTCAGTCAGATCATCGACTTATCCATCTATCTCGGCAAAGTGATCTGCATGCCCGACCCGGCGCACGCCGCAGAGCGAGACCGAGCCTTCAAGGAAGGCACGGCACCGGCACCCCCGCCGTTCCCGAGCCTTACCACGGGCATGCTGCATCATGCTTCCTCCGGCGAACTTGCTGAAGGTGCGGGCCTGCTGGCGCCGCACGTTTCCGTGCAGGCCAAGGGCCGAACAGGGCGGCTGGATGACGTGGTAGGGCTGGGGTTCATGCTCATCACGAACGGCAAAGATGTCCGCGAATCGCTCGGCGAGTCGGCTCTGGCCCAGCTGGCCGAGGTGGGAATGAAGTATTTCCCAATGAACACCGGAGACGGCGTAAACCGCTTCTCCGACCTCGACACGCGCCTGGAGCCGTTTATGAAGACCCATGGCTGGGAGGCGATGATCGTGCGGCCGGACTTCCACATCTACGGTGGCGAGTCACTCGGGGGAGCGACCGCGCTGGTCGCGGACTTCCTGAAAGACGTTCACGCCGCGGGTGTTCTTGAAGCCGCTTAGAAGCAAGTGCAGATACCGGAGCCGTTCTCCTGCAGGTGTAG
>CALMON010000136.1:7978-17332 GCA_937871785.1 uncultured Granulicella sp.
CGGATACCTGGGGCACGTATACGACGGGCCTTCAGCTCTAAGGCTAGGCCAGTACACCTGAAGTAGAACTGTTCCAGAGGGCCGCGTGAGGAGCTTTGCTATTGCGCGGTCCAGCCGCCATCTACTGGGAGCGATGCGCCGGTAATGCTGCTCGCCGTCGCCGAGCAGAGAAACACGGCGAGCGCGCCGATCTGCTCCGGCGTGGCAAACTCGCCTGAAGGCTGTTTTTCCCGCAGAAGCTCCTGCTCGACGGCGCGGCGATCGCGGCTTTCCTGGGCCATGCGCTCGGTGATCTGCGCCTCGACGAGTGGGGTGAGCACCCAGCCGGGGCAGATCGCATTACACGTGATCCCCGCCCCTGCCGTTTCGAGCGCGACGACCTTCGTCAACCCGATCAAACCGTGCTTTGCGGCGACATACGCCGCCTTTTCGCGCGAAGCGACCAGACCGTGTGCCGAGGCGATATTGATCAGCCGGCCATAGCCTCGCGTGCGCATACCCGGCAGCGCTGCCGCTGTAAGATGAAACGCCGACGACAGGTTGATAGCGAGAACGGCATCCCATTTTTCGGCGGGGAACTGCTCGACAGGCGCGACATGTTGGATGCCGGCGTTGTTGACGAGAATGTCGACGGGACCTGCCTGGGCTTCGACATCCGCAACCATTGCGCGGCACTCCGCCCCGATGGACACATCCGCTCCGCGGTAGATCACCTCGACCGAGTGCTCCTGCGCCAACCTCACGCACAACGCCTTGATAGCCTCGGCATCGCCGAAGCCATTCAGGACAACGTTGCAGCCGGCGCGAGCGAGTTCTGTCGCGATCCCGAACCCGATGCCGCTGGTCGACCCCGTCACCAGGGCGCGCTTGCCTGCGAGTGTCCGATCCATGGCTATTTGGATCGCTCGGCCAGCCACTCGTTCACGTGGGGCCATGTGAATTTGTGCGCTCCGCTGCCGGCCATGACGGAGATGTGGCCGCCACGCACTTTGTACATTTCTTTATCCACGCTGCCCACCTTGTCCATGATCGGCTCAGACTGGCAGGCCGGTGTTATGTGGTCGTTCTGCGCAATGATGGTGAGCAGGCTGGCCTTCACGTTGCCGAGATCCACACGCTGACCGGCGATCATGCGCTCTCCCTTGATCAGCCGATTGTTGCGGTACAGGTCGACAATGAGCTGCCGAAACGCTCCGCCCGCGATCGGGATGTTGTCCGTCACCCAGGTGTTCATAGCGTGCCACGACTCGACCACGCGACCGTCGTCGACATTGTCCCAAAGCTTCAGGTAATTCGAAACGTAGTTTTCGATCGGCTTCAGGGCCTTGGCACCATAGTCGATCATCTCGCCCGGCATGTTGCCGTACATCCCGAGCACCTTGTCGATATCGAAGTGGCGCTCGTCGGTCCAGCGTGCGAAGGTGATCGATTCCTTGTCTGAGAAGTCGATTGGCGCGGTCAGCAGCATCAGGTTGCGCAGACCGTCCTCAGGGCGCAGCGACGCGTAGATGGTGCAGAGAATGGCGCCGATGCACCAGCCCAGAAGGCTGAACTCTTCCACCCCGGTGATCGACTTCATCTTACGGATCGCTCGCGGCAGGTAGTCCATCGCCTAGTCGTCGCACGTCATGCGCTTGTCTACCGGTCCGGGAATGCCCCAGTCGAGCAGGAACACGTCGTAGCCCTGGCTGACCATGAACTCGACGAAGCTGTGGCCGGGCCGCAGGTCGAAAATGTCCGGGCGGTTCATCAGCGCGAACACCAGCAGCAGCGGCACGCGATGGCGTTTTTCTTCCGCAACGACCGGCACGTACCGGTACAGCTTGGCCTTGTTCAGCGTCCAGACCAACTGCTTCGGGGTCTGCGCGATCGGTGCCCTGGTAGTCATCGCTTTGTTCAACGTTTTAAGGCGTTGTTCCATTTGCGTGAACTGCTGGGTCATCAGAGTGGGGTCGAACATGGGGGCAACTTCGGGCATTTCAAGCTCCGTTCGGGGTAGTGCCTAATGTTGTTCTCAGCCTATGCCCCTTATTGCTTGGCACAATGCGGCGAGCGCGTCGTCGCGCCGGCGATTTATGCCTGGGCGGCGAGCCGGACCTTTTTTCGTTTATGGCCGCCGGCCCGCACGGCGCGGGTAAGGGCTTGCGCGGTCGCGGGAACGTGCGCCGGAAGCGCTTCCGAGCCGATGTCTCCGTCGGACGCGGGCAATTCAGCTGCCGACGCGATGTCCTCGTCCTCGATCAACGCCGAAACGGTGCTCGGAAGCGTTTCTTCCGCTTCTGTCGAAGATGGATTTTCGGGGAACTCCTCCTGCGCAAGGTCCGCGGGAGTCATGTCGACATCGGCGACTTCTTCCGGCGCTGCCGCGATCGGAGACAAGGCTTGCGGGGTATCTTCCGCGGGCGGCATTGCAAGCGGTGTCAGCCCGGCTTCCGCGACAGGCGTCGCCGCCGGTTCTGCTTCGATCGGTTCTGCTGCAGCGGCCTTCGACCGGTGGCCTAATGCGTCGAGTGCCTCCATGATGCGGGAAAGATGCTCGGGAAGGCTGGCCGCCGCACGCTCCATACCCGCCTGCAGACGATCAAAGCGGGCGTCGAGATCGTCCAGACGCATTTCGAGGTTGGTAAAGCGCTCCGCCAGCCGCACGAGGTCTTCGCGCGACGGCAGCGAAAGCTGCTGCAGCGCCTGCTGCATGGATTTGTCCATCGCTTCACGCATGGGCGCGGCCATGGTCAACGTGCTTTCGAGCAGCGCGCCCGTCGACTTCGCGTACGCCTCCGTGTTGACGACCTCGACCATGGACTTCGACATTGCGTCCAGATAGGTGTCGCGCATTTGCCGGAACGCGTCGAACGGATCGTACGTTTTGCTGCCTGCACCCGGTGCTTCGCCTGCCTGTGTTGCCGCCATATCGATCCCCACCCTCGCGTGAAGCTTACACCCTTGATCCGTAAACAAGCCATCGCCGCGGCTATAGAGCCGCGGCGATGGTCGTGACTTGTAGCGTTCCGCCGTGGCCTTAGTTGGTGGCAGAGGTGAAGGGACGGGCTGCCATGTCCAGAAGTTCCTTCTGCGACTCGACGAGGCTTTCCATGCCGCGCTGGAAGGACTCCGCCGCTTCGGCCGAGGTGCCGCCCAGGCCAAACTGCTCCTTGGCGTTGACGACCGCTGCCTTGGTCTGCGCGGCGGATACATCGAGCGCACGCTTTTGTGCCGCGACCGACTGCTCTACCACCTGCTGCACCACACCCGGGGTGCCTTCAAAGGTGCGGTCCACCGAAGCGGCGCGTTCCTTCATCTGTCCAACCAGCGCATGGCTCTGCTCGAGCACGAGGTCGACCGCGCCCTTCTGCGTTTCAGCAAAGCGGTTGAAGGCGGTCGACGCGAGGTCAAGCATGAACATACCGGCCGAACCCGGAACATTTTGCGCGACCTTTTTCCATGCGTCGAGCAGCTCGCCGTTTGGCTTGACAGCCATATCGATGCCGCGCTTCTGCACTTCGGCCAGGCGCTCGAGGCCGCTGGTGTAGAGCGACGCCATGGTGTCGACCATTTCGGTCTTTTCGGCAGTGGCGGTGGCGGCGGTTGCTGAGGCTGTGGTGGCTTCGTTTTCGCTCATAAGGATCTCCCTTGTTGCCAGGTTTCCTGGCACTGTTGACTTGCTGGATAAAGCGGCGCTGCCTTGCCGGCTACTCGTACGTGGTGCGGAAAGGCCTGGGGTGCGTGAAACTGCTTTCGAAGACTTCGTGGCCAGATTCTTTGCTGCGCTTTATGTTGCGTTGCAGCATGAATTGATCCTACGCTTTCCGCCCGGCTTGTCAAGGGGTACTATGAAAAGAATTTATGCCTGCAGAAACCATCCTCATCAAGAAATACGAGAACCGCCGTCTCTATGACACCGTGAACAGCCGGTACGTCAATCTGGATGATGTCGGCAAACTGCTGCTGGCGGGCAGGGATGTGCGCGTGGTGGACGCAGCCACCAATGAAGACATCACGCGGCTGATTCTGACGCAGATCATTGTGGAAGATGCCAAGGGGCCCAACTCCAATTTTCCGATTGCGGTGCTGCGCGATATGGTGATCGCCTCCGGGCGCGCAAGCCAGGAAAATGCCCTGAAATACATGAAATCGATGATGGATATTTACCAGAGCACGTATCGGGTGATGGCTCCTCCTTTGCCTCCGTTCGACTTTCTGCGGGGACGGGAAGCGGCCGTGAAGTCGACTTCAGCTTCGGTTGAGCCGACTTCGGCCGAGGCGCTGAAACCCGAGGAGATCCCTGCAGTTCGGGAGGCGGCAAGCGATGTCGACGAGCTGAAGCAGAGAGTAGCTGAACTGGAGGCTCTGGTGGGGCGGCTTGCTCCGGTCGCGGCCGCAACGCCGAAGCGGGGCAAGGGCAGGGCCTGAGCGGGTCGGCGTGGCGAGCGTCTGCTCCTGAAGCGGAATGCTTGCTGCAAAAGTTGACGCGGCGCAACAAAGTGGCATCTACTCCAGACGAGAGGGTGAGACGATGTCGACGTTGAACGGAAAGATTGCTTTAATCACCGGAGCGGCCGCGGGAATCGGCTATGCGACGGCCCTGCGGTTTGCGCGGGACGGAGCGCATATTTGCGGGTGGGACGTTTCGGATACGCGAGCGCAAGAGTTTGCCGCAGCCATGCAGCAGGCAGGCGGCACGGGATCGCTTCACGCTGTGAACGTGACGGACGCCGCGGCTGTTTCGGCCGCTGTAGCGAGGCTGATCGCCGAAAAAGGCGGGGTCGACATCCTGGTCAACAACGCCGGCATCGTGCGCGATGCGCAACTGGTGAAGGTCGCGAAAGACGGCACGATCACGCCGATGAAGGAAGAAGCCTGGGACGCCGTCATCGACGTCAATCTGAAAGGTGTTTTCCTGGCAACACAAGCGGTGGTGCCGCATATGATTCAGCGCGGCGGCGGAGCCATTTTGAACGCGTCATCGGTCGTAGGGCTCTACGGAAACTTCGGCCAGACGAACTATGTCGCCACGAAAGCAGGTGTGATCGGCATGACCAAGACGTGGTCGCGCGAGCTAGGCAAGTACGGCATCCGTGTGAACGCCGTCGCACCGGGCTTTATCGCGACAGAGATGGTGAAGGCGATGCCAACGGACGTTCTCGACAAGATGAAGCAGCGCGCTCCGTTGGGACGGCTGGGCACGCCCGAGGACATCGCCAACGCCTACGCGTGGCTGGCTTCGGAGGAGGCGTCGTTCGTGAATGGAACGGTGTTGTCGGTCGATGGCGGCCTGGTGATGGGCACCTAAACCGCTCAATACATATGCTGGCCGCCGTTGATTGAAAGCGTCGACCCGGTGACGAAGTCACTTTCATCGGCGGTCAGGAAGAGGACGCCACGGGCGATATCTTCCGGACTGCCGAGCCGGCCGGCGGGGATACGCGCGATGATTTTTTGCAGCACGTCGGGCGGCACAGCTCGCACCATTTCGGTGTCGACGTATCCAGGAGCAATCGCGTTCACGGTGATGCCGAACCTTGCGCCTTCCTGCGCCAGGGCCTTGGTGAAGCCGTGAATGCCGGATTTCGCGGCCGCGTAGTTGACCTGACCGTACTGGCCGGCCTGCCCATTGATGCTGCCTATGTTGACGATGCGGCCGAACTTGATCGAACGCATGTGCTCGAATGTCAGCTTGCAAAGGTTGTAGCAGGAGCCGAGATTGGTGTCGATTACCGCGTCCCACATATCGCGGTCCATCTTCTGCAGCACGCCGTCGCGCGTAATGCCGGCGTTGTTGACGAGCACCTCTACCGGACCAAGGTCCGCGTTGATGCCGTCGACGGCCGTGCGACACGCTTCAAAGTCGCTTACGTCGAACCTGGTAACCTTGATGCCGGTTTCCTGAGAAAAGCTTTGTGCTTTCGCGTCGTTGCCAACGTAGCTGGCCACCACAGTGCGACCTGCTTTTTGCAGTGCCCGGCTGATTGATGCGCCGATACCCCTGGTTCCACCTGTAACTAGCGCCACTCTCGCCATGACTCGTTCCCCCTTGCTTCTCGGACGCGGAATCATAGAGCACCGGAGACTAGACCGTCAATGCTACGAAAGCGCGGCTAAAGCAGTCTCGGTGTAGCCGTTCAAGGATTCCGAGTCTCAGGGGTTGAAGTCCGGTTTATCGCGTCGCCTGAATGTCTGGGCTGAAGCCCGAGCTATCTGGAAGCGAGGGGCGAAGCCATAACGGGTCACGTACAGGCGAGCCCACTATGTTCCTTATGTGACAGGTTTACTTTGTGGCGGGGTCGAGCGGATGTTCAAGAAAGAAGCGCAGCATTTCTGCCGATGCGTCCGGTCCGGAAGCGGAAGTATGTGAACCGTGCGGGTCGCCGCCCGACCACTGGTGACCCGTACCATGCAGGATCCACTGCTCAATGACGGGTTTGCCGGCCTGCGTCGAAAGCAGAGACCGGCTGTAGGCGACGCTGTTTGCCGTGCCTTCCACGGTTCTGCGGCTTAGCGCGACACCATGCCGCGACTGCGACACCACCGCTTCCGCGTTGCTGACATCGACCGTTTGGTCGCGGTCGCCGTGAAACACGATCGTCGGCACAAGCGAATGCAGGCCAGACGCAGCGCTCACTGGGCGTGCCGGGCTGTGGTGCGCGCTTTTCATGGCGGCGAACGCAGAAGACACATCGCGCGCCGCACCGCAGGGAAGCCCGGAGTGAACACCGATGGCCGCGTACAAGTCCGGATACGCATCGCCCATGATTGCGGCGGCAGCCCCGCCGGCGGACAAACCGGCAATATAGACGCGTTTCGTATCGACCGAGTACTCCCGCATCACCTGGCGCGTGATGCCGGCGATCAGGGACGGCTCGCCGCCGTCGCGCCGCTGGTCCGAAGCGCTGAACCAGTTCCAGCACTTCTTCATGTTGGCAGCCGATGTTTGTTCCGGGTACGCCACCAGGCAGCCGTGCTTTTCCGCTTCGACGTTCATCCTCGTGCCTATGGCGAAGTCGTCCGACGACTGCGTGCAGCCGTGCAGCATCACGATCAAAGGCGCGGGTGAACCGGTATAGGTAGCGGGAACGTACAGCGTGTAGGAGCGTGTTCCAGCCGGGTTGCTGAACGTTTTGTGGAGATACTGAGCGCCAGCCGCGACGGGTATAGGGGCAGTGGCTCCTGGGTGAGCGGCCGAGGCGGAAGCGGGTCTTGCGGCGTTTGGAAGCGATATTCCAGCGGAACCGGGCCAAACATCCTCCGGTCGTAGAACGGGACCGGGTCGAAGCGATTGCGAGGGGATGACGGGAACCGCCCCGCGAAGTCGTGTCATTTGCCGAAACCAGCTACGTCCTACCCGTCCCATCGTGCTTTCCATCGAGTCTCCGTCGCTGCGGCCAAGGGCAGGAACCATCTCCAGGATACTCCGGGTACCGGAGTGCGCCGTTCGCGCGGAACCTGTGGAGGAAGTACGCTCGCCGTACACAGGGCCAACGAATATGAGTCGCTTCCCGACAAAAAGGTTGCCGCAGTGCAGCAAAGCCGCTCATCACGCCGGTTGAACGCTCACGCGCTTTCTTCCCGGCGGCCAGTGCATCCTGTTTCTGGCAACGCGATAAAATGGGGACTCGGTGAGCGTGCTCCCCGAATCCGTCACAACGTCTCGATGACCTACTCTTCTACGGGGACCTTCCGTTCGCTGCGCAACTACAACTACCGCCTGTGGGCCGGCGGAGCGCTGATTTCAAACATCGGTACGTGGATGCAGAGAACCGCGCAGGACTGGATCGTGCTTGCAGAACTGACGCACCACAGCGCCACAGCGGTGGGCATCGTCATGTCCTTGCAGTTCGGACCGCAGGTGCTGCTGCTGCCCTGGACCGGTTTTGCCGCCGACCACTTCGACCGCCGCAAACTGCTTCTGTGGACGCAGGGCATTATGGGAGCTTTGGCGCTTGGGCTGGGCCTGCTCACGGTTACCGGTCTCATCCGGCTGTGGCACGTGTACGTGTTCGCGGCGCTGCTGGGGTGCGTTTCGGCGTTCGACGCTCCGGCCCGGCAAACGTTTGTCGCCGAACTTGTGAGCGAAGAAGACCTGTCGAACGCAGTCGCCCTGAACTCGACGCAATTCAATGCCGCTCGTCTGATTGGCCCAGCGGTGGCCGGACTGCTGATCGCCGGCATCGGTACCGGATGGGTGTTTCTGCTGAACGCGCTGTCTTTTGGGGCCGTTCTGCTGTCGCTGCTGCTGATGCGCCCGGCGGAGATGCACACGAGTGAGCGCGCCGGCAAGGCCCAGGGCAATCTGATGGAGGGGCTCCGCTACCTGGCAAAACGGCCGGACCTGATCGCGATCCTCGTCATGATTTTCCTGGTCGGCACCTTTGGGCTGAACTTCCCGATCTTCATCTCGACCATGTCGATTTCGGTGTTTCACGCCGGGGCCGGACAGTACGGCGTTTTGTCATCGGCGATGGCGGTCGGTTCCGTGACAGGCGCGCTGCTATCGGCCGCCCGCGCCAGGCCGCGCATTACGATGCTTCTGCTGGGGGCCGGGGCGTTTGGCGCAGGCTGCGGGCTCGCCGCGGTCATGCCCACGTATTGGGCTTTCGGCATCGTGCTGGTGCTGGTCGGCGTTTCCGCCCAGACGTTTACCACCACCGTCAACAGCACTGTGCAGCTTTCCACAGAACCGGTGATGCGGGGCCGCATGGTCGCGATTCTGCTGGCGATCGCCATGGGCGGCACGCCGCTGGGAGCGCCGTTGGTCGGTTGGGTCGCGGACCGCTTCGGACCGCGCTGGGCTCTCGCGATAGGAGCCTCCGCGGGGTTTGCGGCAGCCGGCGTCGGCCTATATTACCTGCTGCGCTTTCGGGAGCTGCAGCTCCGCAGGGAAGGCGGCAGGCTGCGCTTCTCTATCAGTGAGGCGATCACGGAACCCGCTTTACGGACGGCGGAAGCGGCTATTTCGCAGCAGACGCAGTAGACACTCATTCAAGGTGTTCGCGAGGATGTTCCTTCGGCACGGTGTACATCCAGCAATAAGGACAGCTACTATCGGTGCTGGGAATGCGCCTCCATGCGGGCGGCTGCAAGCGAGCGGAAGGGGGACTGCGAATGCGCCAGGATGATGTGACTCTGTCGATAGCAACACCCTGCAGCCGGTCGTGGCCGGCGATGACCGCTGCACCTACAGGAGTAGATCGCTTCTGTAAGCATTGCTCCAGGTCCGTTCACGACATGGCAGCAATGACCCCGCCGCAGGTGCGTCTGTTGGCCATGCGGGCTGCCGCGGGAGAAGCCGTTTGCGGCCGTCTGACGCGTCACGCCGACGGCTCGCTGCAGATGCAGCCGGAAAAGGCGGGCGGTCGT
>CALMON010000136.1:17342-19691 GCA_937871785.1 uncultured Granulicella sp.
TGCTGGCGCTGGCGGCGTTCGGCTTCGACTACGGGGCGCTGCTGGCGCAGGCGGGCGGCAGCGCGCTCGCGGGGCTGCCGGCGGCCGCGCAACGCGCTACGGAGGCGCCGCCGGTACCCGCCGAGCCGCCCGGAAAAGCCGTCGTAATCGGGCGTTTGTTGCGGCCGGATGGCAGCCGCGTCGACAGTGGCTTGATTTCTTTTGTGCGGGAAGGCTACTCTGGCCCGCTGTTTGTTGCGGACGACCGCGGCCGGTTTGAGATCGACGTTGAACCCGGGGTGTACGACGTGTACGTGCAGACTGGCTCGGAACAGGCGGAGCGGATGGGCGCGGTCGAGCTCCACGCCGGTGTGCAGAGCTTTGGGGACGTCCGGACGCGCGCAGGACAGCCGGGCTTTGCGGCGGAAACCGAAACGACGATGGGCAACGTGATTGCGATCGTCTCGTGGGATTGGAAGATGAAGCTGCGGCATCCTGTTCTCTACGTCCGCTCCGTGCGCCACAGGAACAGGTGACCGTGGCTGCCCGGCTGGCGCAACTTTCTTTCGACTCGTCGCTGTTCCACCCCGGGCAGCGGGTCTGCGTCGCGGTCTCCGGTGGGGCGGACTCCACGGCGCTTCTGCTGGCGTTGTGGGGAGCGAATAGGGAAGGCAGCGCTCCGTTGGGCGTGGTGCTTTCCGCCGCGCATGTTCACCATGGACTCCGGGGAGCCGAGGCGGACGACGATGAGGCTTTCGTCCGAGCCCTTTGCGCCGCGCACGGCGTGCCGCTTACGGTGTTTCCGGTGGACACGGCGGCGCGCCAGGCGGCTGAAGGCGAGGGTGTCGAAGAGGCCGCGCGGGAGCTCCGCTACGCCGCTTTGACCGGTCTGCTCGACCGGGGTGAGGTGGATGTGATCGCCACGGCGCATACACTCGACGATCAGGCCGAAACCGTGCTTATGAAGCTGTTGCGGGGCGCCTGGACCGAGGGTCTGGGCGGCATCTCGCCAAAGGTTGCAAGGGGCCCGGCCGGACCACAGCGCGGACCCGCGCGCGGTGTGGCCCGGCCACTGCTTCGCTTGTCGCGAGCGGAGATTGAGGCGTTTCTTGCCGCTCGCGGGCAGAGCTGGCGCGTGGATAGCAGCAACGCGGACCGGTCGATGACGCGCAACCGCGTGCGGCACGAGTTGATGCCTCTGCTCCGGGAATTCAACCCGCGGGTGGCGGACATGCTGGCCAACGTCGCCGAGCTGGCGCGGGACGATCAGGCGTATTGGGACGCGGAGCTCAGCCGCGTGTTACCGCACCTGCTGCTGCCGGGTAAGCCGGTCCGCGGCGGTGGGCGAGCGGTCGGCACGGCAGTGGGCGAGGTGGCGTTTTCGCTGGAGCTCGACCCCTGAAAGCCTTGCCCGAGGCGCTGCGGCGGCGTGTGGTGCGGGCTGCGGCGGCGCGGGCGGGAGGGCGACTGCAGTTCGACGAGACCGCCAAGAATCTGGCTCTGGCCGGTTTCGGAGGGTATGCCGGGGTGACAGGAAAGATCGGTGGCCGGCTGGAGCTGCGAGGGGGGGTGCGCGTCGAACGAACGGCGCGTGAACTTCGCTTGTGGAATTCCGCAAAATAGTAGCTCCCATTTCACCCCGGGAGCGGTTTTCAACGCGCGCCGTTGCCCTGCGGGGTAGAATTTAGCTGCGCGTACCATTTTGTGCGTGCGACACTTTGACCGGCGAGCGGTGTTGAACCCGATAACGGGTCAGGGGAGTCTAATCCCACATGGTCGCCCGGTGAGCGCGGCCAGGTGGACTTGGGCTCCAGGAAACGAGGAAGCAGCTTGAATTCGACGGTAAAGCAGGTTTTAATCTGGGTGTTGATGTTGGCCTGCGTGGTGGTGGGCTGGCAGTTCGTTGAAAAGCAGGTGAACGGCACCCGCGACCGCGGCATCAGCATGACGGAACTTCTGACTGGGGCGGAGCAAGGCCGCATCAGCGATGTCGTCGTGTCAGGAACGGAAGTCAGCGGCAAGTTCAAGGATGGGAAAGAAAACTTCCACACCAATATTCCTGTGAACTACCCGGACTTTTACACTCAGCTTCGGCAGCACAACGTAAATGTGACCGTGAAAGACCCGCAGGGCGGTTTCTGGTTCGGGGCGTTGATTCAGTTTGCGCCGATCGCCGTCATCCTCGGGTTGTTCCTGTTCATGATGCGGCAGATGCAGTCAGGTGGAAACAAGGCTCTCAGCTTTGGCAAGAATCGCGCGCGCCTGCTCAGCATGCAGCAGAAGAAGATTACGTTCAAAGACGTGGCCGGCGTCGACGAAGCGAAGGAAGAGCTAAAGGAAATCATCGAGTTCCTGCGGGAGTCGCAGAAG
>CALMON010000136.1:19701-40578 GCA_937871785.1 uncultured Granulicella sp.
TCCAGCGGCTTGGCGGACGCATCCCCAAGGGCGTGCTGATGGTGGGGCCCCCGGGAACGGGCAAGACCCTGTTGGCTCGTGCCGTTGCCGGTGAAGCCAATGTGCCATTCTTCTCAATCTCCGGTTCAGACTTCGTGGAAATGTTCGTAGGCGTGGGCGCAAGCCGCGTGCGCGACCTGTTTGAGCAGGGCAAGAAGAATGCTCCCTGCATCATCTTTATCGACGAAATCGACGCGGTAGGTCGTCATCGTGGTGCCGGTCTAGGTGGCGGACACGATGAGCGTGAACAGACTTTGAATCAGTTGCTGGTCGAAATGGACGGCTTCGAAGCGAATGACGGCGTAATCCTGATTGCCGCCACAAACCGTCCCGATGTGCTCGACCCTGCTTTGCTCCGTCCTGGCCGTTTCGATCGTCGCGGTGTTGTAGACCGTCCGGACATTCGTGGCCGCGAAGAAGTTCTCAAGGTCCACTCGAAGAAGGTGCCCATGGCGGAAGACGTGAACCTCAACGTTCTCGCGCGTGGCACACCGGGTTTCAGCGGTGCCGACCTGGCGAACATGGTGAACGAAGCGGCTCTGACGGCGGCGCGTTACAACCGCAAGTCGGTGCACATGTTCGACTTCGAAGTGGCCAAGGATAAGGTGCTGATGGGTGCCGAGCGCAAGTCGATGATGCGCAGCCCGGAAGAACTTAAGGTGACGGCCTACCATGAAGCCGGTCACACGCTGGTGTCTGCTCTGCGAGATCATTCCGATCCGTTGCACAAGGTGACGATCATTCCGCGCGGTATGGCGCTGGGCGTCACGGTGTACCTGCCGGAAGAAGATCAGCACACCGTTACCAAGGACTATCTGGAAACCCGGATGGCCATGATGATGGGTGGACGTTGCGCGGAGGAGATTTTCCTAGGCAAAATGACTACCGGTGCCGGTAATGACATTGAGCGCGCCACCGAGCTAGCCCGCCGCATGGTATGCGAGTACGGCATGAGCAAGCTTGGTCCGATGACCTTCGGCAAGAAGGAGCAGGAAGTGTTCCTCGGTCGTGAGATCGGTCAGTCGCGGGATTTTTCCGACGATACGGCCAAGCAGATCGACGCGGAAGTTCGCCGCTTTGTGGACGAGGGTTACAGCTCGGCGTACAGCATCCTCGACCAGAATCACGACATCATGCATCGCATGTCGAACGCGCTGCTGGAGCGTGAAACACTGGATGCCGCTGAGATCAAGCTCATCATCGCAGGGCAGGACTTGCCCCCGATGAAGTCGGCTCTGGCCGCTGCGGACTCCGGACCCGACGACACGCAGAAGGTGCTGAAGCCGGAGTCGAATCGCAAGCCCGGCTTTGGAGAAGGACAAGCGGCGCAGGCGTAAGCCATCGCTGGACAAAGAGGCAGCCTCGGGGCTGCCTCTTTGCTTTGCGCGATCGTTGGAGAAGGTATTCTGAACGTATGAATTTGCCACAATCTTCTCGCCGTGGGTGCGCGGCCGCTCTGCTGCTGTTTTGCGGCTCCCTCGGGCTGGCACAAACCGCCGCTCCCTCGCAAGCGCAAAAGGCGGACACTCCTGGTTCGGGTAAGGCGGTTGCGACGCACACGGAACCTACTCGCGACGATGTTCTTCGCGGCGGGTACGGCCCGTACCGTGCTAACAACGACCTCCTCTTCTACCATCTCGACCTGCGCGTCGACCCAGTGGCGCAGACGATTAAAGGCTCGAACACGATCCGCTTTCGCATGCTGGAAGACGGCACACGCATTCAGTTGGAGTTGCTGCCAAGCCTGCAGATCGACGGGATCACTCAGGCGGGCAAACCGCTTCGGTACAGCCGGGAAGAGCGCACCGTGTGGGTCGACTTTCCGACGACGCAGCACCAAGGCAGCGTCGTGGAAATCGTCTTTGCGTATGAGGGCAAGCCGGTGGCGCAAGGACGCTTCGGGTGCCTCACGTTCAACAAAGACGGCGCCGGAAAACCGTGGATCACGACCGCTTGCGAGGAAGAAGGGGCCAGCGTCTGGTGGCCCGACAAGGATCAATGGCGCGACGAGCCGCAGGACGGCATGGAAATTTCCGTCGCCGTTCCGAACGGGTTGATGGACGTGTCGAACGGCCGCTTCGAGAGCTCCAGGGATCTCGGCGACGGCTACACGCAGTGGAACTGGCAAGTGCATTACGGCATCAACAACTACGACGTTGCGCTGAACATCGGCAATTACCAGCACTTTACGCTCCCACAGCACGGGGCCACGACGCTGGACTTCTATGTTCTGCCCGAGCATCTAGAAAAGGCAAAGGTACAGTTCGCGCAGGTACCGCAGATGCTCGACGCTTACGAGCACTATTTCGGCGAGTACCCCTTCGACAAGGACGGCTACAAACTGATTGACGTGCCCTATGCCGGCATGGAGCACCAGAGTGCCGTCGCCTATGGCAATCACTTTGCGAACGGCTACTATGAGCGCGACTGGACAGGCGTCGGCATCTCGCCGAAGTTCGATTTCATCATCATCCATGAAAGCGGGCACGAATGGTTCGGCAATGCGATCACCGCGGCTGACAAGAGCGATATGTGGATTCACGAAGGATGGACGACCTACATGGAGTCGCTCTATGTCGAGTACCGCTTCGGCAAAGCCGACGCGATGAAGTACCTGAACGGCCGGCGGGCGGGCGTCAAGAATCAGCGTCCGATCATCACGCCTCGAGCCAGCAACCTGGAGCCACCACAGGATCAGTACGACAAGGGTTCACTGATGATCAACACACTGCGCAGTCTGGTCGACGACGACCCGGCGTGGTTCCGCGACCTCCACGACTTTTTCCAGCACTTCGAATATCAGCAGATTATGACGGAAGACGTCGTGGCCTGGTGGAGTCAGCGCACGGGCATGGATCTGACTGCCTTCTTTAACGAGTACCTGCGCCACGCTGCGGCCCCCTCGTTCGAGTGGCGATACGAACCCGCGAAGGATGCAGGAGCGAGTCCGGTGATCCAGTACCGCTTCAAGGCCGAAGAAGCTGGTTTCACGATGCCGATCCGGGTCGGAGACCCACAGCACTGGACGACGGTAAAGCCGGTGGTCGGATCGTGGTTATCGATGCCCTGGAGTGCAACACGCGAGGCCTTCAAGGTAGATATGGATCACTTCTACGTGATGGTGTCGCCTGCAGAAAGCGGCGCGCAGTGAAGCAGGCTGCTTTCGGCGGCGCGCGAGGGAAGAACGGCGGAGCTTACCGGTCGCCTGGCCGGTGCGTCCTTGGCCTGGTGTGTCTGGTGGCGTCGGCCTGCATGAGCGGCTGTGGCTACCACCAGGTGGGGTCCGCTGCGCACGTGCCCGCTGGGGTTCGCACGCTGGCGGTGCCTCTCTTCCAGACCAGGGTGCAGGCATACCGGACGGAAACCGATCTAACGCAGGCCGTCGTGCGGGAGCTGAACACGCGCACAAAGTACAAGGTACTCACCTCAACTGGAGACGGAACCTTCGCGGGTAGCGGCGCTAGCGCGGACGCCATCCTGCGCGGCACAGTTTTGACCGAATCAGTGTCGCCGCTCACGTACGACCCGGTGAGCGGGCAAACGTCGAGCTACCTGGTAACCATTACGGCGCAGGTCGTTTTGACGGCGCATGACGGCGCGGTCCTGTACCGGAACGACGCGTTCTCGTGGCGTGAGCAGTACCAGTCGACGCAGGACCTTACCGGGTTTTTGCAGGAAGACGGCTTTGCCGTGAAGCGCTTGTCGCGAGACTTCGCTCAGGCAGTGGTGAGCGACATGCTGGAGTCGTTCTGATGGCCAAGGCGCTACGCAGCTTCGCCGCTGTCGACCGCTTTGTTGCCGAGGTGCGGACCGATGCGCGCCGCGCCGGGTATGTGTTGCTGGGCGATGAGGCTTTTCTGTACGGGCGCTGCCGCCGCGGCGTGCTCGACGCCTTGGTGTCTCCCGACTTCCTCGACTTTTCCGTCCATGCGCTGGACCTGGCCGAAACGTCCATCTTCGAAGCACTCGATTTGGCGCAAACGCCTTCTCTGATGGCTCCATTTCAGGTGCTGTTTCTTCGCAACGTAAAAACACTGTACGGGCGCGGACAGAAGAAGGAAGAGTTCGCCGCAATCGACGATTATTTTCGCCGTCCCAACCCGCAGGCGCTGCTGCTTTTCGTGGCGGACCACCTGTCGCTGCCAAGCGATGTGCGGCGTATGGACATGCAGGACAAGGAGCGTGCGGAGCGCATTCGTGAAACTTTGGGCGATGCTTGCGGTGTTGTGGAGCTGCAGCGCGTGACGGAGGACGACGCCGTGCAATGGGTGCTCGCGGAGTCGGCCAAGGGAGGCGTTCCGTTTACGGATGACGCTGCTCGTGAGCTCGTCGATGCGCTTGGAGCGGACATGCTGACTGTGCAGAGCGAAGTCGAAAAACTGCTGTTGTACGCGGGGGCGCAAGGAACGCCGCGGGTGGAGCTGAGTGATGTGGAAACGATGGTATCCGCAGCGAAACAGCGTAGCCTGTACGAGTTGATGGACGCGATCAGCCTGAAAGATACGCCGCGCGCACTGGCTTTGTTGCAAGGGCTGCTGAACTCGTCCGAGGGTGGCGAGGATGCGTCGATCGGGCATGTCTTTATGCTGGCAAAAACGTACCGGCAAATGCTGATTCTCAACGAAAAGCAGGTGCGGGATCAGCGTGGGATGTGGCCGGTGTTGTGGCCGGGTTTTCGCGTCGCCCCGTTTGCGGCGGACGCGCTGATCGCGCAGGCGCGCCGCTTCCGCGACCGCGGCGAATTGACGAGCGGCCTGCGCTGGATCGCGAAGGCCGATCAGGAATTGCGTTCAAGCCCTCCGGATAAACGGCTGGTTCTGGAGCGGCTGGTGATGCGCTTGACGGGGCAAGGCCGGGCGGCTGAAGTGGGTATGCTTGACGCTGTGTAAGGGACCGTCGGTGCTGAGGCAAGAAGACTTCCGAACAGATTGGCATGCCTATTCAGGAGGGTGTGTCCCAAGGGCTAGAGCCTAATCCACTTACCACGTCTTGCTGTCTGGGCTGAAGCCCACACCTATCCAGAAGCAAAACAAGCTCCCCCGTACATCGTCGGGGGATGGGTGTGGGCAGGCCGCTTCTACGAACGGAAGCTCGTGACGGCGCAAGCGAAACGCCCGGCCGTAGCCGGGCGTTTCGCAAGAGTACGGATTGCACCGACAGGTTACGCGGCTGCGCCGACGCGGCGAAGCTTCTTCATGACGGGAACTTCTTCCTCGTAGACGCGCTTGATGCCGTCGCCCATGGACTGCTCGCAAAGGCGGATGTCGCGAACCAGGCGGCCGATGCCGTTCGGCTCGAGCGACGCGGACTGGTCGGAGCCCCACATGGCGCGGTCCATCGTGATGTGACGCTCCACACAGCACGCACCGAGGACAGCCGCAGCGACGGAGGTCGGGATACCGGTCTCATGGCCGGAGTAGCCCACGGGAACGCCGTAGCGCTCGATCATCGAAGGAATCGCCTTCAGGTTGAGCTGCTCATACTTTGCCGGATAGGTCGAGGTCGTGTGCATCAGGATGAGATTTTCCTTGCCGAGGACCTCGACCGCGTGGTCGATTTCCGCGTAAGTGCTCATACCAGTGGACGCGATGACGGGCTTGCCGGTCGCGCGAACGTGTTTGAGGAGATTGTCGTCGGTGAGCGACGCGGAAGCAATCTTGTAAACGGGGGTGTCGAACTTTTCCATGAAATCGACGGAGGGCTCGTCCCAGGGGGAAACGAACCAGTCGATCTTGATGGATTTGCAGAAGTCCTGGATCTCCTGGTAGTCCTCGGCTTCAAATTCCAGGCCGCGCTTCAGGTCGCCGTTGGTTTCGCCAAACGGGTTGGGACGCGGGGTGGCGAGTTCCTTTTCGGTGTAAACGATGTCCACCGTGCGCTTCTGGAACTTGACCGCATCGCAGCCGGCTGCCACGGCAACGGAAATGAGCCGTTTGGCGACATCGATGTCGCCGTTGTGGTTGATGCCGATTTCCGCGATCACATAACAGGGTTGACCGGTGCCAAGCTGTTTGCTGCCAATCTTTACGGTACTCATTCCAAGCTCCAGGGGTACGCCACGAAGGCGAAAAGTGTTGAACGTGCCGAACGGTGATCTTCAGCGATTGTTACAGAAAATGCGGTGAAACGATTATCTATTTGACGCTACGCACGGCAGCCCCGTTCTACTTCTGTGGGATGCGCAGGTAGGCGTCCTCGCCGTTGACCCAGTCCAGCCGAGCTGGTGAGAAGAAATCGATGTTGACGGTGTCTTCCAGCGCTTCGGCCGAGTGCTTGAGGTGAGCAGGGATCACGACGATTTCTCCCGCACGGACCGTAATTTCCTCAGGCGTGCCGTCGGGGTCGAATACGAAACGCAGGGCGCCGGAAACGATAGAAGAAATCTGCTCATTATGGTGAGCGTGGGCGGCGACCAGGCAGCCCTTCTTCAGTTCCAGATAGGCGATGGTGGACTGCTCGCCCGAAACGAACCGCCGGGTAAGCAGAGGATTGAGCTGCTCGGTGGGAAGCGCTGACCAGCTATAGAGCTTTGCGGAAGAAGACATGGCTGTAAGGGTATCGCGAAAGCGGTCGGCCGGGGGGCGAAGCGTATTGCCGTGCCGCTTTGCGGGCGGGCCGGGGTTGTGTATGGTAGACGGAACAGTATTCAAAAGCAGCCGCCAGCCGTTCCCGAGCCCTGGAAAGGCGATGCGGGCGTGTCCCTACAGTCACACAACGAGCGCCGCCGTGCGCAAGATGCGGGCTACGTTTCACGGAACTTTGACCTGGCCGCCCGGTGCGGCGAAAGGTGGATCGATATGCACGCCTTATTGGGGAAGCTGGAGAAGCTGTTTCGGAAGCCGGGAACGCCGTCTCGGCGACCTGTGAGGCTAGTTTCGCGTGGAAAGCTGACGGCCGTGGCCTTGTGCCTGAGCCTGCTGCTGGGCGGCGGTGCGCTGCTGGCCCAGACCAACGCCGCGGCGCAGACGGACCGCATCGCGGCGCTTGAAAAATCCGCCGCGGACAATGCGACGGCCATCGCGGCAGCGCAAAGCGCGGGCGACAACGCCTGGATGCTGACCTCTGCCGCGCTGGTGCTGCTGATGAGCGGACCGGGACTGGCGCTGTTTTACGGCGGTCTGGTGCGGCGCAAAAACGTGCTCGGCACCATGATGCAGACGTTCGCGATGATGGCGGTGATCACCGTGCTGTGGGCGCTGGTGACGTATTCGCTGGCGTTTGGCACGGGCAACGCGTTTATCGGTGGCCTGCACAACGTGTTTCTCCATGGCGTCGGGCTTGCACCGGACAAGGACTACGCGGCCACGATTCCGCTGCAAACCTTCATGGTGTACCAGTTGATGTTTGCCATCATCACTCCCGCGCTGATCACGGGGGCATTTGCGGAACGTATGAAGTTTTCGGCGATGCTGGTGTTTATGATTCTGTGGGCGTTTCTTGTGTATAGCCCGATGGCGCACATGGTGTGGGGTAAGGGCGGATTCCTGAATGCATCGCTGAACGGCAAGGTGCCTTGTCTGGATTTCGCCGGGGGCACGGTGGTACACGTGACCAGCGGGGTGAGCGCGCTGATTACGGCGCTGTACCTGGGCAAGCGCCTGGGCTACCCGAAAAAAGCCATGCCGCCGCACAGCGTCGTGCTGAGCTTCGTGGGGGCCTGCCTGCTGTGGTTCGGCTGGTTCGGCTTCAATGCCGGTTCGGCGCTGGGGGCGAGCGGTCTTGCGACCTCCGCGTTTGTGGCCACGCACTTCGCGGCGGCGGCAGCGGCCATCGGCTGGTTGGCGGCGGAGTGGATTCGCAACGGCAAGCCTTCGGCCCTGGGTGGTATTTCGGGCGCGGTGGCGGGGCTGGTCGGCATCACGCCGGCGGCGGGCTTCGTGCGACCCATGGATGCGTTGTGGATCGGTCTCATCACCGGGGTTTTCTGCTTCTACATGGTCGTCAAGGTCAAGAACATGTTCGGCTATGACGACTCGCTCGACGCCTTTGGCGTACATGGCGCAGGCGGAACGATGGGGGCGATCCTCACCGGGCTTTTCGCGAACTCCGTGATCAATCCGATCTACGGAGCGGGCAAGCCGACGGGCTTTTTTGAAGGCAATCACCACCAACTGCTCAACCAGTTAATCGGCGTCGGCATTGCCTGGACGCTGTCGATCGTGGGCACGCTTGGGATCCTGTTCGTCGTGGATAAGACGCTCGGCCTGCGGGTGAGCGCGGAGGATGAAAGCGAAGGGCTCGACCTGAGCCAGCATGGCGAAGAAGGGTACGAGTTCGACCACGCGTAGACAGCGGGTAGGGAGTAGAGCATAGTGAGTAAGGCCGGGTGGGCGCGGTACGGAGAGGGTGTATGCAGAAGGTAGAAGCAGTGATTCAGCCGTCGCGACTGGACGCCGTAAAAGACGCTCTGGTGGAACTCGGCGTGTCGGGCATGACGATTTTTGAGGCTCGCGGCCATGGCCGTCAGAAAGGTCACACCGAGTTTTACCGCGGGCGCGAGTACGCGGTGGATCTGCTGCCGAAGGTAAAGCTCGAGCTCGTCGTAACGGACGACATGGTAGAGCGTGTGGTGCAGACCATCATGGTGGCAGCTCGAACCGGCAAGATTGGGGACGGCAAAATCTTCATTTCCAGGATCGACGAAGCGATCCGCATCCGCAACGACGAGCGCGGCGACATCGCGCTGTAAGGGGGAGCGCCACGGCCGAGGAAACGATGCGCGACGAGTATCTGCGAGGCATGGGAAAGACTCGCGCGCGCTTCCTGGCAGACGCTGACGGGGTGGTGGCCGTCGCGGCACGCTCGGCCCTGGTGGACAGCCTGGTGCAGCGCCTGTGGGCAGGGGAAGTCGAAGCCGACGGCCGGCTTGGACGCGGTATCTCTGTCGTGGCAGTAGGTGGGTATGGACGCTTGCAGCTTTTCCCGTATTCCGATGTCGACCTTCTGTTCTGCGTCGAAAAGGGCGACGCTCCGAAAGAAGTGATCCGGCGTGTGACCCAGGCCTTGTGGGACTGCGGCCTGCGTGTTTCGCCCATCACCCGGCCGCTGGGTGACTGCGACCGCTTTCATGTGGATAACGCGGAGTTGGGCTTCGCGCTGCTCGACAGCCGCTGGGTGGCGGGCGACCGGGCCGTTGCGGCCAAGCTGGAGGCTCGCGTCAACAGCAAAATGATTGCTCGCGACGGGAAAAGCATGAGGGTGGAACTGTTGAAGCTGACGCGCGAACGCCACGGCAAGTACGGCGACACGCTGTTTCACCTGGAGCCAAACATCAAGGAATGTCCCGGAGGTTTGCGCGACGCCAATGTGTGCGGCTGGCTGCGCGCGCTGAATGGCCGCGCTTCCGCAACGAGCCCCTCCGGCAATGCGAGCTTTGTGGCCGCGGAGTTTAGCGAGAGTACCCGTTTCCTGACCGCCGCGCGCTGCTTTCTGCACTACCGGCACGAGCGCGACGACAACGTGCTCGACTGGCTGGCGCAGGATGGCGCCGCCGAAGCGCGCATCGGGCTGGGCGAGGTCCGCGCCCAGCCGGTGGATGCGGCCTACTGGATGCGCGCGTACTTCCGCCATGCCCGGGTGGTGGAGCGCGGTTTGTTGCGCGAAGTGGAAGCGGCCGGCATGCGCTTGAGCCTTGCGCCGGTGCGCAAAGGAGGGCGCAAGCCGAAATCCGCGCGGCAGGAAGGCTTTCGGCTGCACGATGCGCGGCTTGCGCTCGACGACGCTCGCCCCGGCGACTTCGATCCCGCCGAAGAAGCGTCTGTCGTGCTGGCCTTGTTTGCGGAAGTGGCGCGGACGGGAGCCTCGGTGGCGCACGCCACCGAAAGCCGCATCGCGGAGTCGATCCCGCTGCTTTCCGCGCAACTGGAAGAAGGCATTCTGCTATGGCAGGCGCTGTGCGCGATTCTTTGCGGGGAGTTTGCCGGAGCGGCCCTGCGGACCATGCACGCGATCGGCGTGCTGGACCTCATCGTGCCGGAGTTTCACGGCATTGACGCCCTGGTGATCCGCGACGCGTACCACCGCTACACGGCTGACGAGCATACGTTTGTGGTCATCGACACCTTGCATGAGCTGGCCGGGGAAACACCCGCGGGGGCTCCGGAGTGGCGCGTTAAGCTGGGGCATATGGCGCAGGAACTGCAGAACCCGTGCCTGCTGTATCTGGCGGCGCTGTTGCATGACACCGGCAAGGCCCGCGCGAGCGACAACCATGCGCTCGAAAGCGCCAGGCTCGCGAAAGGCGTGGTGGCGCGGCTGGAGCTTGACGCCTACGATGCCGGCCTGGTCTTGCAGCTGATTGAAAAGCATCTCGACATGTCCGCTACCCTCCGGCGCGATATTTTCGACGCGGAAACCGTGCGCGGCTTTGCGGCCAAGGTACAGAGTCACGAAGCTCTGCGCATGCTGACTTTGTTCACCTATGCGGACATTCAGGCTGTGCATCCCGACGCGCTGACGCCATGGAAGGCGGAGAATCTGTGGCGGCTGGAGATGCGCACGGCCAACCAGATGGACCGCAGCGTCAACGAGGAACGCGTCCATGTGCGCGCGGCCGGCGATCGTAGTGAAAACGGACGCAGCTTGAAGACTCGTGGCGCAAACGAAGGCCAGCCCGACGAGCGCGTGGAACGTGTGCTGGCGCTGCTGCCGGAGCGTCAAGCCGAAGCCCGGGCCTTTCTGGAAGGCTTTCCGGAGCGCTACCTGACCACTCGCTCTCCGGAGGAAATCCGGCGACATTTCGAGAGAAGTTTGCGCTTCGACGCAGACCCGCTGCAGGTCACTCTGACTCGCGGCGCAGCCGTGGGAGCGATGAATGAGATCACGCTGGTAACGCGCGATCGGCCTAGTTTGTTCGCCGGCATGGCCGCGGCGCTGGCGGCCTGGGGGATGAACATCGTCACTGCGGATGCTTTTGCGAACGGAAGCGGCGTGGTGGTGGATACGTTTCGCTTTATCGACACGTTTCGCACGCTGGAGTTGAATGTGAGTGAGCGCGAGCGCTTCCTGCAAAGCGTTCACAATGTGCTGTCCGGGACGGTGTCGGTTGACAAATTGCTCGCCGGCAGGCGTCGCGGCAAGCGCAAAGCGCCACGCGTCGTGGTGCAAACGACCATCGTCTTTGAAGAGGGGGCGTTATCGCAAAGCACGCTGCTGCAGGTAGTAGCGCAGGATGTGCCGGGCCTGCTACGCGCCGTCAGCAAGACGGTAAGCGGCTTCGGGTTCAACGTGGAAGTCGCGCTTGTGGATACTGAAGGCGAAACCGCGATCGACGTTTTTTACCTGACGCACGGCGGGACGCGGCTGAGCGAAGCGGACAAGGTGTTGCTGAAAGACGCCCTGCTGGAGGCGATTGATGAAAACACCCGTTGAAGCGGTCTTGTATGGGGGTATGGCCGCTGCGCTGGCAATGCCCGGGAGTGCCCCGGCGCAGGTAAAAACCTCCACAGCTGCGTCCTGCGGCCGCGCGGTCCTGACCGGCGAAGTGCACGAAGGGCAGAGCTTTGAACAGGTGTTTACGCCGGGCCTCGCCTTCAAGTTAGAGGCAATCGCTTCCGGGTGGATTGTGCGTGTGTTCCCGGCAGGCGTACCCCGCGGTCTGCATGATTACGCGGAGTTGGCAACACCTCCGTACAGCTCGGTGACTCCTCTTGCGGTATCGACAGACTTCAGCTTCCGTGCGCAGGATGCGGTCGGCTGGAACCCGAGGCGCTTTCGCTATGCGGCTTCGGCGGAGGCATTTGCCCGTATGCAGCGCGCCTATGATCCGGCCATGCGCGGAGACGCCGCAGCCGCGGCAACGCTGGCTTCTCTTGCAGCCGTGCAGCCGGAAGCGCAGTTGACGATTCTCGACGCCCACCTGATTCCGGGTGCGAACGACCAGGTGCCGATGGCGGCGGCGGTCGCTTCGCACTTCAGCACCACTCCGCATGAGGTTGACCAGAGCGGCGGCCAACAGGTTCTCGGCAGGGTGACTTCGATGCGTTTTACGGTCGCGTTGAACCTGCGACCGGGCGCGCGGGCAGCGACGGGAGTGCGTAGCGAAACAGGAAACTGTCCGGCACATCCAACCAAGGTCGAAGGCGGTGCGTCATAACCACCAATCCATGAAGGTATGTAAGGGCGGATGGTATGGTTTCCGCGTGGCACGTATACTAACCCTATGAGCACTTCACCCCAGGAAACGACGAGCAGTGGACGGCCTACTGCCGTTCCGCAGAAGAACGACCGCTACATTTTCGGCACGCTGGATAGTTTCGGCAAGAACCAGGACAAGGTTCAGGAAGTAAGCTGGGGCGAAGAGCAGCCGGAAGGCATCGTTCTGGCATCGGTCGATGCGGCGATCAACTGGGTTCGCAAGAACTCGGTGTGGCCGATGACGTTTGGCCTGGCCTGCTGCGCGATCGAGATGATGTCTATGGGTGGCTCCCGGTATGACATCGCGCGTTTTGGAGCTGAAGTGTTCCGCCCGTCGCCGCGACAGAGTGACCTGATGATCATCGCGGGCCGCGTTTCGCAAAAGATGGCCCCCGTGATCCGACGGCTGTATGAGCAAATGCCAGAGCCGAAGTGGGTCATTTCCATGGGTGCCTGCGCGACCTCTGGCGGTGTGTTTAACAACTACGCTCTGCTTCAAGGAGTCAACCAGGTCATACCTGTCGACGTGTATGTTCCAGGGTGCCCGCCGCGGCCGGAGCAGTTGTTGTACGCCATCACGTTGCTGCAGGAGAAAATTCAAGCCGAGCGTGGAACGTTGAAAACGACGCTGAATCTGGCGTGAAAGTAGCATCCGGAGGGGCGAGAAACGCCTCCGGTAAGAGAGAACGACCGCGTTCCCGCGGGGGCCTTCGTAAAGCGTACAGGGAGTGTTCAGGCCGGTACGCCTGTGCGAACAACATGAGTCAAAAGATTTTTCTGCTGGACAGTGCCCGCATCTGCGATACACTTCTGGGGAATTCACATAGTTACAACGGGCCAGCGCGAGCGGAGTCCGTGAATCAAACGAAGTTTTTAGTGGAGGATTGTCGAATGTCTTATCGCCCGTTTCGCAGTATCGGCCGGTTCCTGCTGGCTGCATGTGCGGTCAGCCTTGGAGTCACAAGCCTGAGTGCTCAGAGCGCACCCAGCACAACCGCCCCCACAGGGGCGAATCCTTCACGTGTTGACGTGTTTTTGGGCTACTCGTACTTCGGAGCTCACGGGCAAGTCAAGCCGTCGAACATCCGCTACTCGTCTGTTGACGTAGGCGCGATCGGCAGCGGAGCGTATTACTTCAGCAAGTACGTCGGTTTCGAAATGATCGGCGTTTCTCATCCGAATGGCCAAAACGACTCGCTTTATACGCTGTCTGCTGGTCCTATTTTTCGCGCACCGATGCAGAACTTCACTCTATTTGCACACGGCCTTGCAGGCGGTGGCAAGCTGGGCGGACCCAACAATGAAGCGCCCGCGCTCCTTGAGCATGAGCCAACCATGTGGGGTCCCACGCTGACGGTCGGCGGCGGTATGGATTACGACTTGCCGTTCTTCAATCACAAGTTCGGTTTGCGTTTGTTTGAAGCCGACTACCGGTACATCCATGAGGATTATGGTCCGGTGGCGACCATTCCGACGGGTGGCGTTCTGGGCGGCCGTGCGAACCTGAGCGGTGTGGATTTGAGCACCGGTCTGTTGATGCACTTCGGTCACATCATTCCTCCTCCACCGATCACCTATGCCTGCTCGCTGACCGCTCCTACGGGAACGATCTACCCGGGTGACCCCGTCACCATCACGGGCACAGTAGGCGCTGCAAACCCGAAGAAGACGGTTGTGTATAGCTGGTCGTCGCCGGACGCCGGTGCTGTGTCTGGTACGTCGAACGTTGTAACGATCGACACCAAGACACTCGCCCCGGCCACCTACACGGTCAAGGGTCACGTATCCGAAGGTAACAAGCCCGGCGAAATGGCCGACTGCTCGGTGCCGTTCACGATCACACCGTTTGCTCCTCCAACGATCGGCTGCTCGGCCAATCCGTCCACGGTGAACTCAGGTGACTCTTCAACGATCACTTCCAATGGCGTCAGCCCGCAGAATCGTCCTCTGACCTACAGCTATAGCGCCACGGCTGGTTCCATCAGCGGCAACACCTCGACGGCGACCCTCACCACCACCGGTGTGGCTCCTGGCGTGATCACGGTAACCTGCAACGTTGTCGATGACAAGGGTCAGACGGCTTCGCAGCAGACCACCGTTACTGTGGCTGGTCCGACGGCAACGCCTCCCGCACCTTCGGTGACTAGCCTTTGCACGATCACCTTTGGCAAGAAGGGTCAACCGCTGGCACGTGTAGACAATGAAGCCAAGGCCTGCCTTGACGACATCGCTCTGAACGCACAGCGTGATTCGACGGCCAAGCTGGCGATCATCGGCACGGAAACCAAGGCTGAGATGGGCAAGCGTGGTTCTGAGCATCTCGCCGCACAGCGCGCCGTCAACACCAAGGCTTACCTGGTCGACGACAAGGGTGTAGACGCCTCCCGCATCATGGTCTTCACAGGAACCGACGACACGCAGGCCGCAGCGACGAAGCTGATCCCGGTCGGAGCGACGCCTGATATGTCTGGCGACACCCCGGTAGACGAGTCGGCTGTCAAGGCTCAGGCCCGCAAGCCTCTCGGTGCAGCGCCGGCCAAGAAGCGTCATCACAAAAAGTAGTTCAACCGAGGTAAAGGCAGGGCCGGCTGGAGTTTCCAGTCGGCCTTTGCTTTTTGGCAGATACGGGTATGGCAGGTGTCTAGGCAGGCACGTGCGGCTGGGTTTTCAGAGGACGACATGATTCAATAGAACTGTGCTCTCACCTGTTATGAAAACTCCTTTCGCTTCGAAATTCGTATCCACAATCGTTCTGGGCTCCTCCCTTTGCTTATCCGCTGTCCGTGCGCAGGCGGCGCCCTGGCTAGCTCTCGGGCCCTATGGCGGCGACGCGCGTTCGTTCGCGGCCGATCCCCACGATCCCACCCACATTTACCTTGGCACAGCGACTGGTTTCATCTACGACTCGGTCGATACGGGCCGTACCTGGAGGCGTTTGGCGCGCCTCGGCAAGCATGATGACCTGGTGCTCGACCACATCATCGTCGACCCGCTGAACTCAAAGCACGTTCTGGTTTCTGCGTGGATGCTGAACCGTCCGGACGGCGGCCTGTACGAGAGCAACGACAGTGGCCTCACCTGGGCGAGCCCGGACGAGCTGAAGGGCCAGTCGATCCGTGCGCTGACCATTTCGCCCACTGACCCGCATCTGCTTATCGCCGGCACCCTGAAGGGCGTATACCGCAGCACCGACTCCGGCGCGCATTGGACGCTGATCAGCCCGGAAGGCAGCACGGAAATTCACGAAATCGAGTCAGTGGCTATCGACCCGAATGATCCGAAAAAGATTTTTGCAGGCACATGGCACCTTCCATGGCGCACTGTGGATGGCGGCGCCACCTGGGTCAACATCACCGAAAAAGACGGCATCCATGACGATTCGGATATTTTCTCGATCATCATCGACCCGCATCAACCGCAAACGGTCTACGCCAGCGCCTGCTCCGGTATCTACAAGAGCGTCAACGGCGGCTTCCGCTTTGAACGTACGCGTGCCGACCAGCTTGGCCTGGACCACATGGCGATCCGCACGCGCAAGCTGATGCAAGATCCCACGCGGCCCAGCGTCGTTTTTGCCGGAACCACCGAGGGTCTTTGGCGCACGCTTGACGCAGGCAATCACTGGATGCGCATGACCGCGAACAATGTCATCGTCAACGACGTGTACGTCGACCCTGCCAGCCCGGACCACGTGTTGATCGCGACCGATCGCGCCGGCGTGCTGGTGAGCACCGACGACGGTGTGACGTTCCATGACGCCAATGCGGGCTTCAGTGCGCGGCAGGTCACCTCCTTCGCAAACGATGCGCAGCACCCGGCTACCGTGTATGCGGGAGTGGTAAACGACAAGGATTCCGGTGGCGTGTTCATGAGCCTTGACGGCGGCGTACGCTGGCAACAGCAGAGCGCCGGTCTGAACGGTCGCGATGTGTACAGCCTCGCAGTGACGGCAGACGATTCTGTGCTGGCGGGAACCAGCCATGGCATCTTCAAGCTCAACAATGGCGCGTGGTCTGCCTCTGGAAACGTCTTTGCCAAGCCCCAGGAAGCGATGCCGAAAGTGGTAGCCAAGCCGGTCGCAAGGCCCGGTGCAAAGCTAGCGCTGAAGTCGACTGTCGCCGTGAAGACGAAGGCAGCAGGGTCCATCTCACTTGATGCGGCGGTGTACGCTCTTGTGGCCAACGGGCAGACCGTGTATGCGGGAACGTCGCAGGGTCTCTACCAGAGCACACTCAACGGCCAGCAGTGGACTGCTGTGAGCACGTTGCAAATGCCGGAAACTCGCTTTGTCGCTTCTGAAAAGGCGATGGTGGCGGTCGCTGGACTACGTCGTTTGTCACTCTCGGTCGACTCCGGCAAGACCTTCGACACGGTCTCTCTACCAGACGCGATTACGCAGGTGACGGCGCTTTCGGTGGACTCGACCGGGAACATCTGGGTGGGAGGACGTGAGGGTCTGTACTATTCCACCGACTACGGCCTTACCTGGAAGACGCTGCGGAATCTCTATGTCACGCGGGTTACGGGCATCTACTTCGATGCGGTTGGCAATCAGGTTCTTGTCACGTCCGAAGGAACGACGCTCACGTTCGCGGCGCACCTGCCGGACTACAAGGTCACCTACATCGACACCGGATGGGACCTGCGGTTCGTCCGACCGGTCGGCACGCACCTGATCGGCGCGACGAACTACGACGGGGTCGTCGTGCAGCCGGTGATGGTCGATACTGCCAAAGCAGAATAGCTCCGTGACGTTTCGCGGATACCGACGCGGCGATTCGAACGCGATGTTTGTCCTTGACGAACTTTGCTTTGAGTCGCCGTTTCGCGTGACACGGCGCGATCTGCAACGATCCGCTCACGCAGCTAACAGCTTTGTCTCGATCGCCGAAGATGCCGGCGTTCTCGCCGGCTTTGTGATCGCCAATTTCGATGTGGAGCAGGGCAAACTCGTCGGCTACATCGTCACTCTCGACGTTCGCGACGCATGGCGCCGGCAGGGGCTCGGCACAGAGCTGATGCGCCAAGTGGAGGCGGATGCGATCGATCGAGGCGGTGCCGCGATTGTGCTGCATGTGCATGTCGGCAACAGCCGCGCGATTCGCGTGTACGAGAAACTCGGCTATGTACTTCTGCGCGTAGAAATTGGATTTTATGCGCGCGGTGTCGACGCTTTCCTGTTTCGCAAGAAATTGGCAACGTAGAGTTTTTGCGGTCGAGTGAACCCTTGTCACAGGTTTGCGTTTTGAAGGCGCTTGATCGCGGTTCCTCTGTACGTGGTGCTCGCCGTGGCATGGAGGAGTCGCACCCTCAGCACACTGGATCGTGTTCATGCGGGGCACCTGGGGCTTTGCCCCCGGGCTCGTATGAGACGGGCCTTCAGCCCTGCGATAGAGCTACTTCATTTCAGGAGAAATGCGCTAAAAACTGAGACGTAGCGCGAGCTCCACACTACGTGGGTCGGCGACGGCGGTGGGTTGGCCGAAGGCGCCCGTCGCTGCTGGCACGGCAGGATAGCTTCCGGTGCCGAAGGTCGCGTTCGGTATCTGGTTGTTGCGATGGTTGAGCGCATTGAAGGCCTCCGCGATGGCTTCGAGCTTGATGTGTTCAGTCAGAGCAACGGTGCGCGACAGGCGAGCGTTCAGGGTGAAGTAGTCGAAACCGATGCCGGCGTTGCGGCCGATGATGGCGCCCAGCAGGCCCAGTGTGCAAGGATTTGCGCCGCCCGCGGCCGTGAGCGAAAAGCCCGGGGCGCACGGCCGTTGCGTGGTGGTCTGGATTGTCTGGCCGCCAGTGACCACGTTGAAGGGCAGGGCGGACGTGTATTGCAGAATCCCGCCGAACTGCCAGCCGTGCAGGACTCGCTGGCGCAGCGTATGGGGCCGGTCCAGCGGTGAATGCAGAATGCCGTCGAACGTGAGCCGGTGGCGCTGGTCGTCGTCTGAGCGTGAGCGGTCTTCGGCTAGGTTGGCATTGTTGATGGGTGCGGAAAAGAAGAACTCGCCCAGATCGTCGATGGCGTGCGACCACGTATAGCTGAGGCGGTAGCTGCCGATGCGCTCCGGGCGGCGAACCAGCGAGATGCCGAGGCCGTCGTAGTAGGAGTCGCCGGCCGCGCTGTACTGCTTGTTGTTGGCGTAGGCGCTCACCGGACGGCACAGGTTGACCGGGTCGACGGTCGCTGTGCAGGTGGGAACGTTCAAATTAAGCGACAGCAGCAGATGCTCGCCACGAACGCGCTGATAATTGATCGACAGCGTGAGCCCTGGCTCGATTTCCTGCTCAAGCTCGGCTGAAACCTGCTGGGCGTATGCGTTTTGCAGGTGAGGGTCGAGCGTGGTGAGCGACAGCCGAGTGTTGGCGGGCAGATTCGTAGCTGTGTAGCCGCCGTTGATGCCTGGGAACACCGGCGCGCCGGCCTGGCCGTAGTTGAGGGCGAGCGTCACGAAGGTATCGCCGTTCAGAGTGGTGGAGTTGCCGTTCGACTCGAGCGCGTTCGACAACGAACGCAACGGGACGCGGTCGTAAAACAGACCATAGCTGGCACGGACCACGGTGCGATGGTCCGCGAACGGCGTCCAGGCAAGACCGATGCGCGGCGACACATTGTTCGTGTCGGTAGCGACCGAGCGCAGGAACTGGAGATCGTATCGCAGGCCAGCGTTGACGGTGATCGAGGGCGTTGCATGCCACTCGTCCTGCAGGTACAGGCCGAGGTTGGGGTTGGTTTGCGGAACGACGGGGTTGCCGAACGACTGCGTGAAGGTGGTGTACCGGCCGACGGTAAAGTTGGGCAGCGACGAGAACGCGTAGCTGCCGCGGTTCGACATGGGAAAAGTGATGGTGAGGTCGTTGTCGAGGAAATCGACCCCGGCGCGTAGCGAGTGGTCGCCGAGTGAGCGGGACAGGTTGTCGATAACTTCAAACAGGCGATCGTAGCGGGCCGTCGGCGAGCCGGAAAGCGTGCCCAAGGTGGCGATTCCTGAAATGCTGATTGCGGGTCCGTTCGGGTCGTTAACGGGGGCGGCAAGATTGCTGTTGGTGAACTGCGCGCGCGTTTCGTTCACGACAGAGGCAGTGGGGGTCAAGATGTTCGAAATGGCGACGGTCTGGTCGGTGTCGGCGAGCGCGGCGGCTGCGGAGATGTCGGTGAGACCGCCGGCTCCGCGAGAGTTCTGCGCGGTGACGCGGTAGAGCGAGTAGCGCGCGGAAAAGCTGTCGCGGCTGCTCATCTGGCGGTCGCCTTTGACGAAAAGATTGGTGGCGTGGACCGGGTTGGCATAAAGGGCTGTCGGCCCGGAAGCGACTCCAAGGCGCGAGCCCTTGTACCCGGCGGCGTTGAGCGTAGCGTTAATGCTGGCCGCGTTTGCCGGTGCAATGCTCAGAGTGCCGTGGCCATTCAGATTGCGCTGCTCCGCGTTGACGAAGTAGAAGCTGCGGTCGCGCTCGATGCGTCCACCGAGTGAGCCGCCGAACTGCGCTTCGGTCATGGGGACAGTCGACTGCGAGAGCGCGTTGGCGGCGTTCAGGCGCTGGTTGCGCAGGAAACCGTAGGCGGAACCGTGCAGCGTGTCGGTGCCGCTGCGGGTGACGAAGTTGAGATAGCCGCCCAGCGCGCGGCCGAACTCCGCCTGACCGCCGGAGGTGACGACCTGCAGCTCGGCGATGCTGTCGAGCGGAAAGGCCGCCTGCACCAGACCCGCTGCGTCGTCATTGGCAGAAAGCCCGTCGATCAGGAAGGAGTTCGAGAAATTGCGCTGCGAGTTGATCGACAAGCCTTGGCCCGGAACGGCCGAGGTTTCCGCGAAGAGCTGATTGGCGGCGGTGTTGGTGCGCGACACACCCGGGGCGAGTAGCGCAAGGTCAAGGAAATTGCGGGAAGCATAAGGAAGCTCCGTGGCCTCAGCCGAGGAGATGCTGGTGGCTACTTCGGTGATGTTGTCCGTGCGCGGTTGCAGATCTTCGTCGAGAGTGACGATTTCTTCCGGGCCGGACACTGCCAACGCCAGGGTGACGGTTTGCGTCGTGCCGGCGGCAAGCGTAAGCGTCTGGCTTGTGACGCGGAAGTTGGCGGCCCGGGCTGTGACCTGGTAACGTCCAACGGCGAGGTATGGGACGCGGAAGGCTCCGGCGCGGTCAGTGTTTGCCGTGGAGGCGATGTGAGTCTCCGTGTTGAGCGCAGTGACAGTGGCTCCCGCGAGCATGGCCCCGCTCGGATCGGTGACATGGCCTTCCAGCGACGCGTTGTTGATGGTCTGCTGCGCGGCGACGGTTCCTGCGCAGGCGAGGAAAAAGACCGTACTGAGCGGTTTGAGGAGCAACATGGGACTCTCCCGGACAGGGAACACACGCGCGGACGCGGCGTAGCCTTCGGTCGTGAAACAGGCATGGAAGGGGAGTGTTTTCGCGCAGGGGGCGAGCGCGGAACAGCTAACCGACGGTGGGGAGGGTCATCGGTGGACCGCGTTTCTGGCGGGAGCGCTCCCGCGCGAGACGGAGCTGCTGCTCGGCCTGCAAGACGGGGGTCAGAAGGAAGCTGTGCGTTGCGGACGCCGCGCGCGAGGACGTAAAGGCGAGCAGCTCCAGATGTGGCGCGACCCCTTGCGGCTGCGGAAACTGCGCGCAGCGGGCGGCGATCGACTTTTATTACTTTCTCGCGGACATGCGTCAATTGTTCGTTCGGTGGCGTCGGCAGCAGACGGG
>CALMON010000137.1:0-19732 GCA_937871785.1 uncultured Granulicella sp.
GCCGAAAAGGAGCGCCCCTAGTTCCAGGGGTCAGTCCACCACGCTACGCAGTCCGGCGCCAGCCCGCGAATAAAGATGGCGCGCTCGTGAACCACCTGCCGGGCGAGTTCGTAATCGACCCGCAGGCCGCACAGGATCATGACCGTTGTTTCCTCAACGTATGCCCGGCTGCGGTCGTCGACCATCACGAGATGACGCATGGCCTCCAGCATTGCTCCGTTCATCAGGCTGGTCGCCGCTTCCACGTCGTTGAACTGCAGCAGCTTCGCTTCGCGCGCGGCCAGCAGGTGCTGCTGCTGAACTTTGCGCAGAGTGGTATCCCGCGAGATGAAGTCTGTTCGTGAACTGAACGCCGCCCACTTGGGGTCGGTCACACTCCGCACCAGGTATAACTGGATACCCGTGGCCAGTTTCTGCAAGGGACTTTCCGCGACCTGCAGCAGGGCGTTCATGTTGCGCACGGTCTCGTCGGCAATGTCTTGCCCGAGTGCGTTCACCGCTTCTTCGAGCGAAAGGAAATGAAGATAGAACGTCGCGCGTGAAACATCTGCCTCCTTGATGATGTCTTCGATGCTCGGTGCCTCGTGCTGTTTGCGGCTCGCGTAGCAGTTCAACACCGCGACAAGCAGGCGTTCCCGCATCTTTTCACGCCGTTCGCGGCCGACGCGTACCCTCCAGTCGACGGGCACGGGAGCGGCGGAGGATCGTGTGGCGATCTCAGATTTTGGCATTGGTCCTCGATTCCGGGGCATGCGGCTCTTCGGTGAACTAATCACAGTTCATTTTATGACGAGCTTTGCCGACTATGACAGCCTCCAACGTGGCGATCGGCTCAAATGCCCGCTCCCGTATCGCGTTCAGACCGAGCAGGCTTCTTCCTCTTGATGGCGGAAAGCGTGCTTCAGGGACTGTTGAATATACGAACAGCATCCAGGTTTCACTCGCTTCAGCAAAATTGTATGGTGTGCCTATTGTGAACAATCACAATCTGCTGTTAGAGTGGTCGCCGCACCGCAGAGAGCCATCTTTAGGAGTCGGTATGTTTGAAACGTTCACACAAGGCAGTACCTCGAAGTTGATCAAAACAGTTTTTCGTTCTCTGCGGAGCTCCCGCTTGCGATGCATGTACGGCTTGCTCGCTATTGCCTTGCTCGCAGGAATGAACGCCACCTGGGGCCAGGGCGCCACCGGCGACATCCTCGGCACCGTCACGGACGCCACCGGCTCCACCGTTGGGGGAGCCACGGTCAAGGTGGAAAACATCGGAACCCACCAGGTCCGTACGTTCACCACCAAGAGCACGGGCGAGTATGTGTTCAGCGCGCTGCAATCGGGCACCTACACCGTCACCGTCAGTTCGCCTACCTTCAAAACCTTCAGCGCGGCGAACATCGTGGTCTCGACAAGCGATCGCGTGCGTATCGACGCTCCACTTCAGCCCGGCTCCGTCGATGAGCGCGTGGAGGTAAATGCCACGCCCACGGCGCTGCAGACCGACACGGAAACAGTCGGCAGCACGATCACGGAGAAAACACTGGTCGACGCGCCGCTGAACGGCCGTAACTACATCGGGCTCGTGCAGGTGCAGGCCGGCGTAAACCAGGGGTCGCCCAATTCACTGTCCAGCGGATCCAACGTCACGGATCGCCGGCAGAACTCGTCGGTTTCGGCCAACGGACAGACCGAACTCACCAACAACAATCAGCTGGACGGCCTTGACAACAACAGCCGCACCATCGGCGTGCAACTCCTGCGTCCTTCAGTCGAAGCCATCAGCGAAGTCCGCACCGACATTAACGTGTATACCGCCCAGGACGGGCGTACCGGCGGTGCCGTCATCAACGTGATTTCGCGCGCGGGTGACAATCAGTTCCATGGCTCAGCGTACGAGTTCTTCCGCAACGACATCACAGACACCCGAAACTTCTTCCTTCCGTCCACCTTCCGTAAGCCGAAGCTGCGGCAGAATCAGTTCGGCGGCAGCCTTTCTGGACCGATTGTGCGCGACAAGACGTTCTTTTTCGTGGATTACGAAGGTTTTCGAAGAGTCGATGCGACCGGTACGGTCTTCAAAACTACTGTGCCGACTCTGTTAGAGGAGCAGACCCCTGGTTACTTCGGAGACATCACGAACCCATTCACGCGTGCGCCTGTCGCCAGTCTTCCGACCGCTAGCCTCGACCCGACAGGTGTCGCTTACTTCAAGCTTTACCCAGCGCCAAATCTCACCGGTGACCCAACCGGCAACTTTATCTTCAATCCCAGCGCCGTGCTCAATTCCTCCTTGGGTGACCTCCGCATCGACCACCATTTCGGTGCCAAGGACCAACTCTTCGGACGCTATTCATACAATCGGACGACCAACTTCCAGCCACCTTCTTTGCCGAACGTCGGTACTGTGGCCGCGGGCGGTTCCCTTTCGGCTCCGTTCCCGGGTAACAACGTCACCGTCGCTCACAACGGCCAGCTCGGATACACCCATATCTTCACGCCGTCGCTCCTGCTGGAATTGCATGCCGGATACACCTACTTCAATTTGATAGCGACGCCGCTTGATGCCGGACAGAATCTGAACGACAACCCGCCGTACAAGATTCCGAACGCTAACGAATGCAGCGTATGCTCGGGCCTCGCCACCTTCTCCGTAGTAGGGTTCGCTACCTTGGGCGATACGATTTCGCAGCCCTTCTACGACGAAGAGCACAACACCCAATTTGCAGGTGCGCTGACGTACACCCATGGCCGCAACACCTATAAAGCAGGCGCGACCTTGCTTCGCCGTAACTATAGTTTCCAGCTACCCCTGTACCCGAAGGGGTTGTTCATCTTCACGCCGACCGCGGTGGCCGCTACCAAAACCTACGTTCCCTCTCTTAGCAAGCTCCTGACGGGCACGCAGTACATCACGATGCGTCAGGCACTCAACGCGAAGCCGTATGACCGTTCGTATGAGCCTTCCGTTTACTTTCAAGACGACTGGCGTGTGACCGATAAACTCACCTTGAACCTGGGTTTGCGGTATGACGTGTACACCAAGCAGAACGAAAAGAACGGCAACAACGCGATCTTCAACCTGTCCACGTTGTCTATTGTTGATAACGCCACAGGCGGGTTGCAAACCCCCTATCACGATGTGAGCCCCCGCTTCGGTTTCGATGCGACGATCGCGCCAGGAACCGTTCTCCGCGGTGGTTTCGGCCTGACGTATTTCCCTGGCGCCAACAGCAACAGCTTGGTCGTCAACAATCCCCCCTTCGGCTACAACAGCGGAGCCGTCTTCCACGCAGGTCCTCTCTCGACCCAGGGCATCGGTCCTGTGGCCGTACAGGCCACCAACACGGCTGCTCTCAGTGGCGGGTTGATCTCCGTTGTCGCTTCCCAGACGGACCCCTACCTCGAGCAGTTCAACCTCCTCCTGCAGAAGGACTTCCACGGAACGGTGGTTACGGCCGGATACGTGGCCGAGTTGGGCCGGCACCTTCCGGACTCTTCTCCGAACATCGACCTTCCCGATCCTTCCGGAACGGCGGTAACACCGACCTTTCGGTATGCCGCACAGCTTCCGAACGTCAACGGCATCAACCTGTATGGCAATTTCGGATCGTCGTCTTACAACTCCGTTCAGGTTTCCGTGGAGCGCCGCACAACGCACGGTTTGACAGCCAACTTGAACTACACCTTCGCCCACGCTTTGGATGACACACTCGCCGTGTTCAGCGGCGACGGCATCGGCAGCAACGGCTTCGGGCTGCAGCCCTTCAAGATTGGCACTGCCGATTATGGCAACTCTCCGGTCGACGTCAAGCAGCGGTTCGCCGGCTTCTTCAGCTACGATCTCCCATTCGGCAAGCAGGGTACCCGCTTCTACAAGGCCGCGCTGGGCGGTTTCCGCTTCAACGGTCTCGGATTCTGGCAGATCGGCTTTCCCTTCACGGTGACCGACAGCGTGACCCTGAGCAACGGACTCGCTCCTATCAACCTGCCAGGCGTCACCGGCGATAAGCCGAACGTCGTTGGAAAGATCACAAGTGGCGGCCCTCTCAACCAGTTCTTCAATACCAGTGCGTTCGCTGCACAGCAGCAGGGAACACCCGGCAACGAAGCGCGTAACCAGGTTTTCGGACCCAACCTTCGCCGTGGCGACTTGTCACTCTTCAAAACCATTCCCCTTCATGAGCGGCTCAAGCTCGAACTACGTGCGGAGTGCTTCAATTTCACCAACACAACCACCTTCGCGCAGCCTAACTCCGTTATTGGCGGTGCTGGCTATGGTGCGATCACCCAAACGCAATTCGGTTTCGCTGGCCGTCAGTTCCAGTTCGCCGGCCGCTTCAACTTCTAACCTGCCCCACTCACCTGCACACTGCCCGGCTTCCTGCCGGCAGTGTGCAGCTTCCTTTGGCACCCGTACGGGCCCACGTCGCCGGGTTCACCGGCAGATTTGTAGCAGCACTGGGAGAGGAAGTCGCATGTATCCGTCGCAGAACCTGACACGTCGTTCTTTATTAGCCGGCACGGCCAGCCTTTCCATGTCCGCTCTGTGCCAGAAAGCTCTCGGTCCCGCGACTGCTGCGCCGCAACCGCCCGCCCCAATTATTGACGTTCACCATCACTATCTCCCGCCCTTCTACACGGAGCGGATCATGCCTTGGCTCGTGTCGACGAAGGCGAGTAGCAGTGACCCCATTGTGCGATGGACAGCGCAAAAAGATACGGCCGAGCTGGACAAAGCCAACATCAGCACAGCTATCCTTTCCATCTCGTCGCCGGGAGTGGATTCGCCGGGGTTCGACTTCGGCCCGGAAAAGGAAATGGCCCCGCTGGCGCGACGCTGCAACGAGTTTGCCGCCGAGCTCAGTAAGACAAGCAAAGGCCGCTACCTTTTCTTCACCGCACTCCCTATGCCCAACATCGATGCGTCTCTAAAAGAAGTCGCATACGGATATGACAATCTGGGTGCCACAGGCGTCGGGCTCATGACGAACTATCGCGGCCTTTACCTGGGGGACAAGTCGTTCACGCCACTTTTTGAGGAACTGAACCGCCGCAAGGCTGTGGTGTTCATTCACCCGACCGACGCGCCGTGCTGCCGCGACTTGATCCCCGACGTTCCCACCCCAAGCACGGAATATGCAGTAGACACCGGCCGCACTATCACCAGTCTTCTCTGGTCGGGTACCCTGAGCAAATACTCCAACATACGGTTCATCTTCTCGCACGGAGGTGGTATGTTGCCGACCATCCACTCACGTATTACGCGAGGCATTGAGAAATTTCGTCCGGAGCTTATGAGCCGCGTTCCCGAGGGTCCGATTGCGGCCTTGGCTAAAATTTATGTAGACACAGCGACCGTTGCCAACAACCCGGCATTTGCCGCGCTGCAGGCCTGGGCGAAACCCAATCAGATTCTTTATGGAAGTGACTATCCCTGGTCGACGCCGCTGTTTGGCGTGGAAGGGCTGACGTCGTTGGGGATCCCCCGCGACACCCTGAAGATGATTTACCACGACAACACGGCTGCCCTTATCGGGAGAGCGTAATCAGCAGCCACGGCAACCGACCGGTATCCCGGGCGGAGGTCGTTTGCGCCGCGAGTGACCGCGACATAGTCGACGGCGATATGCGTACACTTGGACATTGAACAGAACGGCCTGCGGGTCGTAAAGGAGCAAGGCACATGGCGGATCAGCGTAAGGCAAGTCATTGGATCGGCGGCGAGTGGGTTCATTCCGGAGCCGAAAAGGAAAGTATCAATCCCGCGGACGGCAAGGCTATCGGCACCTTCTACGACGGCGGATCGAGCGAAGCGCAGCAAGCTGTCGATGCGGCGTATAAAGCATTTCGCCAGGGCACCTGGCGGCTCGACCCCATGCTGCGCACAACGGCTCTCAGCCACCTTGCCGACGCGTATGCGGCGCGGTTGAAGGATGTGATCGATACACTTTGCCTCGAAAACGGAAAAACCCGCTACGAAGCGACCTTTGAAGCGCAGTTCATCATCCGCGGCCTGCGTTTTGCTGCGGGCCTGGCGACGCAGACCTTCGGCCGTGTTCTCGACACCATCCCCGGTCGTCAGTCGATTTCTCTGCGTCAGCCGGTCGGCGTTGCCGGTCTTATTATTCCGTGGAACTCGCCGGCGTACCTGATGATTCGCGCTCTCGCCCCAGCCCTCGCGGCAGGCTGCACAGCGGTTGTCAAAATGCCGTCGCAAGCCGCGCAAAGCTCGGCCCTTGCCTGCGAGATCATCGCCAGCGTCCCCGAAATTCCCAAGGGTGTCGCGAACTTCTTTGTCGAATCGGGTGCGGACGGCGCACGCCTTCTCGTCGACTCGCCGCTGGTGCCCGTTATCAGCTTCACGGGCAGCACGCACACGGGTCGCCTGATTGCCGAAGCCGCTGCGAAGCACATGAAGCGCGTAGGCCTAGAGCTTGGCGGCAAGACGCCGCACCTCGTGTTTGAGGACGCCGATTTTCCGTCCATGCTTCCGGTGCTCGAAAAGTCGCTTACCGTGTTTGCGGGGCAGTTCTGCATGACGGGCAGCCGCCTGCTGGTGCAGCGTTCCGTGGCGGAGCGCTTGAAGACGGAACTGGCGGCGCGGCTCGAGAAGGTGACGGCAGGCCCGGCCTCCGACCCGAGCACCGACATGGGCCCACTGATCGACATCAAGTCGGTGGCACGCGTGAACGCTGCCGTGGAGGACGCGATCAAGGGCGGCGCCAAGGTGATCGTTCGTGGCGGACCCTCTACGCTGCCGCACTTGGCCGGCGGGGCCTTTTACCATCCGACTCTGCTTGAAGTCACCGACTCGAAGATGCCGATTGTGCAGTCCGAAACCTTCGGCCCCGTGAAGACACTGCAGATTTTCGATACGGAAGAAGAAGCCATCGCGCTTGCGAACGACACAGAATATGGCCTGAGCGCCTGCATCTGGACGCGCGACTGCGATCGTCCGCTGCGCGTGGCGCGCGAACTGGATGCCGGCCTGATCTCGATCAACAGCTGGGCCAACCTCGCGGTGGAGTTCGAAGAGGGCGGCTTCAAGTCCAGCGGACTCGGCCGGCTCGGCGGGCTCGCGTCTCTCGAAGACTTCCTCGAGTACAAGCAGATTTCTCACGCGTTCATCCCAGGGGCCCACTAATGAGCGGATCCGCTGCAAGCAATTCCGCTTCCACGGCTGGCGGAAGGACCACGCTGGCCGCTGTTGTAGACGTCGTCAACGGTCCATTTGTGCTTCGGGACGTGGAGCTTTCCGCTCCGCGTCCCGATGAGATCGTTGTGCAGGTGGAGGCTAGCGGTATGTGCCACGCTGATCTTTCCGCACGCGCCGGCGGCGTTCCGTTTCCGCTTCCCGGCGTGCTCGGGCATGAAGGCGTTGGCCGCATCGTAGAGATTGGCTCCTGCGTGCATGACCTTGTCGTCGGAGATCGCGTGGTGGTCAGCTTCTGCCACTGCGGTCATTGCCCGTCGTGCCTCAACGGGGCACCGGTGTATTGCGTCGACTGGCCACGGCTGAACATGCTCGGCGGCTCCCGCGGGGACGGCTCGGCTACGCTTCACGAAGCCGGCAAGCCGCTGCACGGCCACTACTTCGGGCAGTCGTCGTTTTCACAATATCTGTTGACTATGGCGCGCTCGGCCATCAAGGTTCCTGACGACATCCCGGCCAATGTTCTAGCACCCCTCGGCTGCGGGATACAGACCGGGGTCAGCGCGGTGACCCACATTCTCAAGCCCGGTCCAGGGGACAGAGTTGGCGTTTTTGGCGTCGGTGCTGTCGGAATGGCGGCGCTGATGGGTCTCGGGCTCACGGGTGCGGCGCAGGTGATCGCGGTCGACATGCATGACGAGCGTCTTGCTCTGGCCAAGTCGATGGGAGCCACGGACGTGATCAACGCCAAGGGCGGTGGCGTCGCGGAGCGCATTCTTGAGCTTACGCGCGGTGCCGGTCTCAATGGCGCCGTTGAGACCAGCGGCAACATTCACTCGCTCGGCTCGGCCATTGGCAGTCTCGCTTCAGCGGGAACCTGCGTAGTTGTCGGCGTGCCGCATGACCCCAGCATGAGCGTTCCCGTCAACGTGACGGGCATGGTCGCTCGCGGCCTGCGCGTGATGGGCACCAACCAGGGGAACGCTATCCCGCGCGTCTTTATCCCTGAATTGGTAGAGCTGTACCGGAGAGGCCGGCTGCCGGTCGACAAGATGGTGACCAGCTTTCCCTTTGCGGAAATCAACGCCGCGGCAGAAGGATCGCTCAACGGCAGTGTCATCAAGCCCGTGCTTCACATGACCCATGCCTAGGGCCAATGCCCGGTTCGCTCAACAAAAAACGCAGCACTTTCCAGGAGATTCGTATGTCGACCCCCACGAAGAAAATTGTACTTGAAGAGCATTTCTCGACCCCCGAACTGGCGCAGTACGCCAAGGATGTGTACGGAACCATCGACCCCGACTTCATCGAATACTGCAAACCGCGCCTGATGGACTTCGACACGATGCGCATCGACGAGATGGACAAGTACGGCATCGACATGTGCGTTCTGTCCATGACCACTCCTGGCCTTCAGCTCGCTCCGGACCCTGCGAAGGCGGTGAAGAGCGCCATTGAAGTCAATGACCTGCTTGCCGCGCAGATTGCGAAACACCCCAAGCGCCTCGCAGGGTTTGCGCACCTTGCGCTGCAGGACCCGAGGGCAGCCGCGGCCGAGTTGCAGCGAGCTGTCAAGGACCTCGGGCTGAAAGGTGCCCTGATCAATGGCCACACCAACGGCGAGTATCTCGACAACGAGAAGTTTTTCCCCGTCTGGGAGAAGGCCGAGGAGCTGGGCGTGCCCATCTATCTGCATCCGGCGGACAGCCCCGTGGAGCCCGCAAACATTGTCGGCTACCCGGAAATGGCCGGGCCCGCGTGGGAGTGGGGCCCGGAAACCGCCGGCCACACCCTGCGCATGATCTACGGTGGCGTGTTCGATCGTTTCCCGAAGGCCACCGTGATTCTCGGCCACATGGGCGAAATGCTGCCATATGTGCTGTGGAGGCTCGACAGCCGCTACAACATGATGCAGCACCGCAACCAGATCAAGAAGATGCCTTCGGACTACATCCGTGAAAACGTGATGATCACGACGGCGGGCTCGTTTTCGGCGGCGCCCTTGCTCTGCGCCATGCTGGCCCTCGGTTCCGACCGCATCATGTTCTCGATCGACTACCCGTATGAGTACACGGAGCAGGCGGTCCACTTTATCGAGAACGCGCCGATCAGCGAGCTGGATCGGAACAAAATCTGTCACGGGAACGCGCAACGGCTGTTAAACCTGTAACCGCGTCCGTTCAGACTTCCACATCCTGCCCTGAACAACGGAGGGATCTGCGGCTTTCGGCTTTGCCGGAAGCGACGCAGCTCCCTCCGCTCTCCGGCGGAGTCACAACGCACTTCATCCCATTTCAAAACAGCCTGGTTATACGCTGCGCACCTTCGAGGAGATCACCATGGAACAGACGACACAGAGCACAACGTTCACCTTCAAGGGAACCGATCTGAACGTAACCCGTGTAGGCTACGGTGCTATGCAGCTCGCCGGTCCTCGAGCTTCCGGTCCGCCCAAGGATCACGCCGCGGCGGTCGCGGTCCTCCGTGAGGTTGTCGCTTCCGGCATCACTCACATCGATACAAGCGGGTATTACGGCCCCCACACCACCAATCGCGTCATTAAGGACGCTCTGCATCCGTACCCGTCGAACCTGGTGATCGCGACCAAAACGGCTCCTTTGCGAACCGCAGACGGCAAGGTGGTCAGTGCATTTTCACGGCAGGAACTCATCGACGACGTTCACGACAACCTGCGGGAGCTTGGGCTCGAAACCCTGGACCTCTTCAATCTCCGCGTCGGCCCGCCCATTTGCCCCCCTGACTTCCCCATCGAAGAACCCTTGACGGTGCTCGCGGAATTGCAGCAGAAAGGCCTCATCCGCTCCCTTGGGCTCAGCAATGTGACGTCCGCGCAGATCAAGGAAGGCCAGAAGATCGCGGATATTGTTTGTGTGCAAAACATGTACAACCTCGCTACCCGCGCCGACGACGCCATGATCGACGAGTTGGCCGCGCAGGATATCGCGTATGTCCCCTACTTTCCGCTAAAGGGGCTGTCCGCGGAGCAGGCGGCGGTTCTCGCGGACGTGGCGGAGTCGGTACAGGCGACTCCATCTCAGGTGGCTCTGGCCTGGCTCCTGGCCCGCTCGCCGAATGTGGTGGTCATCCCGGGCACCTCCTCCATCGGGCATCTGCATGAGAATGTCGAAGCCGGAGCTCTCGAGCTTTCTCCGGAAATTACCGCCAGGCTCGACGGCATCGCCACGCCGGCTGCCGCCAAGTAGGCGCTTGCCCCGGCTCAGGCATCGAACAAGGTGATGGTTGGGCGTGTCAAGAAAAAGCAGAGACTGCAGCAGTTGCAGCAGAGCCAGGCGCAGCGAGTGCCCGTTGAATCGGCTCTTTGTGCCCTGTGTCATCGCCCGCTCGGGGCGCGCGTGGAGTGGCACCATCCGGTGCCGAAGAACGAAGGCGGCACCAGGACGGTGCGGGTCCATCCCATTTGCCATCGCGCCATCCATGCTCATCTTTCGAATCATGAGCTTGCTCGCAACTATGCGGATATGGACGTGCTGCGGGGGCGAGAAGACCTGCAACGCTTCCTGAAGTGGATTGCCAAAAAGCCTGCCGACTTCCACGCTCCTACCCGCCAGCCTCGCGTATTGGCCGGATGACCCCGCATCTGAGCCGCTCGTGGGATGATGGTGCACCACATCAATCCGCAGTTCAGGGGAAGCTTGCATGACGAAGTCCGGTTTTGGTGATTGGCTTCTGGCCGATCTTCGCCTGCCTAAAGGCGTGCATAGCGCTCCCGAAGCGGTGCATCCGTGGTGGCGCGTTATGTGCCTTACCGGTGTCGACTATTTCTCGACCCTCGGCTACCAGCCGGGAATCGCGTTCCTCGCGGCTGGCGTTTTGTCTCCTATCGCCACCCTCATTCTCGTGCTGGTTACCCTGTTTGCGGCGCTTCCACTGTATCGGCGCGTGGCGGGAGCGAGCCCCAACGGGCAGGGAAGCATCGCGATGCTGGAGCGGCTGTTTCCGGAGTGGGGCGGCAAAGCCTTCGTGCTCGTGCTGCTCGGCTTCGCGTCGACCGACTTCATCATTACGATGACCCTTTCCGCCGCAGATGCGGCTGCCCATTTCGTGCACAACCCCTTTGCCCCGCACTGGCTCAGCAGCCAGATGCTGATCACGCTGCTTCTGCTGGCGGCATTGAGTGCCATTTTCCTCAAAGGGTTCAAGGAAGCCATCGGCATCGCGGTGGTTCTGGTTGGGGTCTATCTCGCGCTCAACGCAGTCGTTACCGCCAAGGCACTGCACGAGGTGATGATTCACCCGGAACTGTTGCCGCGCTGGCGCGACGCTCTTTTTGCGCAGCACTCCAACTGGCTTGCCATGCTGGGCGTGTCGTTGCTGCTGTTTCCCAAGCTGGCGCTGGGACTGTCCGGGTTTGAGACCGGCGTGGCGGTTATGCCGTTGATCGCCGGCAAAGACCTTCCCGATCGCATACGCAACACCCGTAAGCTGCTCAATACCGCGGCCATCATTATGAGTGTCTTTCTGATCGCCACCAGTGTCGTGACCACGCTGCTGATCCCTCCGGCGGCCTTTGCGGAAAAAGGAGCGGCGAACGGACGCGCCATGGCCTACCTGGCGCACCTGTATTTCGGCAACGGGTTCGGCACGCTGTACGACGTCAGCACAATTCTGATCCTCGCCTTTGCCGGCGCTTCGGCCATGGCCGGGCTCCTCAACCTGATCCCGAGATACCTGCCCCGGCTCGGCATGGCTCCGGAATGGGCGCAGGCGTCACGCCCCCTCGTTCTCGTTTTCATGAGCATCGCCGTGGTTGTCACGCTGGCCTTTCGCGCCGACGTAGACGCGCAGGGAGGCGCCTACGCGACCGGGGTCCTCGTGCTGATCACCTCGGCGGCGACCGCTGTCACTATCTCGCTTTGGAAGAAGCGCCTGCGTTGGGTGTACCTCCTGGTGACAGCGATCTTTATCTACACCACGGCGCTGAACGTTTGGCAGCGACCGGAGGGTCTGAAGATTTCTTCCTACTTCATCCTGACGATTATCGCGGTCTCCCTCGTGTCGCGGGCGATGCGTTCCACCGAGCTTCGCGTTACCAGCGTGGAGCTCTCGACGGAAGCCTCCACGATGCTGGCCGGAAACAGTTCGGAACCGGTGCTGCTGATCGCCCGCCGGCCGCAGCCTGAAGGCCCCGCCGATCTCGACCGGGTGGAATCTATCGTCCGCAAGCTGTACGGGTTGCACTCTGGCGAAACGCTGTATTTTCTGGAAGTCGAGCGCACCGATGCGTCGGATTTTTCCGAGTGCCTCCACGTCGAAGCCCGGCTTATGGGAACGCACAAAATTCTTTACGCGAAGAGTTCCGTAGTCGCGAACTCGATCGCGGCGCTGCTTGTCCACCTGGAGCAGACTACGGGACAGGTGCCCCACGCATACTTCAAGTGGAGGGAAGGCAACCCCATCGCGAACGTCTTCCGCTTCATTTTTCTCGGCGAAGGCGATGCCGCTCCATTGACCCACGAAGTGCTGCGTAAAGCGGTCAAAGACGTGGATCGAGTCCTGTTGTGCATGTGAGCTAGGGCAAACTTCTTTGAAGGAAAGACCTTTTCCAGCCGCTATTTGGCCACTGCACCTTTGTGAAAACGGTTCCAGCTCTGCCGTCGAGCTTCCAGTATGGACGGCTCAGTCTCGTCACCAGCCTTTCAGCCGCGCTCGGACGTGACGGTAAGCGCCGTGTAGGATTGTAGAAGAAGCTCTCCGGAGCGGGCACTGATCCGGAGCGGCGCTGGCGCGGGGACGCGCGGCGGGGACCAAAACCATGGACTACAGCATCGTCGACGGCAAGGTGCAGACCAGGGCATTGGAGTATCACATCGCCGACCATTGCAATCTGCGCTGCGACCATTGCTGTTCGTTTTCGCCGATTCTCAAAAAGTGGTTGGCCGATCCGCTCGAGTTTGAGAGCGATCTGCGAGCGGTGGGCCGAGTCGTCGCGCCGCAGTTCCTGAAGATCGTCGGGGGTGAGCCTTTGCTGCACCCCGACCTGGAACGGCTGCTGGCCATGGCGAAATCGCTCGATGTGGGCCGTCGCATTCAACTTACGACAAACGGCTTTCTTCTGGAACGGCTCACGCCGCGAGCCTGGGAATGCATCGATGTGCTGGCGGTATCGCTGTACCCGGAACCGGCCCTGCCCAAGCCGCTGATCCGCTTCATCGCGCGCGCAGCCCGGAGCCGGAACATCCAGGTGAGTTGGAAGGTGCAGGACAAGTTTACCTGCCTCGACCGCAGCGAGTTGGCCTCCTACGAAGACGCTGAGAACACGTTTCGGGACTGTTGGATCCGGCACCGCTGCCATAGCATCAAGCGAGGTCATTTCTATTCCTGCACGCGTCCGCAGTATGTGCAGAAGTTCGCCACCGATCCTCAGAAGTTCCTCGAAGACGGCATCGCCGTCCATGATGCCGACCCGGGCGCTCTGGCCCTCAGGATCAAGCGGCACCTGGAGCGCAGCGAGCCGTTGAGCACGTGCTTTCTTTGCAACGGCGGAGACGCTCCGCTCCAAACCCATCGCCAGCTATCGCCTGTGTCTGTGCGGGTGAAGCGCGAGCAGATGGTGACCTTATCGGAAGTGGTGCCGGCGAAACGATGACGGAGTGGCAACAATCCTTCCTGCACCCGCGCACGGGGATCGGTTCCACCTCGTTGCGCGACCTTTACAGGCAATGTTCGGAAGAAGAGCGGCAACTATCTTCTGACTTCTACGACCGGTACCCCGCAGGCCGTGGCATCGGCTGCCTCACGCCGTTTGCCGGCATCCTGCAGGGAGCGGGTCCGCTGGCGGGCGGTGAAGCCCTGGTACGAGGCGACGGTTTGGAAGGTCCGGGGTCCAAAGCCGTAAAGGCACTCAGCCTCGACGCGCGCCTGAGCCTTGCACTCACCCGCGCGCTCCCGAACGGTGGGGAAGTTGCCGTGGCGGTCAGCGGCGGCGTGGATTCCTGGCTGCTGGCCGCTCTTCTGAAGCGTTTGGGATACCCCGTCTGCGGTTGGTACCTCCAAACCGGGATCCCCGGGTACTGTGAGTGGGAGCAGGTCGAGCGTTCCTCGAAGGCGCTGAGCATACCGTGCCGATGTATGCGCGCCACAGCCGAGGATTTCGTCGAAGCCCTCGCGGAGTTCACCGTGGTCACCCAGACGTCCATTTACAACCTGCATCCTGTTTCCAAATGGCTGCTGGCAAAAGGGCTCCGCGCAAAAGGCATCACGACTCTTGTGACAGGCGACGCCGCCGACCAGGTGATGCGGTGGGACTGGGACTGCGACCTGCTGCCCCTGACGATCTCCTGTTTGCGCGGTGCGGGCATTCGCCTGGTAGCGCCGTTCATGGCGGAAGAAGTGATCGCTTTTTGCCGGCGGCGGTGGCCCGATAAGCAGCCCGTTAGAGATCTCGCCCGAAAGCTCGGCGTGCCGGTGCTCGCCAAGCAACCCACCCTTTTTCCGCCGATGACATTGCCCTCGCGGCCACGAGCCGTGCTGCCGTCTGCGAAAGTAGAAAAGGCGCTAGCCGGCGACACACGTACGTCCTGCCTGGCCTATACGACGGGCCTGTTGCAGCAGTGGCTCCGGGAGGCTGCGCCATGTGCGGAATAGCCGGGATCGTCCGGGCGGCGGGCCTTCAAACGCAGGATCGAGTCTGCGTCACGCACATGGAACATTTACTGCAACACCGTGGACCGGACGGTGCCGGCCGATTCACCGACTGCTGCTGCGCGCTCTCGCAGACGCGCCTGGCGATAGTCGGTCCGGCATCGCTTCCGCTTCCGCTACGCTCGCCGGACGGCCGCTACGTGATCGTCTACAACGGCGAAGTTTACAACTACCCGGAGCTCCGGCAGGAGCTGCAGCTCGACACACCGTTCGCGCTTGTCACCGACACGGACGTGGTGCTCGCGGCGTACCTGAAGTGGGGTAGCGACGCGCCGAAGCGGTTCAATGGCATGTTCGCGTTTTTTATCTGGGACGCTTTGCAGCAGAGCGGTTTCGCCGCCTGCGACCCGCTGGGCACCAAGCCGTTCTTCTACGCCTGCGATGCAGGCCGTTTGGCGTTTGCGTCTGAAGCAGGGGCACTCGTGGAAAGCGGCGCGGTGCGCTTTTCGCCAAACGGCCAAGCCATTGCGGAAAGCCTGATCGCGCCGTACTTCAGCTCCGTCACCGCTCTGCCGTTTGCGGGTATGGAGCGGCTCAGGCCGGGACACCGCCTGCATGTCAGAGACGGTCGCGTAAGCGTCGACGCTTACTTCCGCTTCACGCACCAGCGCAGCGAACCGCAGGAAAGCGATCCGCAGAATGTGGATGGCTTCGTTGAACAGCTCGCGAACGGCGTGGAAAAGGCGGCGGCCGCCTGTCTGCGGGCCGATGCTCCCGTCGGCGTTTTCCTGAGTGGAGGCGTCGATTCCAGCTTTCTGACCGCCGCCGCGCAGCGCCACAGCGGCCGTCCACTGCGTGCCTGGACGATCGCGTACGAGGGTGAGCAAACCGTCGATTACGCGCGGTCCCTTATCGTCAAGAGCGCCGACCGCGACTTCGCCATCAAGGTAGCCGCCGACCACGGCTGCGCGCATTCGCTCGTCACCGTCGACGACGCCCGCTACGAAGAGGCTCTGTTGCGTACGCTCCGCACCAACGACCTGATCTGCGCCTGGGAGCAGGAAATTTCGCAGCAGTTGCTGGCGCAAGCCGCGGCGACGCAGGTAAAGGCGGTGCTGGTGGGCGACGCCGCCGATGAAACGCACTTCGGTTATTCTTTCCTGCTCGACCCCGGTCGCATCGACTCTCCCCGGCGCGTAATCGACTTTTTTGGCGCCGCTCCGCTGCGGCACGGCTTTCTCGATGATCCAGCCGCTTACTTCACCTGCAAGTACCGGCGCTTCGCGGAGGAGCGTGGCTACGGCTGGACCACGGTCTGCGAGCAGCGCCTGGCGATGTCCTGCCTCATTCATCACCTTTGGCTCACGCGGCTGATGCACAACGGCGACATTCACCTGATGGCGCACTCGCTCGAAGGCAGAGTGCCGTTCGGCGACGCTCGCCTGCTGGCGCTGGCGCAGCGGCTGCCGCAGGAACTCGGCTACCGCGATGGCGTAGAGAAGTGGCACCTGCGGCGGGCGGCGGAGCGCTTTCTGGACCCCGCCATCGCGTGGCGGCCCAAGTCGGCCCTTACCAAAAACCTGCGCGCGAACGCCATCCTCCATCGTCATTTCGCACAAGCCTGGCACCGGTCAGGCGCGCTGCTGGAACCCTATGTGGACAGCGACGCCGTGGAGCGCCTGGCGGTTGGGGAGGCTCCGCAAACCGAACAGGAAACCGGCATCTGTTTTCGCCTGCTTGCGGTGATGAGCTGGTTCGAGCGGTTTGAGTCGGTTGAGCGGTCGTACGGAGCGACCCAGTGAAGATTGCGTTCGCGATCGTTCCGGAGAAGGGACACATCCACCCGTATATCGGCCCGGCGCAGGCGCTGCAGGAAGCCGGTCATGAGGTGGTGATCGCGGCGCCGGGCAATATTGCCGACCAGATCGCGAGAGCCGGCCTGGTCTTCCGCTACGACCTGATGCCGTCAGGAGCCAAAGGCCGCGTGACTCGCGGCGCGGAGCTGGTTGAGCTGATTGGAGATCGTGACCGGCTCCATCTGTGGATCGAGCAGCTCCTCCTGGGCGACCTGCCCGACGGTGTGCAAGGGCTGCGGGACTGGTATCGCCGCGAAGCCGCAAATGTCGTGGTGGTCGACCCGCTCTACTACGCGGCTGCCATCGCGGCGCAGGTGGACGGCCTGCCGTGGGCATCGATTTCGAACTCGCTGAACCCGGTGATCCCTCCCGAGCTCGACAGCGCGCTGCTGCGCACGGTCAGGCAATTGCATGAGCGCCGAGCGGAGGTGTTTGCGAGCTTTGGCCTCGACGCCCGCTTCTCCGGCTGCGACGCGGTGTCTCCCCATCTAACGATTGCGTTCGCTACAGAAGCCCTGGTCGGAAAGCCGCCGGCGGGCGTCACGCTGGTGGGACCGTCGCTTCCGCTGCACGGTCGCGGCGACGAAACGGCGCTCCGCCCGCTGCCGACGGATCGCCCGATTATTTACGTTTCCTTCGGCAGTCAGATCTACTTTTGGCCCGACGTTTTCGAAAAGATCTGCGCCGCCGGAAAACTGCTGAACGTCCATCTGGTCCTCGCGATGGGCGACCTGGCGGACGATCCTCGCTGGTCCGAACCTCGCGAAGGTTGCGACGTATATCGCTATGCGCCACAACCGGAGCTTCTGCGGCGCACGGACGTGTTCGTCACCCATGGCGGTGCGAATTCCGTGATGGAGGCTATCGTCGCGGGCGTGCCGATGCTGATCTCGCCGATGTGCAACGATCAGTTTCACCAGGCCTTCTTTGTCGAGCGGGCCGGCATCGGCCTTGTGGAGAACCTCGCTCACGCGTCCGTAGCGACCGTTGCCGAACGGCTGCGAGAGCTGATGAGCCGCCCAACCATCCGATCGGCAATGAAGGCGGTTTCGAGCACCTACCAGACGAACGGCGCCGTGACCGCGGCGACGTTGATCGCCGATCTGGCACCCAGGCGCCTATGAAGCCATCGCAGATCACCATTCCGATCGGCGTTACAGCGCGCAATGAAGCGCAAAACATCGTGGCGCTTCTAACATCGCTGCGAGTGGCTGTTGCGCGAGCCACGGCGGAACTCCGATGCCGCTACCAGATTCATGTCCTGCTGAACGACAATCGCGATCACACGCCGGAGCTGCTGGCGGCGTTCACCGACATCACCGTCTGGCTTACGGTCGGCGGCCTCGTTGAAGCGCAACGCGCGCTGGTCGATCACTGCGGAAAGACTGCGCCGTTTCTCGTGTTCTCGGACGCCGACATCCTGGTGCATCCGGACGCGCTGCTCGAAGTGTCGCGTGCCATGCTGCGGGACCCGGCGCTGGAAGTCGCCTACGCTGAGAAGTGTCCACTGCCGCCGCTGCGCCGAACGCCGCTCGCGCGGGCGCTCTATCTGTACAACCTGCGCGAGGGCTACCAGACCAGGCGCCATTATTGCAACGGTCAGTTCTTCGCGATTCGGCGGTGGCGCATCCCCAGGCCAGACCAATTGCGCTGGGACCCGCGGCTGGATACGCCCTTTCTGCATCTTGCGGCGGGCATTCGCACCGACGACATGTATCTTTCACGCGAAATCCTGAGCCGGTGCGGTCCCGACGCCATTCGCTGCCTGCCGTCAGCCATTCAGTATCGCCCACCGGAAACGCTGCGCGGCATGTTTCGCAAATACCAGCGAATGCGGCTGGAGCTTGAACGACTTGACCTTTACTTTCCCGATCTGCGAAGCGCCCACACCAAGTGGGGCCGGCGCGGCACCAGCAGCAGCAAACTTGCCGAAGCGCCTTTGTGCGAACGGCTGTACTACCACTTATTTCAAGGCGCGCTGCTGCTTTGCCGGGTGGCATACCGCGTCCAGAAGTTCTATTACACGCACCTTTCTACACGTCCCTGTCCCACCTGGGCACCGGTGTTTGAAAGCAAGGAGCGCCTGTCGTGACGGTCTATGAGACGCCCGGTTTGTCGGGCCTCGAAATTTGGCGAGGCGTCGCCGGCGGTGTGCCCTTGTTTCAGCATCAAGGGCGAGAAGCCGCGTATTTCGACGAGTTGCGCGAGTTCCTCCTGCGCCTTCACGACGGCGTGGCCACCGCAGGCGACACTCGGGAGACTAAAAGCCTGAGGCGGGCGGCAGGCTTCGAGCGAGTCGTCTTTTGCGGTGGAAGCGCGCTCCATCCGGCGCTGGAAACCGCACTGAGCGCGCAGGCGCTTCCGTTCACCGTGGAGATCGATAAGGGCGGCCCGTTTGCGTCCTGGCGAGGTGCGCTCCGAATCTTCGCGTCGCAAGGCTGGCAGCGTGGCATCGCTCTGGACCTGGGCCAGATGCAGCTCAAGGTGATGACGGCCGGCCTCCGGGTGATTCTGCCCCGAGACAGGGCTCTGTTGCCTTTCGGCGCGCAAGCGATTGAGCCCGAGCTCGGCAGAGCGCGGCTGCGGGCCCTGATTCAAGCTGGCCTGTCTCAAGCCGCCGAGGGCAAAAGTGTACCTGCTGAGACGCCGGACGGAGTCGTCCTCGCGCTGCCGGTGGCGCTCGGCCGCGACGGCATGGCGGAGCCGGCCACCTATCCCGGCCTGTTCGGGCCGCTGGAGCCTATCTTCTCCGGCCTTTTCGCCTGTCCTTGGGTGGTCGTCAACGACGCCGTTCTCGCGGGCGTCGGGTTCCCCCCGGAAGCGGAAGGAAAGACGCTCGTCGTCACTCTCGGGTTTGGCATCGGTTGCGCGTTGTGGAGTACGTGACACTCACTGCGCTGCCGAACTTCGGCGCGCCGGAGGGCTAGACCACCGGGCCGATCCACGAGCCCTGCATCGCGAAGTCGTCCGGATGCGCCGGATCGTAGAACACCGGGTATCTGCTGCCGATGTCCGGCATCCGCGCGATGTCGGCGTATTTGCGAAACTCGCGGCGATGCAGGATGCCATCCGCGGAATGGAATTCCATCGTCACCACCAACGTGAA
>CALMON010000137.1:19742-33575 GCA_937871785.1 uncultured Granulicella sp.
GACACGATCGCGGATCGCCGATCCACCAGGGTCGCCACGCCCTGCTGCCCGGAACGAACCATGTGGCGCGTATGGAACCAGGTGATAATCGACCGAATCCACTGCAAAAAGCTGTAGGACATGAAGCCGAACAGCGTAAGAAACATAAGGCCAAACACAAGCATGAGGAGGCCTGCCACCACATCGCCCCAGAGCGGCTGACCAGACATCAGAGCACCCTTCCGACGAAGACTCCGGACGAAGCCCGTGCCTCTACCCGGCGCAAATCCGTTCGGAGCCTGTACCGCACCTTTCTTGCTCCTCGCATCTGCGGATGGTACCAGATTCCTCCTCACGCGCAGGAAAGCAAACCTCTCGGTGACGGAGGACCTCCGTTGCGAAAGGACAGTTGCCGCCGAAAGCTTTCGTTTGTAGGAGCTTATGCGTCAGGAGAACGAATGGGCAAAGCAGTACATACCACCCGGCTCAGGCCAGTCTTGACCTCAACTCACAGCACAAAACAGACCGTTTCAGAACGGATTGCCTGCTGAATGCCACGCAGGACACTGCGACTGCGGCTATGATGCAAAGCATATGCCTCCCTTTCCGCAAACGGTCGCTCGCCTCTGTGTGTCCACGATGATCCTTTCCGCAGCGGTGCAAGCGCCAAACCTGCTGGCGCAGGCCAACGGCATTTACCCGGACGATCTCGCGACAAGCTTCAAGGCTCCCGCCGTGACCAGCGACTACGACAAGCGCGTCGTCATGGTGCCCATGCGCGACGGCACTAAGCTGTACACCGTTATCTGCGTGCCCAAAGGCGCGAAAGGCGCGCCAATTCTGCTGACGCGCACGCCCTACAACGCCGCCGGTCGCGCGGCGCGCGCGAGCACGGGCAAGATGCTGCAGGACCTGCCGCTGAGCGACGAGGTATTTGTCGCGGCGGGGTACATTCGCGTGTACCAGGATGTGCGCGGGAAGTACGGCTCGGAAGGCGCGTACCTGATGACGCCGCCGCCGGTCGCTTCCGGCTTCAACCCGACTGGCGCGGACGACACAACCGACGGCTACGACACGACCGATTGGCTGGTGAAGAATGTGCCGGAGTCGAATGGCAAAGTGGGCATGATCGGTTCGTCGTATGAGGGCTTTACAGTCGTGATGGCGCTGCTGAATCCGCATCCGGCGCTGAAGGTAACCGCGCCTGAAAGTCCCATGGTCGATGGCTGGAAGGGCGCCGACTGGTTCCACTACGGCGCGTTTCGGCAGCCGAACATCGACTACATTCTGGGCCAGACGACGATGCGCGGCGCTGGGGTGCACGTCGCGCGCGACGGCCGCGACGATTATTCAAACGACCTGAAGCTCGGCTCCGCCGGCGATGTGGCGCGCAGCATGGGCGTCGACGCGCTTCCGTACTGGAAAACCATGGTGGCGCACCCGGCGTACGACGCATTCTGGCAGTCGCAGGCACTCGACAAGCTGATCGCCGCCAGGCCGCTCACCGTGCCGACCATGTGGGAACAGGGCTTGTGCGACCAGGAAGATATGTGGGGCGCGATCCATTCGTACCGGGCTTTAAACGCCAAGGGCGTGGCGCCGGGGATGAACTACCTGGTCATGGGGCCGTGGTTCCACTCGCAGGTCAACCGGCAGGGCCGCGGCATCGGGCCGTTCAGTTGGGCTACCGACACGGCCGCCGACTGGCGGCGCGACGTGCTGCTGCCGTTCTTCAACGGGTACCTGAAGGACGGCAGCGCGGTCGCGCAGACACCCCCGGTCTTCATCTACGACACGGGCGCGGATCACTGGGACCGGCTGAAAAGCTTCCCGGTAAGCTGCGAGCAGGGCTGTGCGGTCGCGTCGAAGCCGCTGTACCTGGGCGCCGGGGGAACGCTGTCGTTTACAGCACCCGTCACCGAGCCGAAGGGGGAAAAGTACGACGAGTACGTCAGCGATCCGATGAAGCCGGTGCCGTATCGTCCGCGTCCGGTAGACGCCGCAGACGGTACCGGCTGGCGCACCTGGCTGGTGACGGATCAGCGTTTCGTCGACGGCCGGCCCGACGTGTTGACCTACGTGTCTGAGCCGCTCAGCGCCGCGATGAAGGTTTCCGGGGAGCCCGTGGCGCACCTCATGGCCTCCACCAGCGGTACGGACAGCGATTGGGTGGTCAAGGTGATCGACGTGTTTCCGGACGGTTCCGGCGGTGCGGGCGACGTCGGCGGAGCGTTCACAGGAGTTCTCGGAACCCCTGTAAACATGAACGGTTATGAACTGCCGATTTCGACCGACATTTTCCGCGGCCGCTACCGCACAAGCTTCGAGAAGCCCGTCGCCCTGAAGGCGGATGCACCGCTGGAGTTTACGTTCGGCCTGCCGGAGGTGAACCACACCTTCCTGCCGGGCCATCGGATCATGGTGCAGGTGCAGTCGACGTTGTTCCCGCTCTACGACCGCAACCCTCAGACCTTTGTGCCGAATATTCTGGAGGCCAAGCCGACGGATTACCAGAAGGCGACGCAGCGGGTGTGGCATACGAAGGCGGAGGCGAGCTATGTAAGTCTGCCGGTGGTGCCGGTCATGGCACCGTGATGGGTCGCGGCCGTGCAGGTGCGAATGACCCGTATCCGTTCTAAGACTGCGGAAGTAAGTGAGGAAATTTGCGGTAGAGCGCCTCGATGAGTTCATGGGGCGTCCGATCAAGAAGTTTCGGGTGTTCCTCGTCAACGAGGACCTCAAAGTCCCCGGTATTGTGAACAATAGCTTCCCTGACGGAGGATTTTGAGCATCGAAGGGGCAGCTCGAGAGGTCTTTGCGTTTGGCGAGTCCGGCTATGGCTTCTTCACGTTCGTCGGGATGAGGGTCAGTCAAGCGGGCCTACGAGCGCATTCCAGATTCGGTCGGAGTCCCCTTCAGGTCTGCAAGCTCACACTTATTTGCTGTCCCCGCAAGTGCGAGTGTGCCGGTGGTGCAGGGTGTCAAGCCCTCGCGAGTGAGCGTCCAAGCTTGTCGGGTGTAGGGGTCGAAGATCCTTCGATGACCCCATCGACGTAATCGCAATCCGGATTTTCCAAATCCATGCGGAGATACTCTTCGGGAGAAAGGAAAGGAACAACCGCAAGAGTTGCCATGGAACGGTCTCTTGCGGTCAGCATACGCACAGCTTCCCCTTATTCACAACAGCCGTCCTTGACAGGGCGGAGCCAAGGCTCGCACCTGGGCGCACCAGAACCGCCCATGCGACACGCTCGCGAAAGCGAATCGACCGGACAGAATTGTGCGGTCATCGCTTCCGCTCACCAGCATCAAGGAAGGCGAAGACCTCCTCCAGATCGAGCTCGACAGGCGTTGCCGCTAGGCGCAGGAAACGCGTCTGCGCCAGTTCTTTACAATAGAACTCTATGTCAGAGTCCACGAACAACGCCGCGCCGGAGCGCGAGGCGCAAGACGGCCGCTACAACCCCGCCGAGATCGAACCGAAGTGGCAGGCGCGCTGGGATGCCGACCCGGCGCTCTACGCCGCGGAGCCGCCCGCCAGCGGCAAGCCGAAGTTTTACTGCCTCGAGATGCTGCCCTACCCCAGCGGGCAGTTGCACATGGGCCATGTGCGCAACTACGCCATCGGCGATGCGCTGGCGCGCTTTATGTGGATGCGCGGGCACAATGTGCTCCATCCCATGGGCTGGGACGCGTTCGGGCTGCCGGCAGAAAACGCCGCGCTCAAAAACCACACGCCGCCTCGCGAGTGGACCCTCGGCAACATCGCCGACATGCGCAAGCAGATGCGGCGTATGGGCTTGAGCTACGACTGGGCCACCGAGGTGACCACCTGCCTGCCGGAGTATTACCGCTGGAACCAGTGGATTTTCCTCAAAATGGTCGAGGCCGGGCTTGCCTACCGCAAGTCGAGCAAGGTGAACTGGTGCCCGGCCTGCGCGACCGTGCTCGCGAACGAGCAGGTGGTGGGCGGCTGCTGCTGGCGGCATGAGGATATTCTCGTCGAGCAGCGCGAGCTGGAGCAGTGGTTCCTGCGCATTACCAAATACGCCGACGAGCTTTTGGACGGGCTGGACGCGATGCCCGGCTGGCCGGACAAGGTCCGCACCATGCAGCGCAACTGGATCGGCCGCTCGGAAGGAACGCATGTCGACTTCCGAGTCGCCGCCACGGCGAACACGCCCGCGATCACGGTATTTACGACGCGCGTCGACACGATCTTCGGCGCGACCTCGATCCAGCTTGCGCCGGAGCACGCGCTTGTGAAGGATTGGGTCAAAACCGACGCCGAACTCGCTCGCGCTGTCGACGAGATGATCGCGCAGCAAAAGGCCGCGCGCGAGGCTGGCGACATCGGAAATATCGAAAAGCATGGTGTTTCGACCGGCAAGCAGGCGGTGAACCCGTTCAATGGCGAGATGCTGCCCATCTGGGTGGCCAACTACATTCTGGCCGACTACGGCACGGGCGCGATCATGAGCGTTCCGGCGCATGACGAGAGGGATTTCGAGTTCGCGCAAAAGTATGGGCTCCCGGTGAAGCGGGTGATTGCTCCGTCTCTCGACGGGGAAGAGCAGGCGCTGCCGTACACCGGCGAGGCCGAAGCGGTGCTGATCGAGTCCGGCGAGTGGAGCGGCGAGCCGTGCCTCGAAGCGCAGGAGAAGATGGGCCGGTTTGCCGAAGAAGGGGGCATCGGCAAGCGCACGACGACCTATCGGCTGAAGGACTGGGGCGTCAGCCGCCAGCGCTATTGGGGCACGCCGATTCCGATGGTGTACTGCGCGCAGCATGGCATTCAGCCGGTACCGGAAGCGCAGCTCCCGGTGCTGCTGCCGGAGGCCGTCGAGATCACGCAGCAGGGTGGATCGCCGCTCGGGAACGTGCCGGAATTTGTGAACACGACGTGCCCTGTGTGCGGCGGCGCGGCGCGGCGCGAAACCGACACGATGGACACCTTTGTCGATTCGAGCTGGTACTTTTACCGCTATACGGACGCGAAAAATGCCGCCGCACCCTTTGACCCCGAAAAGGCAAAGTACTGGTTCCCCATCGACCAGTACATCGGGGGCGTGGAACACGCGATTCTGCACTTGATCTATTCGCGCTTCTGGACCAAGGTGATGCGCGACATCGGCCTGATTGAAAACTCGGAGCCGGCGGCGCGGCTGTTTACGCAGGGCATGGTGATCAAGGACGGCGCGAAGATGTCGAAGTCCAAGGGCAACGTGGTGAGCCCCGACGACATGATCGCGCGCTACGGTGCAGACGCGACGCGGATGTACGCTCTTTTCGCCGCGCCTCCGGACCGCGACCTGGAGTGGCAGGAAGATGGCGTGGCGGGGGTGTCGCGCTTTCTGGCCCGCGTGTGGACGCTGGTGGACGAGCACAAGAAGGCTCTGCGGCAGGAGTACACGCCGAGCGAGCCGACAGCCGCGGCGCTCGCGGCCGGCCGGGACCTCACCCGCACGCTGCATCAAACCATCGGGAAGATCACGCAGGAACTTGAAGGCCGATGGCACTTCAACACCTGCGTTGCCGCGCTGATGAAGCTTGTGAACGAGTGCTATGCGGCGCGCGACGTTCTGGCGGGGGCCCGCGACGGCGAGGTGGCGGCCTGGTCGCAGACGCTCCATATGCTTCCGTTGCTGCTGGCTCCGTTTGCGCCATTTCTGGCGCAGGAGTTGTGGACGGAGCTGGGCCAGGAAGGCTCGCTGGTTCGGCATCCGTGGCCGATGGCGGACGCCGAGCTCGCGCGTGAAACCGAAGCGGAGATTCCCGTGCAGGTGAACGGCAAGCTCGTGGTCGTCGTCAAGGTGGCCGCCGATGCGGATGAAGACACCCTCAAGCAGGCGGCAAGCGCGGACGAACGTGTCGCCGCGCGGCTGGCCGGCAGAACCGTGGTGAAAACGATCGTCGTGAAAGGCAAGCTCGTCAACCTGGTGGTGAAGTAGTGGCGCTGGTTTCACGCGAGCCAAACCAGCGCGACAGCGTTGTCGTCCGCGCCGGAGCCGAGGTGCGCGGCACACAGTCGTTCGTGCAGGTGATGGCGGCGGTGTTTCGGCGGCCGTCGCTCACGGGGCTCGAAATCCTGTGGCGCTGGGTGTTCGGCCTTCTTGCGATATCCCTGATCGGCTCCGCGGCGCACCGAATTCTACTGACGCCGGAAGGGAGCGGAGCCGTCGCGCAGGCGGGGAACGCCCCCTGGGGCGACCTGATGGCGGCGTCGGCCAAGGTGGGCGAAGCCGGAGGCGTGCTGCTGCCGCCGGTGCTGCACGCCGCACACTGGCTTGTGCCGCTGCTATTTGCCGTGTGGGTGCTGCTTTCCGCGGCAGGGCGCGTGGCGGTTCTGCGCCGGCTGGACCGGACGCTCCGGCCTACATTCGGGTCGCTCGTCGCCTTCGGAGCGGTGCGGCTGCTATTTCTCGGCGGCACGGTCGCCCTCTGGTTCCTGGGGCTTACGTGGTCGGGAGCGACTGCCATTACGGGGCCAGCCGAGCACGGGCAGGAAGCCAACCTCGTACTGTATTTCGCGCTTGTGATCGGGCTGACGCTGGTGCTGTTTCTCGCCTGGGCGGCGGCGAGCTGGGCCCTGAGCATCGCGCCCATGCTCGCAATGCTGCGCGGCTGGAGCATCGGCCGCAGCCTGCGGGGTGCGTGGAGCATCGGCCCGCTGCGGGGCAAGCTGGTGGAAATCAACCTTGTGATGGGTATCGTCAAGGTGGCGTTGATCGTGCTGGCGATGGTGTTTTCAGCCTCGCCGCTGCCGTTTGAAACGGTCACGTCGGAAGGCTTCCTGCACACCTGGTGGCTTGGCGTGACGCTCCTTTACCTGGTCGCCTCGGACTACTTCCACGTTGTGCGGTTGGCGGCCTATCTGGCGCTTTGGCGCGAGTACGAGGGCGATTCTCCTCAACCGGCGCGAACCTTGTGAGACAAAGCTGCATCGTACGCTTCTGAAGAAAGCACCAGACCCTTTCGCCCGGAGAACGTCATGTCTTTTGCGATTTACATTATCGGCATCCTGATTCTGATCGGTGGCCTGTTCTACGTCGGTCATCTTGTCCACATGCCGCAGGCCTGGATGATCGGTTTGTCGATCCTGATCTTCGGTGCCGGGCTCGTCGGCGCTGTGTCCACGACGCGCCAGAAAGACCCGAACTAGCATTGCGTTCGCGAAATGCGCAGTTACGATTGCGCTTGGTTCTTGGTAGGTTTGGGCTTCAGCCCAGACCTCAAGGTGCGGTGATGAATCGGGCTTAGCCCCTGAGACACCTCGTTCTACACGACCAGACACCTGCCTCCGGACCAACGTCTGCTGCTGCAGGGCCGGTTCTGTTTGAGGTGTGAGTCTTGAACCGTGAGCTTCGAGTAGAAGCGGGTCGTGACGGCGGGTAAACTGGTGGGGTGGACACCTCCTCTCACTCGACCATCGTCATTCTGGATTTCGGTTCGCAATACACGCAGTTGATCGCCCGGCGCATCCGCGAGTTCAACGTGTTTTCGGTGGTGCTGCCGTGCACGGCAGCGCTCGACCGGATCACTGGTTTGCGTCCGGCGGGCATTGTACTTTCGGGCGGACCGTCCAGCGTCTACGATGACGCCGCTCCCCAGGCCGATCCGGCGGTCCTCGGTCTCGGCGTTCCCGTGCTGGGTATCTGCTACGGGCTGCAATTTATCACGCATCATTTGGGCGGGGTCGTCGTACCGGCAGCGGCTCGAGAATATGGCCATGCCGAGGTCGAAGTCACCGCGCCTTCGCGGTTGTTTCACGGTCTGCCGGGCAAGCTCGAAGTCTGGATGTCGCACGGAGATCACGCGCAAACGCTTGCCCCGGGGTTCCGCGTCACTGCGCAAACGGCGAACGCGGTTGCCGGCATCGCCGACGATGAACGGCGGATGTACGCCGTGCAGTTCCACCCGGAAGTCGCGCACACCCGGCAGGGCATGGCTCTGCTGCGGAACTTCGCCGTCGATCTCTGCGGTGCGGCGCAGGACTGGACCCCGGCGCACTTCATATCGACAACGGTTGCCGCCATTCGCGAGCAGGTCGGCGACACCGGCCACGCCATCTGCGGGCTGAGCGGCGGCGTCGACTCCAGCGTAGCGGCCGTGCTGGTGGCGCGCGCCCTCGGCGACCGGCTCACCTGCATCTTCGTCAACAATGGCGTGCTGCGCAAGGACGAGTTTGCCAAGGTGCAAACTACCATGCGCGAAGGACTTGGCCTGAAGGTCGTCGCGGTCGATGCTTCCGAACGCTTCCTCGCCAGGCTTGCGGGAGTGACCGATCCGGAAGCGAAGCGGAAAGCGATCGGCAACGAATTCATCGCTGTGTTCGACGACGAAGCCAAGCGAATTTTTGAGGCGGAATCGTCTTCGGGCGAAGAGGTCGCCTGGCTGGTGCAAGGCACGCTGTACCCGGATGTGATCGAATCGGCCAGTGTTCATGGGCCTTCACACGTCATCAAGAGCCACCACAACGTGGGCGGCCTGCCCGCCGATATGAAGCTGAAGCTGATCGAGCCGCTGCGCGACCTCTTCAAAGATGAGGTGCGGCGCATTGGCCGCGATCTCGGCATGCCGGAGGAAATCCTGGAGCGGCAGCCATTTCCCGGGCCGGGGCTGGCCGTGCGCATCCTGGGCGAGGTCACTCCCGATCGCGTGGCTATTTTGCAGGAGGCTGATGCGATCTGCGTCGAAGAAATCAAGCGGGCGGGGCTGTATCGCAAGGTGTGGCAAAGCTTCGCGGTGCTGCTGCCCGTCAAAACGGTGGGCGTCATGGGCGACCAGCGCACCTATGCGTACACCTGCGCCATCCGCGCGGTAGAAAGCGAGGACGGCATGACCGCGGATTGGGCAGCGCTGCCGTACGAGGTGCTCCGCGCGATTTCAAGCCGCATCGTCAGCGAGGTGCGCGGCATCAACCGCGTCGTGTACGACATTACCTCAAAGCCACCGGGCACGATCGAGTGGGAGTAGTTGCAGCCGTCGCGTTTGGAGCTGCAAATCAGGTCTTCCGATGCGTAATGGTCTTTGCTTCAAGGCTGAAGGCCCGTTCCATGCCAGCCTAGGGCGAAGCCCTGAGTGCCCGGCGCAGACACGGTCGGAGCGCTGAAGCGCTCCTCATAAGGGTTATGTTGGGCCCTACACCTGAGCGGGAACGATCAGCGCCGCACGTTTCGCTTGACATCGAGCAGGTTCGCCAACTCGCCCTGCTGCTCGGGCGTCAAGGCGCGGCGTGGAACGGGGATAAACACGGCCGGCGCGAGATAGAGCATGATGTTGCCCCTGGTTTGCACGATGTTCTGGATGCCGGAATAGTCGATGCGCGAGGAAGCCTTTGGTCCTTCGACCGAAATGACGTCGTCGTCGAAGCGGATCGTGGTCGTTGTTACTGCGGCGTGCGTGGCGCGGAACCGGCGGCCAAGCAGATAGCGGGCCAGCACGCCGGAAAGCGTCATGTATAGGCCGCCGACGAGCTCGATCCAGGCCAGCCATTCCGGCCCGCCGTTGAGCAGAATGACGCTCGCCATTAGTAAAAATACGACGCCTAGGTAGGGACTCCACTGCATAACAAAGGCCGCGGTGGAAGGCTTGTAGTTGCGCCAGGCATGCATCCGCTGCGCGTCAATGTAGTCCGCTTCGGTAAGCTGGTAGCTGATCGTCAGGGCCATGGGAACGTTTAAACCATTTTACCTGTTACTGCGTATCGCGGATGTGCGTGCCGCGGCGTTCCGGTGGGAGAAATTGCCCATGGAGATGGCGGGCCCGGCTTACCCAGCCCCCTGGGTAAGATCGTTTACGCCGCGCTCGCATCGCGCTTGCCGAAAATGGACGTACCGATGCGGACGCAGGTGGAGCCTTCTTCAATAGCCACGCGAAAATCCATCGACATGCCCATGGAAAGCTGGGTCAGCGCGGGAAAACGCTCGAGATACCGATCGCGCAGAGCGCGAAGCTGCACGAAATAAGGCCGCGCCGCTTCCGGGTTTTCCGACCACGGCGGCACCGTCATCAGGCCGGCCGCGTGCACGTGCGTGAGCGGCGCCATGCTTTCCAATAACGAGGCAAGGTCGTCGGCGGCGAGACCGTGCTTGGATTCTTCATGCGACAGCTTCACCTCGATCAGGACGGGAAGCTGTTTGCCCAGAGCAGCGGCTGCCGTGTTCAGGCGCTCGGCTGTTTTGAGCGTATCCAGCGTGTCGACGCTACCGAAAAGCTCTGCCGCTTTTGAGGTTTTGTTGTTCTGCAGCGGGCCGATAAGGTGAAGATCAAGCCCGTCCAGAGCTGCAAGGTCGGGGTACTTTGCCTGCGCTTCCTGCACGCGATTTTCGCCAAATAAACGCTGGCCAGCCGCATGCGCTTCGAGCAGCGCTTCCACGGGGTGCATTTTCGACACCGCCATCAGGTCGACGTCAGCCAAGTTTCGCCCCGCGCGCGAGCAGGCGTCGGCGACTTCGTTGCGGACGCGTTCGAGGTTGTCTTGAATCGACATGCGGGCTCCAGTGTAGAGGGAAGCGGTTTGAAAGAGAAAATCCGAGTCCGACGGACGGACCCGGGCCTTCATCTGTGCAACCTGTAAATGCTAAGGCTTGGTCCCGGTCGGGTTCGTCGTCGACTGGCCCGCCGCCGCCGCCGCGACGTCCGCCGCAGACTTGGCGGCGGCGTTCTTGGTCCGGCGCTTACTGGAGTACTGACCCGCGAGATCGGGGTAAAACTCGCGGATAGCCGTAAACCCAATATCGCGAGCGGCGGAATACGCAAACTTTTCCGCGAGAACGCCAAAAGTCGCCGAACTCGCCGGGTAATACGTTCTGGAGATCACCTGCGTGAGAACCTTCCCCCCCAGGCCGGCGATGTTGGGGAAGTCGTGTCCGCTGTACGTACGGGTAACCACTTGCCGGCTGGCCACGTACAGAATGCGGTACACGTAGCCATGACCGCTGTTGTGGCCCTTGGCGTAGTAGCGGGTGTCCTCGTGCAGCAGGCTGGGCAGCAACCAAGCTCCCAGATAGGTGCCGTCGGTCTTGTCCAAAAATCCGTGCCACGTGTAGGTGTAAAAGCCGCCGATGCCCTTGCCGAAGGTTTTGTGCTCATCCAGGCCTTCTGCCGAGATGGACGTGATGCCCAGGAATAAAAACGAGGCGGGGTCGAATGCCTGGCGCGTTGCCACCTTGAAGTTTTGTTTCCACCCCGGCGGGATGGGTTTGGCACCTGCGGAAACGGAGCGGAAGTTCGGCAATATGCCGAAGATGCGCCGCGGCTGCGCGCGGTCGATCGGGATGGGCTGGCAATTTTCGTCCAGATCCACCATAGCCGTCTGGTTCGGGCAGGGACCTTTGCGATGAGTTTGCGCGGCTTCCTGCGCAGCCGTTTGCTGACCGAAACCTTCCAGCGCACCAACCCGCAGCGTTGCGTCCGACGAGGAATCGCCACCGAAAAGCGCGGCTGTGGGGTCCAGATTCAGAGTCGGCTGGGCCGCCAGGGGTGCCGGAGCGCTGGCTGCCAGAAGCGCGGCGTCCGGGGCGTCGGGCAGCGGCGCCGGCGCAGTTTGCTGCTGTGCACGAGCCGCAGGGAAGAGGAAGAGCACCGCCAAGAGCAGGGCTGCTGACAAGGGATTGGGGAACTGCTTGGGCAAGGAAACCTTCCTGGGTCTGGAGAGCCGGTGAGGGCGCAACTCTTCTCTACTGGATACCAGTTAGACGCGCATTTTTGGCTGGAGTTGCGGGTTCCCTGCATTGAACTGGCAAGCCGAGCCAAAAAGAACGTCGACTCACGACTCATCCGGGCCAGCAGGATGGGGAATGAGTAGAAATGAGGAACTAGGTGTCCAGATATTCGCGCACGGTATCGTGCAGCAGATCAGAACGTAATCTCCACCCATGTACTCCGCAGGCACTTCAGATCAGTTCCAGCAGCAGGAGAGAGAAGAAAGCGACTCACCGCGATTCAAGTGGCCTGAATGGGTCCTGGAAGAAGAGTTTGTCGACGTCTTCGCATGTCGTGAACTCGCTGACGGTCTACTTTGGAGGCGGCAAGCATCCTGTCTTGAGTCGCTGGAGTGAGCCTTCGATCCTCGAAACCCTCGTCCTTCTCCGAGCAGAAAAGCATACCCGTCGGCAAGTCGACAGTCGTGCATTGGTTTTTACGCTGCTTCTGGGAAAAAGAGTCGCCGCTATCCCAACCGATACGTCGAGCTGTGTCCTGTCCGCCTCCGCAGCGACAGTCAATGTTGAAAGCAAGTCAGCGCCCAAGCTCTTCCAGATATTTCTCCACTTCCAAAGCCGCCATGCAGCCCGTTCCGGCGGCGGTGATCGCCTGGCGATAGCGACGGTCCTGGATGTCGCCGCAGGCGTATACGCCGTGCATCTGCACCCCTTGCTGGGTTACAAAGACGTTGTGCTCGGTCTTGATGTAGCCGTCGCCGTCGAGATCGAGCTGCCCCTTGAACATGGTCGCGTTCGGGATGTGGCCGATGCCCAGAAACATGAAGCTGACGGGAAGCGTCCAGCGTTCACCGGTCTTCTGGTTATGCAGCTTCAGCCCTTTAAGATCCTTTTCTTCGACGCCGAGGCACTCTTCGATCACCGTATTGTGCAGGAACGTGATCTGCGGATGCGCCAGCGCGCGCTCCAGCATGATGCGCGAGGCCTTGAAGTTTTCGGTACGGTTGATGATCGTCACCTTGGTCGCGAAGCGCGTGAGGAAGATCGCCTCTTCCATCGCGGAATCACCGCCGCCGATCACGGCGATCTCCTTGCCGGAAGCGAAGAAGCCATCGCAGGTGGCGCAGGAACTGACGCCGAAGCCGATCAGCGCCTGCTCCGAAGGCAGGTTGAGCCAGCGCGCCGACGCGCCGGAAGCAATAATGAGCGTGCGCGTCTTGACCACGTCCTTGCCGAGCGTAAGCTCCATGGGCGACTTGCACAGGTCTACCGACGTGAGGTGCGCCATGCGCAGCTCCGCGCCAAATCGGGTCGCCTGTTTCTTCATGTTTTCAATCAGCTCTGGCCCCTGCACGCCCTCGGGCCAGCCGGGGAAATTCTCGACCAGCGTAGTAATCGAAAGCTGCCCGCCGGGCTCATGGCCTTCGAGTACAAGGGGGTTCAGGTTCGCGCGCCCCGCGTAAATTGCCGCGGTAAGACCGGAGCAGCCGGAACCGAGGATTACGGTGTCGCGAACGGCGGAAAGGGATGCGGAAGGCGTGGTTGAAGTGGCGTCAGACATGGCTATTTGATTGTAAAGGGTAGCAAACGATGCGCGTCTGCCCGGGCTGCCGGTGGTCGCACGATAAACGGCGCTGGTAAACTGACGGCTATGGCTGATCTGGTTCTGGTGTATGGCATGAGGCTCCTTCCGGCGGATGAAGTAGAAGGCGTGGGAAGCGCCCCGATCGAATTGAAGAACGGCAACGGAGCACAGGTGACCATGCACATCGTTGAAGGCAGCCGCGAGCAGATTGAGGCGCAGCTACGCCACAGCATCGATGCGTTCTTCGACTTTTACCCGGAACTGTGAGCCTTAGGGCTGTTCTAATGTGAAGCAGTGCACCGAGGAGAAGGCTCCCTACGACGAAAAGGGGTGCATGAGCCTTTGTGGACCGCTGCGGCCAAGGTCGCTGTTTCGTCGGATGATGTTCGTTTCAGGGCTGCTCAGCTCGTGCCTGACGCTGAATCTGAGCCACGCGCAGGCACCGGCGGAAGCAAGTGTGCAGGAGGCTCTGCTTAGCCTCCAGACTCGGGCGGCTGTTGTGTTCCGCGGGCAGGTGGCCAGGGTTGAGCCTCGCGGCGATGTCGTCCAGATTACCTTTGCGGTCGATGAGTGGCTAAAAGCCGAGTGGCTAAAAGCCGAGTGGCT
>CALMON010000138.1 GCA_937871785.1 uncultured Granulicella sp.
GCCCCAACCCGCGCATCGCCCGCACCTCGTCCACGGTCAGCACGCCGGCTCCGAGCAGCTTGGTCTGGAGGTCTACCTCGGCCGTTTCGTCGCGGCTATCGAGGTCGCTCCACACGAATCGCAAGTCGTTCCAACCCAGCGCCTTCGCAATCACGTCGCGCGTCATGTGCTCGGCAACCAGCTTGGCCAGCGGAACCACCGCCTGCTGAAACGCCTCGTTCGCCAATTCGGCCGCCGTTGACCGGTTCACGTCGCTCACCGCGCCCAGCAGCATCGGCGGCAGGTCGAACGCGTTCGCGATCATGCGCAGCAGAAATTCCTGCCACTCCAGGCGCAGGTCGGCATCGGTGCCCGCGCCAAAGCGCAGCACCTCCGGCTTTTCCGCCGAATGCAGCACCGGCACCCGCCCGGTGCCTTCCACCTCGTCCTGCCACCAGCGAATCAGCCGCTCATGCTGTTCGGGCGTTTTGTCGGAAGTCCACAACGCATACTGCACCACGGCGTTGGAAGCCAACCGCCCCGCATACCGGTGCGCTTCCAGAAACTGCGTCACCGTTTCAAACGCCACTTCCAGCTTGCCCAGGCCGAACGGCGTATGCGTCCGCGGGTTCAGGCGGATGTACATCAGCTCGGCATCAAGCAGCGGCGTCACCGCCATGCTCCCGGCCAAACCGGCCCGCTGCGCATAGCGCGGCCGCTCCGCCTCGCCGTTCCAGGCCGGGTCCACCTCGATCGTCGCGCCATCCACCGGGTACAGCTTCAGCCCCGCCGCGGGCTCAGCCGTCGCCGCCACCTCAATCTCGACCGCCCCGTACCCGCCCACCAGCACATCTTCGATCACTGCCTCGATCAGCGTCCGGAAGCTGTCACTCTCGTTGGGCGCCATCAGCGCCGCTCGCAGAGCCCTCTTACGCCCGTCCAGATCCTCGCCGGGGAGCACGTCCTGGCGCAGCTCGATCCTCCAGTCCATGCACGCGATCCGGTCCTTGATCACGTTGATCGCCCGTCGCGCCGCCGGAACCTCCGAAAACCGGCGCAGGTTCGCCGCCGTCCGCTTGGGCACCGCCGCCGTTCGTCCTCCACCGGCCACAAACGGCGTCAGAAAAGGCACCGCCTCTCCAAACACCGCAGACTCGCCGGGTTTGGTTCTCCGTTCCGCGCCGCCACCGGCCACCCGCGCCCAAAGCTCCTTCACAGCCAATCCCACACCCATCGCGCCTCCTTTTCCGCAAACAAGAACGGCGCAGCCCTGTGGCCGCGCCTTAAACCAAAACGCCCCGCTCATGTCTCAGCGGGGCGTTACGTTACAAACCCAATATCGATCTCAACTGATCGAGTGAGGTCGCATGAGAACTGCAGACACCCCACCGACTACCACACCACTTATAGCACCGACGAATCCAACTTCGGCCGAGGCGAATAACAGCAATGCAGAGATGAGTGTGGCAACCATACCAACGACGGTTCGCACGCCCAAACGCGCGATCAGTCGCAACACCGATATCTGACTTGTGCGTTCTACTGTCGCCCTCATATGAGCCCCTTCCTCTATCGGAATGACGAAAGAACCCCAGTAAGCAAGCGATTCGATCGTCATCGGCTTGACAAGCGTAACGCTACCCCGTTGTGCCAAGTAGTGTCATCAGCAAATCGACAATTGTCATCAAAGCTTTAGCTCCCGCCGCGCCGTTTCCGCCACCCGCTCCATGTCGTTGAGGGTCAGCACCCGGAGCCCGGCAGACTCCATCACGCCCACCCCGAACCCGTACTGCGCTTCATCGCTCACGGCTGCAATCGGCTCGATCACCGCCGTCAATTCCAGGTCCGCGTTCTCCACCCGCCTCACACCCGCGCGCAGCGCCGCCATCGAATACGCCAGCCCTTTTGCTCCTTCCACGTCGTTTTCAAGTGAAACCGCCTGGAATATTCTGATCTGCTCGCGCAAAGGCGGGCCATTCCGATACCCGCAGTCGAGCCGCAGCGGGTCGCCCGCTCGCGTATACCCCGCGGCCGCAATCCGTTTGCGCATCAGCCGCCATACCCCGGCGCGCTCAAACTGCTCGCGCATCCCGCCGGCCAACGCCGCGCGTCCACTCACCGCGCGCCGGGTGGCTTTCACCCGCAATGGTTCCACATACATCCGCAGCAACTGTTCCATCTCCGCCGGCAGGCTTTCAGCCAGCGTGCCGCGCATTTCGGTCATCTGCACGGAGTTCGACAGCGTGTCTTCAAGCAGGCTGAAGATCGGCTTCGACACCTTTGTCTCGCCCCGCAGGCGCTCGGCGATCTCGGCTTCCAGAGCTTCCAGAAGACCGGTGTCGGCGTCCGCGTCCATGCAGCGCACCCGCGTCCAGTCACGCGTAAAGCGCACCTCTGCACCCGCGCTGCTGCGCAGAACCACGCCGATGTTCGTGAACTCGCCCTTCACCACATCCGGAACATACCGGATCAGCGAGAACTCACATTCCAGCCGCTCCCGCACCGCGCCTCCTCCACCCTGCGACTCCCTTGCAATCCTGAGCCCAACCTCAACACCGTCTACTCAAAATCGACCCAGACCACTCTTCCCGCCGGTAAGCGACGAGGCAACCAACAAACTCGCCGCGCAAAGCCGTTTGCTCCCCGCTCTCCAGAACCCAATCGCCGCTTACATCACAAACTTTCCCATCTCCGCTGGACCCGCAGAAAACATCGCCGGCACCGCCACACTCGTCCGCAAGCCCCATTTCGGGAAAGGTTCCCGGCTCGAGTCCCGAAACGACCCGATCAGCTCCCGCACCCGCCCACGCCGCAGCAGCATCGTCTCCATCAGCCGCTCCAGAACGGCTGTGTCCCCGCCATACCATTCCGGCGGAACGCACTCGGCAATCGCCCACAGCTTTTCGGCAGCAAAGTCCTCCACCCGCGACAGCCACGGCTCGAAGCTGTCCCACCCCGTCACCCGCAGGTACACCTGATTGCGCGCGAACACGCCCCGCAGCGCCGCATCCGGAAACGTCCACTCGCCCGCGTTGAAGCAGAACCCCTGGTCTATAAAGGCGGCCCGATACTTCCGCTCGCGCGGCCGCCGCTCAAACACCGCCTGCCGGCCGTTGCAGTTGCCCGCCCACTTGTCCACGCACAGCATCCCGGCGAACTCGGCCAGGTTGCGCACCTCGTCCATCTGGCTTTCGGGAAGGTAATCGACCACCTGCCCCGGCATCAGCCCGCCCACAAACGCCGACCCGAACTGCAGCCCGGCCGCGCACCGCGCTATCTCTCCCCGGCCAAGATGAACGGTCATCTCCGGCGTGTTGCGCACCAGCCACTCGGTCACTTCGACCACGTCGCTGGCCGGCACCGTCAGCCCTACCGCCTCGGCTATCCGCGTCGCGATCAACTCATTGGCCAGCACGCGCAGATGCTGCGGGTTGTTCTGAAACTTCACCACCCACAGCTTCCCGTCGGCACCCAGCATCAACTGGCTTTGCGCCCCGCCCCGCATCCGACGAATTGCCTGCACCGCCAAAACTGCCAAGCGCGCACCGCCTCCAGCCCAGACTAACCCAATCGTACTGCTGCTGCCTTCCAGCCCGCGGCCGGAACCGCTGCTTCCGTTGCCGCTGCCTTTGCTGTCGCCGCGCCGCTGCCTTTGCTGTTGCCGTTTCCGCTGCTGTTACCGTTCTGGTTGTCCTTCCGCAGCGAAGCGAAGGCTTCTGCTTTTCAGCAGCCGCAGGACCCTCGCGGACGGCCCATCACCCGTCCCCAAACTCCCGTTCCAGCTCCTCCATCAGCAAATCTTCCGGCCCTTTCCCTTTCCGCGGTCCCGCCCCCGTCGGCCGTGACGCCACCGTTTCCGACGCCATCTTCAGGTGCCCGCAACCGCCCTTCGCTGCTTCGTTCAAAAAACCCTCCACCACCTCCGGCATATGCTCGGCCACCGTCCGCCGCACCCATGCCCGGCACTGCGCCGGCTTCAGCGGTACAGCCGGCCGCGCCACCACGATCGGCGTGCGCTCAGGCTTGCCCGCGCTCTTCGCCGCCGCCGCTTTCGCTGCCACCTCTCTCAAACTCTTCGCTGTCATCGCTTCCACCCCACGCCCTATCCGCAAGTGCCCCACATCACCCCCGTAACCGCAAGAAGCGGAAGCCACCCCGTTCAGGGCCGCTTCCGCTTCTTGTTTGCCTATTCAGAATACCAACCCGGCAGCAATATCTACGCAATGCTAACCAGCCTCGTATCCCGCATGGATGGAACGATATCCAGGCTTATCCACAACTGCCCCCTATTGACAGCTTTTGAGAGGCTCCAACATCCGCTTCTCGATCAGCAGCCCGGTCAGCCGGTCCACCGCCCCGGCATACCCCGATACCACGCTGCGCAGGCTCATGCCCAGCAGCGATGCCGCTTCACCCTGCGTGTATTCCTGCAGCGCCACTCTCCGGATCAGGTCCTGCTCCGCCGCGTTCAGCCGCGCCAGGCACCGCTCCACGTCGATGCAGAACGCCACCACGTCTTCAAAGCTGCTCACGCGGTAGCTCGTTACGTTGCCGCGAAACATCTCGCGGCCCAGCAGCGACGGCACCCGGCCAGCCTCCATCGAAAGCCGCAGATACCGCCGCAACATCGCTTCCGTGTACTTCCGGTAGAACGCCACTTCCACCCGCGGCCGCGACGCCGGAGCCACGGCCAGCCGGGCAGTCCTGGCGCGCTCCCGCGTCGCCGTTCCCGGAGCACCATCGCCCGGCAAAGCCCGGCTGCGGTCGAACAGCGGTGTCCGGCACCGCTCCCGCGCTGCCCGCGGCTCGGCCCTGTCCTCCAACGCCGTGCTCTTCGGAGAACCGCCCTCCATCCGCCCGGCCTCCACCGGCGCAACTTCCGCCGCCGTCGCCCACACCTGCTTCAGCCGGCATGGCCGCATCCGCAACAACCGTCCGCCGCTCCACGTTGCCGTTTCCCCCCGCATTCCCGCCGCCTCGCTCACGCAGACCCCCCCCCCTGTCGTCCGTCCAGAGCCGAGTCCGCGCTCGTAGCTCGTCGTCCTACC
>CALMON010000139.1 GCA_937871785.1 uncultured Granulicella sp.
TGCGCAGCATACCGGCAACGTCGCGCAAAGGCGATTGCTTCTGCCGGCGTTCCTCTACGGGCCGTGCCGGCTCGCCTTCGAAATCGACGATAAGGAAGTCGTCGGCAGAACGCAGCACCTGGCCAAGATGGTAGTCACCATGGACGCGGGTGCGGCGGCCGAATCGATACGGCGAAGCCGTAGCCAGGGCGTGTGTGCGGTCCAGAAGCTCGCCGCGCTTGCTCAGCAACTGGACGGCGCGGCCCATGACCGCTTCCGGCAAGCGGGAAATGTTCGCATTCAGAGCGTCAAGGGAAACGGTAATCTGCTGGCGAACGCGAGTCGAATCCGCGGCGAGATCGTCCGGCGTGAACGCCATGGGGGTGAAGGCGGGGTCGTCGGTTTCATGGGCGAGCGCGAGGTGCATTTCCGCGGTGCGCTTACCCAGCAGCGCGGCGTCATCAAGGGAAGCCTTGGCCTTCTCGCTCAAAGCGTCCTTTATGTCCGAAGCCGCGAAAACCGTTTGCAATTGGGCCAGCATCCACTCCCAGCCATCGCCTTCGTTGGGAGCAAAGGCTTGAAGAAAGGCGAGCGTCGTGCCCCCTTCACCGCGTAGCTGTCCGAGATAGGCGGGGATGTTGCCGAAATGCGCTTGCTGGGTCAGAAAGCGGGAAATTTCTACGTCCGGATTTTCGCCTTGGCCCAGTTTGCGATACAACTTTAAAATGGCGCGATCGCCATAGATGATGCTGGTGTTGGACTGTTCCGCCGAGGAAACCCGCGACTGGTCCGGCAGCTCATCGCCGTCTTCAGCCATGCGCAGCAGAGCCGCGCGAAAGGCCTCATCTACTGTGGCGTCGTGAAGTACGGCGGGTCCTTCGGAGGTCTCAAACGCCTTCAGAACCTTGTTTGGCGAGTCAGCCTGAAGCCGTGAAGCGGCGGCTCCGGCGGTGATTGCTACAGGTATCTGATACAGCTCGGTTTCTCCGCTCGTGTACACCACGGAGGCCGTTAACAGGACGGCATTGGTCCCGTCCAGCGCAGAGCCGTAGCTCGCTTGTGCCGAGGCGATGGTGCGGGACTTCGCGCCAAACCAGCGCTGGCGGGCAAGGAAGCCTGGGAGCACTGCGGGCATAAGTTCCGCGGCGTGCTGATCGAGAAACTCGTTGATAGCGATTGGATCGAGAGTGGCGGCAGCGACATGAGTAGGACCGGAGGTATCGGGGGCAGCCGTTGTGAAGCTTTCCTGCAGCTCCAGCCAAAGGAAGCTGTACGGCGCCAGAGTCAGCGGGTAGGGCTGATCGGTGATTTTAGGGAACGGGACGTACCCCAGCATCTCTACCGGTTGGCGGCCGGCAAACTGCTGCAGATCGACTGAGACAGGCTGAGCGAAACGCGAAAGATTGCAGACGCACAGAACAGTTTCGGAATGTCCGTCGCTCTCGTCATGGTAGTCGCGAATGTAGGTGAGCACCTTGCGATTGTCCGGGCTCAGGAACTGCAGCGTGCCTCGCCCAAACACCTGGAACAGCTTGCGCAGCGCGAGCATGTTGCGCGTCCAGTGCAGCAGAGACGATGGGTTGGCTTCCTGGGCTTCCACGTTGACCGATTGGTAGCCGTACGTGCCGTCCATGATGACCGGGAAGTAGAGCCGGGCGGGATCCGCTCGAGAAAAACCCGCGTTGCGGTCGGAGTTCCATTGCATGGGCGTGCGAACGCCGTTGCGATCGCCCAGATAAATGTTGTCGCCCATGCCGATCTCGTCACCGTAGTAGAGGATCGGCGTGCCGGGCATGGAGAGCAGCAGGGAGTTAAGCAGTTCGATGCGATGTCGGTTGTTGTCGAGCAGCGGCGCCAGGCGGCGGCGGATACCAACATTGATGCGCATGCGCGCATCGGCCGCGTAGGCCAGGTTCATGTAGTCGCGCTCTTCATCGGTCACCATTTCAAGCGTCAGCTCGTCATGATTTCGAAGAAAGATGCCCCACTGGCAGTTGGGCGGGATTTCCGGCGTTTGCGCCATGATGTCCGTGATGGGCAGGCGATCTTCCTGGCGAAGCGCCATGTAGATGCGCGGCATCAGGGGGAAATGAAAGGCCATATTGCACTCGTCGCCGTCACCGAAGTACGGCCGGACATCCGCGGGCCACATGTTCGCTTCCGCCAGAACAAGGCGATTTTCGTACTCGTCGTCGATGGCTGCGCGAATCTGCTTGATCTTGACGTGGGTTTCCGGCACGTTTTCGCAGCTTGTCCCGTCGCGTTCAATCAGGTACGGAATGGCGTCGAGACGGAGTCCGTCTACGCCCATGTCCATCCAAAAACGCATCGCGTTCAGAACTTCTTCCATCACGCGCGGATTATCGAAATTCAGATCGGGCTGGTGAGAAAAGAAGCGATGCCAGTAGTACTGTTGCGCGACTTCATCCCATGTCCAGTTGGACTTTTCGGTGTCGGTGAAGATAATGCGAACACCTTCGTACAGCTTGTCGGTGTCGCTCCACACATACATATTGCGCTCGGGCGAGCCCTTCGGAGCCGAGCGCGCCGCCTGAAACCAGGGGTGCTGGTCGCTGGTGTGGTTGATGACGAGTTCGATCATCACCTGGATGTTGCGTTTGTGGGCAGCGTTAAGGAACTGCTTGAAGTCGTTCAGGTTGCCGTATGCCGGGTTGACGTCGGTGTAATGCGCGATGTCGTAGCCGTCGTCGCGGCCGGGCGAAGGAAAGAAGGGCAGCAACCAAAGGCAGGTGACGCCGAGGGATTGCAGGTAGTCGAGCTTGGTGATCAGTCCTTGAAAATCGCCGATGCCGTCGCCGTTCGAGTCGGCGAAGGCGCGCACATGAATTTCATAGATGATCGCATCCTTATACCAGAGCGGGTCTGTGGCGCTGCATTGCTTCTTCACTCTGCTCTCTCCGTGGGCGTTTTGATGCAGGAAACAGGAGCCATGTTTGTTATACGCTGGCGTCGACGGGAGGTGAGTCGTGGAAGAGGTGCTTCGGGCGTTGAATCGGCTGATGGAAGACAGCGTCGTCAAAAACCTACGCCATAGGCTGAGGCGGAGACGCCTTCGGAGCCCTGGCCCCCGCTACGCGGAATAGATGCGCCGGCAACTCCGGTTTCAACGCCACATAGTTCCATTGGTCTTTCCACACGTAGGTTGCGCCGGTCAACAGGTCTTCCACCTCAAACGCTCCTCGCCATGGAAGACCCAGGGCTGGCATCTGGAGATCGATCCAGCCGGTCTGCTCGTTTTTGCTGTCGAGGTTCACGACGACCAGAACCGTGCTCTCGCCGACTGTTTTCGAATACACCAGAAGCTGATCGTTCGGCACGCTATGGAAGGTGAGCTTTGCCGTACGCTGCAGGGCAGGGTGCTCGCGGCGCAGGCGGTTCAGCGTTGCGATCAAAGGAGCGATGGAGATCGGGTCCTCGCGGTCCCAGTGGCGAATCTCGTATTTTTCGCTGTCGAGGTACTCTTCGCTGCCGCTCTTGCCAACCGCCGGTGCGGCGGCGCGACCCTCACACAATTCATAGGCCGGCCCGTAGATACCCCAGTTCGAGGACAGTGTGGCCGCCAGGATCGCTCGTTGCGAGAAAACAGAGCGGCGCTCGACGGGGCCGACTACCTGGAGCTGTTCATGCAGGATGTCCGGTGTATTCGGCCACACATTAGGACGGAAAAAGTCGGATACCGGTGACGTCGTCAGCTCGGTAAAGTACGCCGTCAGGTCGGCTTTGGTGTTGCGCCATGTAAAGTACGTGTAGCTCTGCGTGTAGCCCGCCTTAGCCAGGGAATACATGACGTGAGGGCGGGTAAACGCCTCGGCGAGGAAAAGGACATCGGGGTTCTTTTCCTGGATTTCGGCGATGCACCACTCCCAGAACGGCAGGGCTTTGGTGTGCGGATTGTCAACCCGAAACACACGCACGCCGCGCGTCACCCAGAAAGCGAAAACGTCATAAAGAGCGTCCCAAAGGCCTCGCCAGGAGTTCGACTCGAAATTGAGCGGATAGATGTCCTGATACTTCTTGGGAGGATTTTCGGCGTACTGAATGGTGCCGTCCGGCCGTTGGATGAACCAGTCCGGATGCTTGCTGACCCAGGGGTGATCGGGCGAGCACTGAAAGGCGATGTCCAGCGCAAGCTCCATACCGGTTGCGCGAGCGGCGTTTTGCAGATGGTCGAAGTCGGCCAGCGTGCCGAGCTTTGGATGAATGCTGGTGTGCCCGCCTTCCGCCGCTCCGATGGCCCAGGGGCTGCCTTCGTCTCCTGGCTGCGCCTGGACGGAGTTATTCGGCCCCTTGCGGAACGCGACGCCGATGGGGTGAATCGGCGGCATGTAGACGATATCGAACCCCATGGCGGCAATGGCCGGTAGCTGCGCTTCCACGTCGCGCAAGGTTCCGTGCTGGCCGGGGATGGGCGAGCAGGAGCGAGGGAAGAGCTCATACCAGCTCGAAAATGCCGCCCGTTCGCGGTCGACCCACAGCGGCAGCTCGTGCGGGTACCGAGTGGCGTGGGTCAGGTCAGGGTACTTCGCGACGACTTCCAGAAGGCCTTCGGCGACGGACGGCTCATACCACGGATGCTGTGCCGCTGCGGACTCTTCGAGCCCCACCGCCGCCTTGACAAGGAGTTCCGCGTCAGGACCTTCGGCGCGTGCGGCGGCCACCCGCAGGTGTCCGGCGCCGATACGCAGGGCAAGAGGAATATCCTGGCGGCCGGTCTGCTGCGTGGGTTCGCGTGGGTCCGGCTGCGCGGCCAGGCGCTTGCCGAGGTCGGCGACCCAGGTATCGAAGTGATCGATGTAGCCTTCGATGGTGAAAATCCAGCGGCCGGGGGTGTCGGGCACAAAGGTGGCGGACCACACATCATTGCCGGTTGGCTGCATGGTAACGGAGGACCATTGGCCTGAACCTGCAGCCTTGAACAGCAGCCGCGCCGCAACGTGATCGTGCCCGTCGCCGAAGATGGCTGCGGTCACCGTGAAGGGGTCTCCGGCGATCCCCTTGGGAGGGTAGCGGCCGCCGTTCAACTGCGGCTCAACTTCTTCAATGACGACTCGGCTGCGGCCTTCGATCGGTTTCATGGAACTTTGATTCTCCCAGTAGCTGTGTTGCCCTGCACAAATATTCGTACCGATTCCACCCCGCCGGTCAGAGCTTTCCCGCCGTAAGCGCATCGAAACCATGAGATGCCGGAAGTATCGAAAGAAGCGTTTGCGCGGTCCGCGGGTTGAAAGGTTCTACCGCGTTCTGTACCGCGGAAGCATTTGCGGCGTTAGCGGTGTAACGAAGGAAGCTGGTTGTCGCCCTGAACGGATGAGGCGGTGACGGCAAAGAGGTTGAGTGCCGGGTTTGTTCGAAAAGACCAAGAAGCTTCCGCTTCACGCGGGAGCGATTGAGGATTACGCCATGATCGGCGACGGCGAAACCGCCGCGCTGGTAAATCGCAACGGCTCGATAGACTGGCTTTGCTGGCCGTCATTTTCTTCCCCGGCGTGCTTTGCCGGGCTGTTGGGGACGGCGGAAAACGGCTACTGGAGTGTCCGTCCCGAAAAACCGTGCAAGTCGGTCACGCGGCGCTACAGGCCGTCGACCATGATCGTGGAAACAACCTTCACGACGGCTGATGGCGAAGTTCTGCTGATCGACTTTATGCCACCGCGAGGCAAGCACTCGGACGTCGTCCGCATCGTCAAAGGCATTCGCGGCAAGGTGCGCGTGCGCATGGACTTCGTGCTGCGTTTCGACTATGGCCTGACCATCCCATGGGTGACGGCGAGTGAGGACGAAGTCCGCGCCATTGCCGGGCCGCATACGGTAACGCTACGGAGCGAATGCCTGAAAGAGGCTGCCGCCCGGATGCATGGCGAAGATTTGAAAACCGTCAGCGAATTTACGCTGAAGGCCGGCCAGGAAGCCTGTTTCGTGCTGACTTACACGGCCTCGACGGAGGAAGCCCCGGAGCGGGTTTCCGTGGCCGACGCCCTGGCCGAAACCGAAAAGCACTGGTGCGACTGGGCGGCGCGCTCGGTGTACAAAGGCGACTACTCCGAGGCAGTGGGGCGCAGCCTAATGACCCTGGAGGCGCTGACGTACCAGCCCACGGGGGGCATCGTGGCCGCGGCGAGCATGGGCTTGCCGGAGCGGATCGGCGGCGAAAGAAATTGGGATTATCGCTACTGCTGGCTGCGTGACACCTCCTTTACGCTGCTGGTGCTGATGCGTGCGGGCTACACCGAGGAGGCGATTCGCTGGCGGCTTTGGCTGCTGCGCGCAATTGCCGGCGCGCCCGATCAGGTGCAGGCGGTATACGGCATCAGCGGCGAACGGCAGTTGCCGGAGTGGGACGCGACGTGGCTGCGCGGCTATGAGGATTCCAAGCCGATCCGCATCGGCAATGCCGCGGCCGTACAATTTCAGCTTGATGTCTTTGGTGAGGTCGCCACGGCGCTGCACCGCACGCCAGAGGCCGGCGATGACGTTCGCGCGTCCGCCACGGCCTTGCAGGCCGCGCTGATCGACCATTTGTGCCAGGTGTGGGACCAGCCCGACGAAGGTATATGGGAAACGCGCGGCGGCCGCAAGCATTTTGTCCACAGCAAGGTGATGGCCTGGGTAGCGCTCGACCGGGCGATACGTCACTATGAGCAGTACGATGGCGGCGGCAATGTAAAACGCTGGCGCAAGAACCGCGACCAGCTCCATAAACAGATTTGCGAGAAGGGCTTCAACAAGAAACTGAACTCCTTTACGCAGAGCTACGGCTCGAAGGTGCTGGACGCCTCTTGCCTGCGGCTCGGACTGGTGGGCTTTCTGCCGATGGACGATCCGCGCATCGTCGGGACGGTCGAGGCGATCCGCGCAAGACTCAGCAAGAATGGGCTGATTCTGCGTTATGATCCTTCCGCTTCAAAAGACGGCCTTACCGGAAGCGAGGGCGTGTTTCTGGCCTGCAGCTTCTGGATGGTGAGCTGCCTTTGGCTGTTGCGCCGTCGCGATGAAGCCTGCGCCATGTTCGAGCGGCTTCTTGCGCTGCGCAACGACGTCGGCCTGTTGAGCGAAGAATACGACCCGGAGAGAAAGCGCATGCTGGGCAATTTTCCACAAGCGCTTTCGCATATCGCCCTCACCCACGCGGCGTTCACGATCTCCGGCCAGTGGTCTCCGGAAATTTATGACGATACGCCTCGTTGAGGGAGGCTTCGATAACCTGCCGCGCCACATGCAACCTGCCGCATCGGTTGTGCTTCTATAACCCCATGCCAGCGCTTGGAGCAGGCCACAACTTTGCCAATGCGTTGACGGGAGTATTTGGATGATTCGAACACCGGGGTCAACGTACCGGCTGCAGTTGCACAAAGGGTTCACGTTCGACGATGCAGCCGCTGTTGCGGACTACATCAAGGCTCTTGGTATCACGCACATCTACAGTTCACCCTACCTGCAGGCGGCCCCGGGCAGCATGCACGGGTACGATGTCGTCGATCATCGGCAGGTCAATAGCGAACTCGGCGGCGCGGAAGGCCATGAGCGCTTTTGCAAGCGTCTGGGCGATGTAGGCCTTGGACAGATTCTCGATATCGTCCCTAACCACATGAGCCTGGGCGAGGAGAATCGTTATTGGTGGGACGTTCTTGAGAATGGCACCAGCAGCCGCTATGCCAGCTTTTTCGACATCGACTGGAACTCGCCCGAAGAGCGACTCCGCGACAAAGTGCTCGTGCCGATCCTCGGCGATCAATACGGTCGTGTGCTCGAAGCAGGCAACATCAAGCTCGTCCGCAGCGGCAGCACTTTCTTGGTAGAAGCCGCGGGGCAGAAGCTTCCGGTGTCTCCGCCCAGCCTTCCCCTGGTGCTCACGAAAGCCGCGTCTTACGCGCGTAACGATACTCTGAGCTTTCTTGCGGCAAGCTACGGTCGGCTGCCCGCACCGGATATGACCGATCGACGCACCGTTCTCGCGCGGCATCGAGATAAAGTAGTTCTCGACGCGCTTTCCGCACGTCTGTGTGCAGAAGAAGATGCCGTTTGCTCGGCGATTGATCGGGCTGTCGCGGAACTGAATGCGAACGCTGACGCTCTCGATGAACTTCTGAATCAGCAAAACTATCGCTTGGCTTATTGGAAAACCGCGGACCAGCAGCTTGGGTATCGACGATTCTTCGATGTCAACACGCTCATAGGTTTGCGCATGGAGCGCGAATACGTCTTCGATGAGACCCACGCCCTTGTGGTGCGCTGGCTGAAGCAGGGTGTTCTTGATGGCGTTCGCGTGGATCATCCCGACGGCTTGCGCGATCCGAAGCAATACTTCGAGCGACTTCGTGACCGCGCCCCGGAAGCGTGGGTTGCGGGAGAAAAGATCCTCGCCCGCGGTGAGTTTCTTCGTGACGAATGGCCTATTCAGGGAACAAGCGGCTATGACTTTCTTAACATGGTATCCGGATTATTTATCGATCCGGCTGGTCTTCAAAGGTTGGGAACACTTTATTGCGAGTTCACGTCAGACAGCAGTAACTTCGCTGGGATGGCGCACGACAAAAAATTGAATGTGGAGCAGGAGGGTCTGGGCAGCGATGTAAACCGCCTGACCAATCTCTTTGTAGAGATCTGCGAAGGCAATCGCCAGCAGCGGGATTTCACCCGTGCCGAGGTTCGCCGCGCCATCCGTGAAGTTGCCGCTTGTTTCTCAATCTATAGAACCTACGTCGTTCCCGAACGGAACGAGATCACCGACGAAGACCGCGCTTTCATCAGCAAAGCGACTGACGCTGCGAAGCACATACGAACCGACATAGACGGCGTTCTCTTTGATTTTATGCGCGACGTGCTGAACCTCACAATTACTGGAAATAAGGAATCGGAATTCGTCCTGCGGTTCCAGCAATTTACCAGTCCGGTGATGGCAAAGGGCGTAGAAGATACGGCGTTCTACTGCTTCAACCGACTCACGTCACTGAACGAAGTAGGTGGCGATCCAAATATCAACGGTGTTTCGGTAGCCGAATTTCATGGGTATAACGAACGGATTCAGCAGACTCACCCGAACACTCTGCTTACCCTAAGCACACACGACACGAAGCGCAGTGACGACGTGCGCGCGAGGCTGCAGGTACTTTCCGAAGTACCGGAGGAGTTTAGCGAGCAGGTAATTGCCTGGTCGTCGCAGAACGCGAAATATATTCAAGGGGAATGGCCTGATAAAGGAACGGAGTGGTTTCTCTACCAGACCCTGTTGGGTGCCTGGCCTATCAGTGCGGAGCGCCTGAAAGCATACATGCTGAAAGCCACCCGCGAAGCCAAGCAGCATACTTCCTGGACGACCAATAACAAGGATTATGAGGATGGAGTTTGTTTTTTCATCGACTCTATTTTTTCAGATTCGATGTTCTGCTCTTCCGTGAATGCATTTCTCGAAAGAATAGTACATGCAGGGCGCATAAATTCTCTTGGACAAACTTTGCTGAAGCATACAGCTCCGGGTATCCCTGATATGTATCAGGGTGGTGAAATCTGGGACCTCTCTTTGGTCGATCCGGATAACCGACGTCCAGTTGACTACGGCGAGCGCCGAAAGTTGCTGAATGAACTTTCCGACTTATCACCAGCTGTAGTTATGTCTCGAATGGATGAGGGTTTGCCGAAGCTCTGGACGGTGTATCAGGCGTTGAAGCTTCGGCACGAACAAGCGGCATGCTTCGGAGCGGACGCACGCTATGAGCCTTTATCTGCCAAGGGCTTGTACGCTGATAGGCTGGTTGGCTACATTCGAGGTAATAGCGTGATCTCCGTCATCCCTCGTTTATCTCTCTCTGTGCCTGAATGGAAAGACACCACGCTGGAGCTTCCACAGGGTAGCTGGAAAAACTGCCTTACGGGAGAGACGATTTCCGGTGGGCCTGTAGGTATATCGAAATTGTTTTCTATGTTTCCCGTGGCCCTGCTGAGTAACGAAAAGTAGTCAGTTCCCGCCAATTTGTAGGAGAGTATATGCATACGTTCGATTTATGGGCGCCCAACGCTTCTCAAGTCACATTGAAGCTCGGGGAACAAACCGTCCCGATGGAAGGACCGAACGCCATGGGTTGGTATACCGCATCTGTGCCTGAGGCGCAGTGCGGCATGAAGTATGCCTATCTACTCGATGACGATGAGGTTCCCTACCCTGACCCTCGCAGCTTGTGGCAGTCCGATGGCGTACACGGTGCTTCACGGCTCTACGACCATGGAGCGTTTCAATGGACCGACCAGCACTGGCAGCCGCCCATCCCTTCGGGAGCCATCATCTATGAGTTACACGTTGGGACCTATAGCCGTGAAGGCACGTTCGACGGCGCCATTCAACATCTCGACCATTTATGCGAACTCGGCATTACCCACATCGAACTACTACCAGTAGCTGAATTTGCAGGCAATCGTGGTTGGGGTTATGACGGCGTCGCGCTGTTCGCCGTCTTTGAGCCTTACGGCGGACCGGATGGCCTGAAGCGACTCGTCGACGCGTGCCATAGCAAGGGGCTCGCGGTAGTGATGGATGTGGTCTACAATCACTTCGGCCCGGTCGGGAACTATACTAACAAGTTTGGTCCTTACCTTACAGAGGACTACAAAACACCCTGGGGAGCTGCTGTTAATTTCAGCAAGGGCGGAAGTGACGAAGTTCGCCGCTACTTTTGCGACAATGCGATCATGTTTCTCCGCGATTATCACATGGACGGCTTGCGGTTGGATGCTGTTCATGAGTTTATCGATCGCCGCTCCGTACACTTTATGGAGCAGCTTTCCGCAGAGGTTGAGCAATTAAGCGCTACGCTGGGCCGCAAGCTCATCCTGATTGCGGAAAGCGACTTGAATGACCCGAAGATCGTTCGACCCCGCGAAGCAGGGGGGTATGGTATGGATTCGCAATGGAGCGACGACTTTCATCATGCCTTGTTTACACTTTTGTACGATAAGGAACCGGGCCGCGGCTATTATGATGATTTCGGCTCTATGGAGCAGTTAGTCAAAGCCTTAAAGAGTGCATTTGTTTACACCGGAGAATATTCGAAGTATAGAAAGTATTCCCATGGTCGTCCGGTGAGTAACTTATCTGCACATCATTTTCTGGGCTTCTCGCAGAATCATGATCAGGTAGGCAATCGAGCGCTCGGGGAGCGATTGGAGCACCTTGTCGGAATCGACGGAGCGAAGGTTGCCCTCGGACTGGTGCTTACAGCACCCTTCCTACCAATGATCTTTATGGGTGAGGAGTTTGCGTCTTCTTCGCCATTCTTATATTTTGCAGACCATGAAGACGAAGAGATGCGCCGCCTGGTCTCAGAAGGACGAAAGAACGACTTCAAGCTCTTCTTTGGTGAAGCAGATGTTCCGGATCCGGAGGCAGTTGAGACGTTCGAAAAATCTAAACTGAACTGGAACGAGGTTCACAAGGGGCACCATCAGGAGATGCTGGACTGGACCAAAGCTCTTGTCCGGCTACGCCGTGCCACTCTCGCGCTGAACGATGGCGACTTCGGTCACCTGAGCGTAGAGGGAAGCGAGGAGACCAAGTCGCTTACCATGCAGCGAGGGACGGTTCGGGTGCTGATGAATCTGGGCAAGAAGAATGTGAGTTACAAAACGAAAGAGGACGAACAGCTTTGCCTCTGCTCCCGGCAGGATGTTCATCTCGGAGGCGATGCCGTGGTGCTGCCGCCGGTGACGATCGCCATTTTGCAAAAGACATCTCAGCCGTCATTTAGCTGAATCGTGGACAGTTACTAGGGAGTTCGTGTGTCGATCAAGACTATCAGCAGCCGGGAAGTCTATCGTAATCCCTGGAGCAGGGTGCGCGAAGATGTAATCGAGCGGACCAACGGTGATCGGGGTGTATACGGTGTGCTCGATAAAGATCCCGCGGTCATTATTGTTCCTCTTGAGAGCACGCCGGAAGGAGACTTCCTCTGGTTGGTTCGGCAGTTTCGATACACCGTCCAGGGCACCTACTTTGAGTTTCCGCAAGGAGGTTGGGAGGTCGCGGAGGTTGATCCCGAGGAACTCGCTCGCGGTGAATTGCGCGAAGAAACAGGGCTTTCTGCGAAGAGAATGACGCCTCTTGCCGACCTCTGGATTGCCTATGGGGCTATGCGTCAGCTACATCATGTTTACCTCGCGGAGGGTCTTACACCCGGTGAAACCGACCGTGATCCCGAGGAAGATGATATGACAGTGCATAAAGTGAACGTCGCGGAGTTCAGCGCTATGCTGCTGGATGGAAGGGTGATGGATAACTGTACTGCGGCCGCCTGGGGGATTTATCTTACATGGAGAATGCAGCAAAACGCCTGAAAGAGGCACTTGCTGCAAACTCGTTAGTTAATGTGTTTGGCGCGTCTGGACATGAAGTCCATCAGCAGGTAATTGCCCAGCGTCTGCGGCGTCGTGAAGTACGCTTTGCCTTTGCACATGGCGGACATCTGCTGTACAAACTGGACGAGTTGAAAGTCTTGCGCGAGCATGAACGTATTAATCATAATGCCGGCTCGCTTGCACCGAGAAACCTCCTCAAGCGTCTCCGATATGACGATGGGGTCGAGCCCGAACGCATTTTTGTAAATGCGTCCGTCGTCCAGCGTTAAAGCGGAGGGCTTTCCGTCAGTAATCATTACGATCTGCTTCATGTCCTTATTGCTGCGCTTCAAGATGCGTTGCGCGACACGCAAACCTTCGCGCGTGTTGGTGTAATGGGGACCGACTTTGACGCGCGGCAATTGTGAAATCGGAATTTCTTCGGCAGAGTCGTGGAAGAGAACCAACGACAGAGAGTCGCCGGGAAACTGAGTGCGGATGAGGTGACCCAGCGCCATAGCGACCCGCTTGGCGGGGGTGAAGCGATCTTCGCCGTACAGGATCATCGAGTGCGAGCAGTCGAGCAGAACCACCGTGGCGCAGGAGGACTGGAAGTCAGCTTGCTGCACCTGAAGATCGGAATATTCAAGATTCAGGATGCCTTCGGCGTTGCCCAGAGCGCCTTCGCGCTGAAAGACGTTGCCTAACGTCGTGGTGATGTCTAGATTCAGCGAGTCACCGAATTCGTACGGCTTTGACGAGCCGTTCGTCTCGACGCCGGCCGCTTCATAGCGCGTGTCGTGACGGCCGAGAGACGACTTGCCAAGCGGCCCGAGCAGGTCGCGCAGGGCTTTGTAGCCGAGGAAGTCCATGCCTTTGTCGGTTACTTCAAAGCGAGCTTCGGTGTCACCGTCGCCCTGTTCTCCCTGGCCTTCACCTTCGCTGGGCTCTTCGGCGTTCAAGAACTGCTCGTCCTTCATGCGCTGTACGATTTTGTCGATCAGCTCTTCGACCTGCGGCTTTTCGAGTTTGTCGAATTGCTCCTGACTATCGGCGTCCAGCAGCTCGCCGGATTCGAGCGCCTGACGGATCGCGTCGCGCAGGTTGTCCATGGTCTGCTCGCCGTCGAAGTTCTGAAACGGGGAAAACGGGTCCTGAAAGCCCGAATCGAGAAGGAAGTCGGACAGCGCCTGCATGAGGTCGTCGAGGCCGAAGCTCGAGGAAAGATCGCCGGTAAATTTGGTGTAACGGGTCAGCTTCATAGATGGGCCTGGTTTCTGGCGTGTCCTTTTCAGATTAGACGCGTTTGGCCGTGAGCGGATTCGAGCGGCTGCCGGGGCAGCGGAAATGAGGTTGATCGCACGCAAGCGGAAACGGCTTTGCTTCGAAAGCTATGCTGCGACGAAGGTGCAGCTCGGCTTCGCCGAGCGCCACCCTCAACGACGATGGAGCCGTCGTTGAGAATGGGGCACCCGAGCTGGTGCTGTTAGCGAATTTGGGCGAGCAGGGTGGTGACGGCCCCTTCCAACTGAGCGTCTTTGCCGGCTTCGGTTTCTCCGAGGGGTCGCTCAATCTCCACATCGACCGGTCGTGGATGCATTTCCATCACCTGGCCGCGGGTGTCCTTGACCTGCTGGCCGGGGACGCGCACGCTGGAGCCGTCGATCAGCCGCTGCGCTCCGGTAAAGATGATCCAGCCGGCCGTCGGCTCGCCGACCACCTTGCCAAGCTGTAAGGTACGGTAGCCTTCGGTGAAATCTTCGCCATCGGAAAGCGTGGACTCGTTGGTGACGAGCACCGTGGGGAGCCCAAGCGCACGCTGGCCGAGAGCCTGCCGACTGGGAGCGGTGGCACCGTCACGAGGGGTCATCAGCAGGTAGTTACGACGCGCGAACACGTCGATCACGCGGCCGTTCACATAGCCGCCATTGTTGTTACGGACGTCGATGACGACTCCCTGCTTGGCCTGGTTTTGCGCGTCGAGATCGAGGTAGAGTTGCGCCAGGTCCGAGTCGCCCATGGCGGCGATGTGGACGTAGCCGAGCTTGCCTCCTGAGATTTTGTCAACGTACGCGCGGCGCTGAGCCACCCAGTCGCGGTAGAGCAGGCCGGACTCCACCTGCAGGGTGACCGGCCGAACGATCACGTCGCGAGCCCTGCCGTTTGTGGAAACGGAAAGGACCGTGCGTTTGCCGACGCGGTCTTCCAGGAGCTGATCGATATTTGTGGCGGGGGCGATCGGCGCCCTGTCGATGGCGAGCAGGTGATCTCCGAGGTGGATCGTGCCTTCAAGCGCGGCGGGGCTGAGCGGGATGACCTCACGGACGACCAGGGCGCCGCTTGCTTCAAACGGCTCGCGCTCAAAGCGGAGACCCAGGCGGCCGGTGCGCACCGCCGGGACGGACGGCTTGGAGATGCCTGAATGCGAGCTGTTGAGCTCGCCAATGAGGAGCGAAATGTCGCGGCGAAGCTCCGGGCCGGTGCGCGTACCGGCGATGTAGGGCTGCCACTCGGCACGGAGCGCGGGCCAGTTGGCACCGTTGAAGTCGGCGTTGACGAAGCGGTGATTCAAGGTTTCCCAGGCCTCATCGAAGACGACTTGCTTTTCCAGATCGAAATCGACATCGATGGAAGCAGCCAGCGCGATGGGACGGGGAGTGCGCGTTTCGAGCGAGATGACGCGAACGCCGGAGCCGCTTTCCGTACCAGCCGCCGCGCCGCCGCGCCCGCCTCCCCCTTCCAGAAAGTACAGTTCGCGCGAGTCCGGGGTAAAGGCGATCGACAATTTACCGCCGGGGGTGCTGGTGAGCTGGCGAGGGATGGCCGGTTCGCGGGCAAGCTCGTCGAGCGAGTAGGTGTAGATGTTGGCTTGGCCGGCGACTTCAGCGAGGAACGCCAGGGTCTTGCCGTCAGGGCTGATGACCGGGAAGCGGACAGGGAGGTCGCCAAGGGGCAGCAGGGTCAGACGTTCGTGGATGCTTTCGAAGACGATTTTGACGGGTTCGACAGGCTTCCTGGCAGGTCCGCGAGCCGGCGGGGTAGTTCGCACGCCAGAGTCAGGGCCCGGGGTTGGCGCTGCCGGTGGCGCGGTTGTCGGAGCGTCGCCGGGCTCCGGCGTTGGGGCGTCGGTGGGGGTGGTGCGAGTG
>CALMON010000140.1 GCA_937871785.1 uncultured Granulicella sp.
ATTCTGTGCTCATGAGGTCGATCCCATGTTAACAGAGGCGGAGACCGGGCTTCTGCAGTGTGACAAGAACTCGCCACGCTGCCCGCAAACTACCGAGTTCCGGAAAACACAGCGAAGCTGCCGCTCTCCTGCCTCCGGTTCACAAGGACCCGTTCGACAGATTGCTTGCCGCGCAGACCATTCCCGAGGATTTGTTGCTCGTCATCCATGACGCCATGTTGCAGGACTACGAAGTTCCGATGGTTCGTATCTGATCGAGTACAAACTCCGAAGCAGAAGAGCAAGACGAGTCGGTATACAGTCGCCACCCGTTGATAGCGACTGTATGCCTGTCGGGCTAGAGCGGGGTTGTTGGGGGCGGTGGCTCGTTTGGAGGATAGCTGGTCATCGCCGGGTGGGTGGGCTGCGCCTGGTACGGGCTGGGATAGCTGGGCGCCGGCGGATATGCGGGTGGAAGGCCGGCGTAGGACTGGGTCACCGGGACAACTTTCCATTCCGCGAAGGCGAGGATGCAGAGCACGATCAGGGTGCCAAATCCCGGAACGAAGATTAGAAGGGAAAGTGCGCCGGACAGACCCGCCTTGGTAAAAATGCGCCAAAGCAGAAAGATCACGAAAGCGATGACGGCAACGATCAGGATGCCGAAGAAGAGGAGAATACCGCCGCCGATGCCGGCAAGCGCATTGGCGGCCTGTTGCTGTTGTGGGTCCACGAAAAGCCTCCTGAAGTTGAGGCTACTGTACCTCAAAAGCGGAGCGCCTACGAAGAGGATTCTGCAAGCGGGCCGTGTTTAGGTCAGGTCGTCGGTGCTGAAAGGGTTGCGCTTGCGGCCGAGCGCGCTCATGTTGTGGGCGTCGGCGACCACGGTGCTGAAAACCCCGTCGATGTCGGCGTCGGTGGGAACGTCGGCTTCAGCGGTCAGCTTTTTGTGCTCGTGGGGCAGCTTGATGGCTTCAAGCAGAGCGACCACATGCGCGACGGCGGTGCCATCCTGCTGGAGGCCTTCAGGGGTCTTCCCCTTGATGCTGACGCACTTCAGGTCGAGCCCGAGGAGATCGGCGACGCGCTCGCGCATTTCCGCCGCGATCGGGACAATCTTGGGCCGATGCATGACGAGCACGCAGTCGATGTTGACGATCTTGTAGCCCGCCAAGGCGATTTCTTCAAGAGCGGTTTTGAGGAAAACGCTGGAGTCGGCGTCCTTCCACTTGGGGTCGGTCGGCGGGAAAAACGTGCCGATGTCGCCGGCGGACACGGCGCCCAGCAGCGCGTCGGTAAGCGCGTGGAGCAGCAGGTCGCCGTCGGAATGGCCGGCCAGACCCTCAGGATGATCGATCCTTAGCCCGCCGATGACGAGCGGAACGCCGGGTTTGAAGGCGTGGGAGTCGAAGCCGAGACCGATGCGCATGGACATGAACATATTCTAAACGCGACTGCGGCGAAGGCTCATGAAGGTTGTGGCAGCCCCCATCTCGTAAAGGAGAGGTGGGCTGCCGGCAGGCTCGCACGGACGCGGCGACAGCGACGCTTAGCGAAGGCCGCCGCTGGCGATCAGGATGTCGCCCGTAAGCCAGGCGGCGTCGTCCGAGGCCAGAAACACCACAATATCGGCGATGTCCTTGGGCTGGCCGATGCGGCCGAGCGGCGTCTGCGCGACTGAGCCCTTTTCAAAATCGGAGCCGATGAATCCGGCGGTCTTTGTGCCTTCCGTGGCGACCATACCTGGGTTGATCGCGTTGACACGAATGCCCTTTGGCCCAAGCTCACGGCTCAGGGAACCTGTGATCGCATCGACCGCGCCCTTGGTGCCGGAATACACGCTGCCCATAGGCGGCGTGATGCGTGACGCGACGGAACTGATGTTGACGATGCTGCCGCCGCTGCCCATGTGCTTTACCGCCGCCTGCGTGACCAGCAGCAGACCGAGCACATTGACGTTGAACTGCTTGTGAACATGCTCCTCGGTGATCGCTTCGAGCGGCGCAAACTCGTACACGCCGGAGTTGTTGATCAGGATGTCGACCTTGCCGTAGTTGTTCACGGCGGCATCGACGATGGCCTGCGCTTCGGTGGCCTTGGACACGTCTCCCTGTACCGTAACGGCTTTGCCACCGGCCTTGGTAATCGTCTCGACCACGGCATCCGCGCCGGCCTGGCTGGAAGCGTAATTGACCACTACCGAGGCTCCGGCAGCAGCAAGAGCGGTGGCAATGCCCGCGCCGATGCCTTTCGAGGCTCCCGTGACGATAGCGATTTTTCCTGTGAGGTTGTTCATACATTCTCCTTCGATGTTTCGGTCATTTCGACCGTCATCGAATGATGACGGGAGGAGACTCGGAGATGCAAGGAATCGGGGCTGCTTCGGCAAAACCAGAAAGCCACTCGCGGATCGGCCTTACAGATGGTGTTACTAAAAGTCAATCAGGTCCGCCGGTCAGGTGAGGTCGGAAGACAAGCGATGTACGTACGCCTTTAGGATTTCGGCTGCGGGAGTGTAGCTGACGAACTTGCCATTGCGCTGGACGTGAATCAGTCCGGCGGCTTCCAGCTCCTTCATATGGTGCGACAGTGTTGCGGGACTTACTTCGACGCAGTCGCGCATGGCGGAGCAGGGCGTCGCTGTTTCGCTTTCAAGGATTTGGCGCAGAATCGCGTAGCGGCGCGGGTCAGCGAGAGTCTTCGCGATCAGAAGAAACTGGTCTTCCGTAAGCGTGGAGGTCGTCGCCATATGGATTGGATGTGGGTCGTCGCGATACGGAGCCAGCGCCGTACTCGAGCGGAATGTTTGTTCTACGCCAGGCTGCCGCGGCCCTTACCCGGCGAGATAGAACTCGGCGATTTCAAGATCTCCCGGCTGCGTGACTTTGAAGTTGCGGCTGGAACCCGGAACCACGAGTACGGGAATGTTGGCGCGCTCCAGCAGCGATGACTCATCGGTGCCAAGAAATTCATCGGCGGCAGCTTCGGCAAACGCGCGGCGCATGAGCGGGACGGTGGCGCCCTGCGGCGTTTGCGCGTGGACGACGCGCTCGCGCGGGATGGTCGAGGTGACAAGCGCGCCATCCGCCGTTTTTTCTACCTGCTTGATGGTGTCGACGGCTGGCATGCCGACGATGGCGGCGCCATGCTTGGCGATGGTGTCGATGACACGCGCGATGGTGGCGGGGTCGATGAGCGGGCGGACGGCGTCATGGACGAGCACCACATCCTCAGGCCCGCCGGAAGGCAGCGCGGCGAGCGCGTTGGCGACGGAGGCCTGCCGATTTTCGCCACCAGCCACGACCTGGACCTTGTCTGCGAGACCGTGTTCGGCGATAAGAGCCTCGACACGCTGCCGCTCGGGCTCACGCACGGCGACATAGCAGGACGTGACGCGCGGCACGGCGAGAAACGCGCGCAGCGAGTGAATCAGCAGCGGCAAGCCGCCAAGGGCGAGAAACTGTTTGGGGGCGGCCCCTGCCGAGGCCATGCGGGTGCCGATTCCGGCGGCGGGAAGAATGACGAAAACAGACATGGGAGACTGAGTATAGCAAGATAAAGTGGCTGTTTTGTCCGGCCACTTGCATCGAATGGTAGATTCGTATTTGGGTGAGCCGGGGCATTTCGTCGCCCTCCCGGCGGGAGCGATGTCGTGGTTAAGGCAGAAGAACTCATACATATACCTATTTTTGCGTGCGCTCCCGAAGCCGCATGGCAGCGCGTGGCGCAAACGGCGGCCGACCTTACGGTTGCTGCGGGAGAGTGGCTGATCCGTGAAGGCGACATCCCTAACTTCTTCGTGGTGCTTGACGGTTCGCTCGATATCGTCAAGGAAGCGGCGGGACGGGAGTACGTCGTCAACCGCTACGGCAACGGAGATTTCTTCGGGGAAACACCCATCCTTCTAACGTCGCCCTGCCTTGCCTCTGTGCGGGCGCGGGTTGCGTCGCGGGTGCTGCGCATGGACCGGCAGCAATTTCGGGAGCTGCTCGACAGCTCGGAGGACTGCAGCAAGCTGGTGATGCAGACCATGCTGCAGCGAGTCAATAAGATCCAAAACTATGTAATGGACAACGACGCCACTCGCGTGCTCGTGGTGGGCTCGCAATACGACACCGACTGCCGCGACATCCGCACCTTTCTTTCCATGAACCGCATACCCTATGAGTGGGTGGACCGTGAACGCGAGCCGGAGCGGGTACCTGTATGTATGCCTCCCGACCACGTAGGGCCTTCTGTCGTCGTGGACCAGAGCTACTGCCTGGGGCAGTCGCCTACGGTGCGGGCCGTGGCGCAGGCGCTGGGCTTCAACACCGAGCCGAAAAGCGACGGGTACGACGTGCTGATCGTCGGCGGCGGACCGGCCGGCTTGGCGGCCGCGGTCTATGGTGCGAGCGAGGGCCTGAAAACGCTGCTGATTGAAAAGAACGCGGCCGGCGGCCAGGCAGGAACTTCGTCGCGGATTGAAAACTACCTCGGCTTTCCCGGCGGGATTTCCGGCGAGGATTTGACGGAGCGGGCGATTCGGCAGGCGCAGAAGTTCGACGCGGAAATCGTGTTGACGCGCGAAGTAAAAAACATCGCGAAGATCGACTCAGGCTATTGCGTGGAGTTCGATGAAGGCCATCGCGTAAGCACGCGGACCGTGGTGGTGGCGACCGGCGTCGACTGGCGTCGGCTTGAGGCGGAAGGCGTGGACCGGTTGATCGGCCGCGGTGTTCTCTACGGGGCTGCCAAAACGGAAGCCATGACCGTCATCGGCAAGGACGTCTTCATCGTCGGCGGTGGTAACTCCGCGGGCCAGGCCGCCATGTACTTTTCAAGCTATGCCCGCAGCGTGACCGTTCTGGTGCGTGGAGCCGGCCTGGCGATCAGCATGTCGCAGTACCTCATCACGCAGATCGACGGTCGCCCGAATATCACCATTGAGCCCTTCACGCAGGTGGTTTCTGTCGGCGGCAACGAGCACCTGGAAACGATTTGCACGTCTACCAACGGGGACGCTCCGAAACAACGTGAGGCCGATGCGCTTTTCGTCATGATCGGCGCCGATGCCACCACCGACTGGCTTCCCGACGGCATGCAGCGTGACGCGCGCGGCTATATCTGCACGGGCCGCGATGTTGTCGACCTGCCGGACTGGACCGGCGACCGGGCGCCGTTTCTGCTGGAAACCAGCTTGCCGGGCATTTTCTGCGCCGGTGATGTGCGCCACGACTCCATCAAACGGGTGTCCAGCGGCGTTGGCGAAGGCAGCATGGCTATCGCCTTCATCCACCAATACCTGGCACTGAATGAGAACGGCGTAGCCGCTGCCTGACGGTCGGCAACGCCGCTCTGGCAAGCTACACGGCCTTGCGTTGGAATGACGTCTTTTTGTTACCCGCGAGCGTCTTCGCTTTTATAGTCGTTCCGCCTGTTCCTGTCGCCGACTTGGCTCCTTGACTGGCATTTGCCGCCTTCTCGCGAAGTGCAAGCATCTTCTGGGCTTTCGGGCTGAGGCCGGCTGTTTTCGGAGCGGCGGGCTTGGGAATGTAGTCACTCATGCTGCGATTTTCTCACAGGCTGGCGGTGCCGTGGCGCTAGACCATTCCGGTTGCTGGCATCTCGAGAGCAGCGTGTTGCCGCATTCGTCGAAGAATCGCCTACGGCGTCGCAGCCCGGCACTACACCTCCAGGGAAACGGTTTCACCGGCCATCGGCGCTCCCGTCGAGTTGCTGGTGGTAATACGTGACCTCCCCAGCATCAAGCGGGCAATTTGCGTTCAGAAGGGCGGCGACAGCGTCATGGTAGCGGCGGCGATAGCCGGCGTCGGCTGGAGCGAACGTGTGCTTCGTGCCCGCAGCCGAAGCCGCTTGCGCAAACGGACGGCAGCGCACGCCGGTCGCCCAGGGGCTGTCGTCGTTGCCGATGATGACAAAGGTGCGGGGCGAGTGCGGCAGGTAGCGCACGTTGAAGAGTTCGGTTTGCTGCGGCAGCTCGGGGCTGAACTTGTAGGGGTACACCACCGAGTCGTCCGCGACGAAGCTGGACTCGACAGAATGGTCGTCCTGCGTAGAGATGAGGACATCAAAGCGCTCGATGGGCTGGTCCTGATTGTCTGAAGCGCCGGTATGCTGCTGCCCGACGATGGTGGCTCTGCCGGGGAGGCCCATCTTGTAGATCAGGGTATCGGCCATCCAGTTGCCGACAACGAAATTGAGCGCGACGCAGGCTCCGACGGCGATCCACGGGATGAGGTTGAGGCTGCGCGTCTGGGTGCCGTCGGGTGCGCTGGGCGCGGGCGTGCGCGAGAGACGGACGATGTAAGCAAGAAAGAAGAGGACGGCCAGCAGCATCGTCAGGTAGCTGTGACGAGCCAGCAGAGCGACGAGGTAGGCGAGGGTTTCCATGGCGCTGCTGAGGACAGTCTAGCCGATGAGGCTGGAACGGACGGCTGAGATTCCTCACTCCTGCCGCAAAGTGCGCGTCGTGAAGGGGCCACCCCGGCTCGAGTGGCCACCCGCGCTGTCCGTCTGCCTTACACTGAAACCATGCCAGCGGAGGATGACGAGATGATCGAGGTTGCGGAGCCGCCACACCATCACCATGCCAAGACGGGACTGCCGTGGTTCGACCTGGTCGTCCCGGTGGCGGTGCTTTGTATTTCTGTGGTGTCGCTGCTGACGTCGCTGCAGTCGGAAAAGTCGATGCATGCGCTGGTCGACGAGAACAAACGGCTGGTCGAAGCGCAGTCGACGCCGATGCTCATGCTGGACTCGTCGAACCTGAGTGACGATGGCAAGCCGGTGATCTCGATGACGCTCAGCAACGTCGGCACCGGACCGGGTCGGATCAATTGGTTCCACCTGACGGACGACGCGGGCCAGGACTACACCGGCGGCACGCTCTATGAGCGCGTCGCCAAGGTGGACCCGACCGCGTCCTTCACGTCGCAGCAGGTGCGCGGCAGCTTTCTGCGCGCCGGCGACCACCGCAGCGTCTTCGCCTGGCCCAGGCCGAAAGACGGTTCCCCGGCGATGGCGGCATGGACGGCCATGAATACCACCCGGTTCCACCTGCACGCGCGCGCCTGCTACTGCTCCATGTTCGACGAGTGCCGGGTGACGGACTTCGGGGAGAAGCAGCCGGTCTCGGTGGTCAGTTGTGAGGATGCGAAGTAAGGCGAACCATGTTTTGGGTGGCCCATTCATCGCGTTGTTTGCGATGAGTGGGAACCGAGGGTGCTGAAGCGGGCGCTTCCGTGGTGGCGCAGGCTGCTGAGGTTCCCCACTCATGCCGCGAAGTGCGCGTCATGAATGGGCCACCCCGGCTTGTGGGCCACCCGCCACTGAGGGCTTGAGTGGGCCACCCGCCGTCTACTTGAAATCCCGCTCGCTACTGATTTTCCATAGGTCGTCTTCCTGCGTGAAGACCAAGATAGAGCGAATCAGCCTGTCCTGTGTTCCGTTCACGTCTGTTACCACAACATGCTTCGTCAGATGAACTGTAACTTCGCCCTGTTCGTCCAATTGCATGTCAGTGATTTTTGGCTGCAACTGCACTATGCATCTATTTCCTTGTCGCAACCATGCGATCATGTTATTCGCCACAAAATTTGGATCTACGTCTTCTTGAAGGAAGTAGCGGTCGATATGTTTGGCGTAAAAACTCGCAATATGCATCGGCAAATTGTCTTGATAGGCCAGAGCCCATGCGTGAACGGTCTCAGCGATCTGCGATCGAGTCGCCTGATCAAAGTCTGATGAGGACGCTTTTGCCACGTCGTGAGCTTGCGCCGAATCATCTGCTGAAGAAGCTTCAACCGGCGGCGCAGTGACTTTCTGATCTGTAGTTGTATCGGCAACTTCCGGCGACAGCATGTCCTGAGATGTCGAGACTGTAGACTGCTCACGGGATATTGTGCTTTGCACTGGAGTGGCTGGAACCGTGGCTTGCTGGGTTTGAGCGATCGCAAGTGAATCTGCTGAAGCCGCAGTCCCCGACGTTTGCAGAAAAAAGAGGGGTAGCAGGATTGCCGCAAGCCCTGCAAAAGACAGTGCAGGTAAGAAAGCTGGATCCAAATCGCCACGGGCCCAGAAGCTGCCTTCTTCAGCTTCCGTCTTCGAAGCAACCGCCTCATTTGCGTCCGGAGCACTAGCAAATCTCTGCTTCGCCCTCCTTACTGCGAGCGCTCTCTTAAGCTGACTCTTCGAATGATTTCTTACTTCAGAACGTCGCTTGGATCCGATCGCGTAGAGGCAGGCTAAAACCAAAGCGAGCCAGAGAGTGTAACCGCAGTTTTTCCCATTGAAAAGACTCTCGCCCGATGCAGAGTGGTAGAAGTGCCTGAAACAGAGATATGCGAGAACGAAGAGCGTAGCAACTGCTGCAAGGATGATTGGCCGAAACACACTTCTCGCACGCTTCTCGCGGACGTTATCTAATGGGTGCTCGTCGCCGATGCAAAATCCGCCGCGAACACCGGAAAGCCACACATCATACTGTTGCTGGGCATACAAGAGTTGCACGTGGCAAGCTGGGACATATAAAGTTGCGAGGTCATAATTGATCTCAGTTGACCATCGCCAATCACGCTGGCGGTCACCTTGCGCGTGGCTCTTTACTTCGTGATCGACGAGTTCCATGACGCGAGGTTTGATTGACGTCGAGTAAACCTCCTCGGAAGAAGAACTAAAACTGAGTGATTGCGCGTTACGTGAGATCGCCGGCGAGAAACTTCGATGCGATGATTGATAACAGGTCGCTTCAACTAAACGACGGGCATAATCCAAGTGTCGCGGGCCTGCGTATCCGCCAAAGCTGCAATTGCCCGGAGCGCTGCCGCTGTGGACAAACCAATCTGTGACAACCTTGGTTCTAGTCTCAGGCTCTTTGACATGACGTTTGAGCACTGAATCATACCTTCGACTCCAGTGTGTGTATTGCTCAAACCGGTCAAAACCAAAAGATGCGGTCCACCGCGCATCGAATCTGCAATCGAAAAGATAGCAAGGCAAGTAGAGCAACGAGAGTTTTTTCACTGTCGCGTGTAAAACGAAGTCTTCTGCTGTGTAATCGCCTGATGCCATAAATTCTTCAGCGGCTGCCAGAAGTTCCTCCAGATTCTTATCGAAGGGAATAATGAGATCAGGCCCCGTTGAGTCTTCGCTGAAGTTAGCGGAAGACGTATCCTCTTGAGCAGATCCTGGCCGATTGCCGGACTGGGACTCCTCGTGACCTGAAGACGTTAAGTGTTCTAAGATGCTTTTGCTCAGATCGATATGCGATCGAAGATGGTCGTACGCGGAGTTCAGTGTCTTTGTGTTTTCTTCAGCTTGCGTCCTCAAGTTGGGTAACTGAGAGAAGCGGTCTGGGTGCCACACCTGAACCAACATCTGATATGCAGTTTTCACGCTCTTGCTGCGGTCGGCGCCCAACGATGTCAGGGTGTTGAGGCCAGAGACACATTGGCTACAGGTCGAGATCATACCCCGTTGTACCGCCTTTCGACGCCCCTCCAGGGAACGGTTCGGAGCGTCAGGAAAAGAGAAATTCTTTAGTGCGGAGTTCCTTCACAGTATCCCGCAGCTTCGCCGCCTTTTCAAACTCAAATTTCTTCGCGGCTTCGCGCATGTCGGATTCGAGGTTGTTGATGTAGGTGTCGAGTTCGGCCTGCGTGGTGAAGTTGAGGGCTTCGTTGCCGGTGTCTTCGGTAAGGTCGGCATAGTCGGCTTTGAGGATGGTGGCGAGCGAGTCGTTGATGGCGCGGATGACGGTGCGGGGTTCGATGCCGTGCTCTTCGTTGTAGGCTTCCTGCTTGGTGCGGCGGCGGTCGGTTTCGTCGATGGCGCGCTGCATGGAGTCGGTCATCTTGTCGGCGTAGAGGATGGCGCGGCCTTCGAGGTGGCGGGCGGCGCGGCCTATGGTTGGGATGAGGGAGCCTTGGGAGCGGAGGAAGCCTTCTTTGTCGGCGTCGAGGATGGCGACGAGGGAG
>CALMON010000141.1 GCA_937871785.1 uncultured Granulicella sp.
GCATAGCTCCCGCGGCACCCGTTCCACTTTCGCGCAGCTTCCGGGCGACGTACCCGGTACACTGGAGCCATGCCGAAAGCCGCCATCATCTCCAAGCCGCAAAAGCCCGAGCTCGAGGACATTCTTCCCGGACTCCTGGCGTGGCTTGGCGACCACGGCTTCGAGTATCTGCTGGATCGCGAAACTGCCGGCTACCTGGACCTTTCCGACATTTGCGAGCGCGCCGAAATGCCGGAGCAGCGCCCCGACATTGTCATCTCGCTCGGTGGCGACGGCACGCTGCTGTCGGCGGCGCGCGCCTTCGCGTTTACGCCGACGCCGATCGTCGCGGTCAATCTTGGTTCGCTCGGCTTCCTCACGGAAACTCCTGTCGCCGACCTGTACACCACGCTTGACGCCTGGCTTGCCGGCACAGTCATTCGCGAGTCGCGCCGCATGATGCACGCCGAGCTGTGGCGCGACGGCCGGCTCTTTCGCGAGTGGGAAACCCTGAACGACATCGTCGCCGCCAAGGGCGCGATCGCCCGCATCGGCGACTTCGCCATCGCACTCGACGGCCAGTTTGTCGCCCGCTTCCGCGCCGACGGTGTCATCGTGTCCACCCCTACCGGCTCGACCGCCTACAATCTCGCGGCCGACGGGCCGATCCTGATGCCGAGCGTCGACGCCATGGTGATCACGGCCATCTGCCCGCACCTGCTCACGATCCGGCCCATTGTGGTCCACGGCGGCGCGGAGGTGTGCCTCACCATCGACTCCGTCCCGCATGAAACGTACCTTACCGTCGATGGCCAGGAAGCGGTCGAGCTCCTTCTCGAAGACCGCATCGTGTGCAAGCGCTCCGCGTACAGCGTCCATCTGCTTCGCCTGAAGCCGAACGGCCTGTTCAACGTAATGCGCTCCAAGCTGAGCTGGGGCGAACGGTAGAGCCGTCCCGCCGTTGCGGCTCAGTCAGGCGCGCCTCGCCTCCGGTGCCGTGATATCCCTTTCTCATGACATCTTTGGCCGAGTGGCAGAACTTCTACGTTGTGATGGGCTCGGCCGGCGCGGCGCTTACCGGGCTGCAATTCGTCGTGATGGCGCTGATTGCGGACATCCCGATGCGGCCCGGTGAGAACGAGACCGGCGAGGCGTTTGCGACGCCAACGATCGTCCACTTTGTTTCGGCGCTGATGCTGGCGGCCTCGGCCGTTGTGCCGTGGCATGGGCTTGGGCCGGCAGCGGTGCTGTGGGCGCTCGGTGGCATGGCCGGGCTTGTGTATATGGGAGCGGTCGTCCTGCGCATGGTGCGCCAGACGGGCTACCAGCCGGTGCTTGAAGACTGGATCTTCCATACGATCTTACCCGTGGTCGCGTACGCCGGCCTGCCGGTCTCGGCGTTATGCCTGCGGAGCCATGCGCGCGGTAGTTTGTTCGGGCTGGCTGCGGTTGTGGTGCTGCTGCTGGTGATCGGCATCCACAACTCGTGGGACAACGTCACCTTTATCGTGATGATGAAGCGCGAGCGCACGCACGAAGCTCCCCTGAAGCACGCCGCTACGCCGGAACCTCAGTGACGACCTGCATCGTCATGCTCGTCGCGAAGGGCAGCGTCGACCGAAGCCGGGAACCACGGGCGATACCGTCATCCGTTCCGGCTTGAGACTCGTCTACTCTTTAGAAGAAGCAGGAGCAGAACCGCATTGAAGCTGAAAGCCGCTTTTCTGGCCGCCGCGCTGGCTGCCGTAAGTTCCACCGTAGCCCACGCGCAGGCCGCCGCGACCGCCACCCTCCCCGTGCAGATTTCCGCGTTTTTCGGCATCACGGGAGCGTACACCGGTCTAGAAAGCAGCCGAAACCTGAGCGTTACCGGTGGCCTTGACGTCGGCGTGCGCAGCTTTTTCGGCATCAGCCCGGCGCTTGAAGTGCGCGGAACGTACCCGGTCGGCGATGGCCGCCTGGTGGCCGAGCGCAACGTGCTGGGCGGTCTCCGGCTCGCCAGGCGCTATAACCGGCTGCGCCCGTACGTCGACATTCTGTATGGCCGCGGCCAACTGGACTTCCTGCAGGGCGGCTACCCAAGCCCGGACCGGACGTTTGTGTATAACGAGACGACCTCGAACGTCATTTCGCCGGGCGTCGGTGTGGACCTCGACCTCCTGCATCACCTGGCGGCGAAGGCGGACTTTCAACTGCAGCGCTACCCAACGCCTGCCGTGGCTTCGGGCAACATCTACGCCAAGCCGCTGACCCTCGGCGTTGTCTACCGCTTCGGATTCTGAGCCGAAGCGTGGACCCAGGGGGATACCCGTCTCCGAGCGCGGCCATAAATATTTCGTCCATCGTGTTCTTCTTTCACACTGTGTTGCATCACACCACTGAAAAGGAGAACCACCATATGAGTCACGGAATTATTGCCTGGGTTATCATTGGCGCACTCGCGGGATGGATCACCGGCAAGCTGATGAAGGGCTCGGGATTCGGCTTCGTGATGGATATGATTGTCGGCTTGGTCGGCGCGTTCATCGGCGGGTTTATCTCCTACCATCTCGGTCTTGGCGGCGTGGGCGACCACGGCCTGATCATGAGCATCGTTATCGCCGTTGTAGGCGCCGTAATCCTTACATTCCTGATCCGGCTTGTCAGCGGCAACCGATCGGCTAATCTTTAGACTCTGTAGAACGGAACGGCAACGGCTGCGTGCTCACAGGTTGAAGAGCTCACGCAGCCGTTTTGTCTGCGAACGGCTTACGGGGATCTCCGTTTGTTTGCGGTCGTCCATGCGTAGCTGATACGACGACTTGAACCACGGCACCACCTCGCGAATGTGTTGGATGTTGACCACGAATGATCGGTGCGCTCGCCAGAACTGGTCAGGGTCGAGCTGCTCCTGCAACTCTTCGAGCGTGCGGCAGTTCGACTCGCCCTCCGCCGCCTTGGTGACGACCGAAATGGTTCCGCTTTCGATCGAGGCGAAGCAAACGTCGCGCTGATCGACCAGCAGCAAGCGGCTGGCGGCGCGGACGACCACCTTGCCGGAGCGCACGCTTGCCACGCCGGCTGAAGGAACACGCTCTTCAACCATCTTCAGCAGCGCGTCGAGTTTGGCTTCCGCGCTTGCGGCGGCGGTGGGGGCGGCTTGCGGCGGCGCAGCCGCTGAGGTAAGTGGCAAACGGGCGCGGACCTTGGCCAGGGTTTGCGACACGCGTGCCTGGTCGAACGGCTTCAGCAGGTAATCGACGGCGTTGACCTCGAAAGCCTTGACGGCGTAGCGGTCGAAGGCGGTCGCAAACACCACCTGGGGCACGCGGTTGCGGCGATCGGCCAGCACTTTTTTGAGCACGGCAAAGCCGTCCAGGCCGGGCATCTGCACGTCAAGGAAAAGAACGTCGGGCTGGTGCGTGCGGATCAGGTCCACGGCTTCAATGCCGTTGGTGCCCTGCGCGACGATCTCGACATCACCCGAAGATTCAAGGAGATACTGAAGTTCCTGCCGGGCGAGCGGCTCGTCGTCGACGATAACGGCGGTGAGGGCGGAAGACATGCTGCCTTCAGTATGCGCCGGATTGCCCCGGTGGTGCGTCCAGATTTCTGAATGGCTACGGAGCAGAAGGGAGGGCTCCGGGACGTTTGAGCGGACCTTGAGATCGGTCACCTAAACGGGTTGCACTTGCCTTCAGGGCTGAAGGACCGACATATACCAGCCTAGGCCGAAGGCCTAGGTGGAAAGGGGGTACAAAGGCCGAGCGCTAAAGGCGCGACATACAGGTCCTGGCCTGATGTCTGGGCTAAAGCCCAGACCTATCCAGAAGCAAAGACACGGCCTCTGCACCTTCGGGTATCGGCTCTGGCGGTTCAGGCTGGCGCGTCGCAGTTGCGAAGGTCCCGCCCTGAGCAGCGCATTTGAGCGATAGGCTGAGGAAAGTCTTGCGCGGAGGCTCCCAGGACTTTTGAGGATTGTGCAGTACGTCGTCGGTTGGAAGGGTCAAGACCAGCATCAGTCGCTATAAGCGCGCAACCGAGCCGGGGCGTTGTCTTCCGCCACATCGTGACCGCACTGTGTGCAATACACATCCGTGATGCGGACGCCACGATGGCATACGCCGCACACTGGGGCCATTTGGAACTGGCATTGCGGGCAAAAATGGTAAGAGTCGGCGATTTCGGTGGAACAATTCGGGCAGCGCGACAGGATGGGTTGCCGCAGCATGAAGTACACGACCGCACCGATGCCCCCAGGCAAGACAACGCACACCAGCATCCACAAGCCGGCGGACATGCCGCGCCGTTTGACGTCGCGGCTCACATAGCCGAGCAGCAGGGCATAGCTGGCGAACAGGGCTCCCCAGGTGTAGCCCATGATCAGCCGCAGCGGGATCATTTCATGCTTATGGTGCGGCATGACGCCGTGAAAGATGTACTGGATACCCGCAAACAGGACGATGGCCAACGCCATTGACCAGCGGGGAATCATGCGCAGTTCATCGTCTCCCGTGGAAGGCGCGCCGCGCTGCGAAGAAAGCCACTGCGTCACCGCGGCACCTCACTTCCGGAACGGGAACGCCGCAGCCAAATGAAGCCGAGCGCCAGCACGGTGACCGGAAGAAACCAGATCAGCAGCACCGGGAGCTGGTCGCTAGCATCCGGAATGCCGTTGGGCGTCAGGTCGTAACCGTCCAGCACGGCCCAGACTGCGTAACAAACCACAATCAGCAGCACAGACGAAATACCGAGCGGCACCCACAGGTCGCGCGATCGCTTTTGCTGTTGGCGCATGTGCAAGGCCTGCTCTCGCACAATGCGGTGCGTGCGATTGACGACCTCCGCGCGTGCGTTTCCGCCTTGTTGCCAGCCAGCATTCATTAGCGTGCTCCTGCCTCTGTCCGTGCGCGAAGTGCCGTCAACTCCGGCTTCAGCGCGGCGAGACCACGATACAGTCGCGACTTCACAGTCGACAAGGGAGCACAGGTGACTCCCGCAATTTCCTCAAGTGACATTTCTTCATGGAAGCGCAACGTCAGCACTTCGCGGTAATTCGGCTCCAGTGTCAGCAGCACCTGTGCAATCTCCGCCGCGTCCTCGCGGCCCTGGAACTGCTCAAGCGGCGAAGGGCTGTCCTCGATAATTTCGAACGGCCGCTCGTCTTCGCCGCCTTCCCGCATTTCGTCGAGGCTGGCCATGGTGCGCTTGCGGCTCAGGTCGATGACGAGGTTGCGGGCGATGGTGAAAATCCAGGTGTCGAAACGGGCCTGGCCGTTGTATTGCGAGCCACGGCGCAGAACGCGGATCCAGGTTTCCTGAAACAGGTCTTCCGCCACTTCGCGCTTGCCGGTAAGGAACATCAGGTAGCGCATCAGGCGGTGCTGATAGGTGTCGATCAGGCGGTCGAGCAGGTCGGGGTCCTGACGCTTCAAACCACGGGCAATCGCGGCGTTTTCGCGTTGAACCTGCCGGGCGGCGGCAGCGGAAAGGATCATGGCTTGCCTCATTTCTCAAAAGACGAGGGGCTGCTTGGAAAAGTCTCGCGGGAGGACAACTTTACGTGATGCGGGAAGGGTGTCGGGCACCGTCGCCTGACGACCTTTCCAAGCATATGCGCGCAGGACGTGGTCTGGCAATCGAAGCCTCACTGCCGGACCCAAGGCGGCGATTGGTGCCCGGCGATACACTATCGGGATGGACGTCTTATATGGCCTGCACCCTGTGGAAGAGGCCCTTCGCGCGGGAACCCGGCCGCTCGATCACGTCAGCGTCGCCCGCGAGCGCGAGGCTCGCCGCGATCCGCGGATGGACGCGGTGCTGGCCCTGTGCCGCCAGGCGGGCGTGCGCGTGACGACCGAGCCGCGCGAACTATTGACCCGCCACTGCCGCACCGACGCGCACCAGGGCATCGTGGCCTTTCTGCGCGAACGGAAGCTGCTGGCGCTCGAAGACCTGCTCCGCGCGCCGAAGGGGCCTTCGGGCTTCCACTTTTTTCTGGCTCTCGACGGCGTGGAAGACCCGCACAACTATGGAGCGCTGCTGCGGTCGGCCGATGGCGCGGGCATCGACGGCGTGGTGGTGCCGGAGCGGCGGTCGGCTCCGCTTTCGGCGGTGGCCGCGAAGAGCTCGGCGGGGGCCTCCGAGCATGTGCGCATTGCGCAGGTGACGAACGTGACGCGCGCGCTCGAAGCGATGAAGAAGCAAAATGTCTGGATCGTCGGGCTCGACGAGCGCGGCACGCCGGACTACACGGATTTCGATTTTCGCCAGGACTGCTGCCTGGTGCTGGGCAGCGAAGGCAGCGGTCTGCACGAGCTGGTGAAACGCACCTGCGACCATCTGCTGCGCATTCCGATGGCGGGTAGCGTGTCGTCACTGAACGTGTCCGTGGCCGGGGCGGTGGTGATGTATGAGGCGATGCGGCAGCGCCGGGTGGGGCCGGGCCGCGCGACCGGGCAGGCACCGCAGGCGCCGCAGCCGGCCAAGCCGCGCAAGGGCCTGGGGTCTTGAGCCCGAGCCGGCAGCCCCCGATGCCTGTCCGGAACGTCCAACGCACGATGTCTTTTGTTCGCGTTCCTGTCTTTCTTTTGTCGGGTGTGCTTTGCCCGGCATTGCTGGCAAGCCCGGCTTCCGCGCAAACTTCCGCCCCGGCGCCGCATCAGGTTGAGCCCCAGACCGAGGCCACTCCCCGAAAAGGCGAGATCGTGGTGCAAAGCCACGGTGAGCCGCCGGAACCGCAGACCGTACCCCCATCGACCACAGCAGGGGCAGCCGTAACGACCGTCAAGCCGGAAGAAAACGCTGTCCCAGACCTTACCGACGTCGAGCGCGCCGCCATCCGCTTCACGGCCTACGATCTGGACGCGAGGCTGACGCCGGCTAGCTCCAGTCTCGCGATGCGGGCGCGGTTGACGGTTCGCAACGTGAGGACGGTTCCGCTAAAGGCGCTGGCGCTGCAGGTTTCCTCGTCGCTGCGGTGGGAAAGCGTGACGCTCGAAAGCGGCGCGGCGCGCGTGAAGCTGCCGCTGGCGCAGCACCTGCTGGAAACCGACGCGGACCATACCGGGCAGGTGTCTGAAGCTGTCATAACGCTCCCGGAGCCGCTCGCCCCGGGAGCGTCGGTGCGGTTGGACACATTTTACTCCGGCACGGTCGCCCAGAACGCGACGCGCCTGCAGCGGCTGGGCGCGAACGACGCGGCCGGCAAGGAAGCCGATTGGGACGCGATCGGCGCGGGAGGCGACGGGCCCGGGACTTCGACCGCGCTGCGCGGCTTCGGCGACGTGCTTTGGTATCCGGTGAGCGCGCCGCAGCTTTTTCTGGGGCAGGGAGCGCAGTTATTTGAGGCCGCCGGCCGCTTGAGGCTCGCCAATGTCGCCACGGCCGTGCACCTGCGCCTGGCGGTGGATTACCTGGGCGACCCGCCCAGCGCGGCGTACTTCTGCGGCCGCCGCCGCGCGCTGACGGCGGCCAGCGACAACGCGGACGCTCCCGTGGTGAGCTCGCCCGGGGTGGCTACGGCCGATTTTCCGGAGTCTCCGCTCGGCTTCAGGACGCTGAGCCTGTTTGTGATCGACTCGCCGGAAACGCTGCTGCCGGAAGCGGGGCAGTCAGCCCCGGCCGCTCCGCCGCTGGCGGTCGAGTCGGGCAAAACGGCCGTTTTCCCGCTGCTGGTGGCCAGTTCCACCGACGCTGCCGCGGTGATCACGGACTGGCTCGGGCCGAAGCCGCTTTCGTCCCTCGCGATCCTCGACCATGCCGGCCAGCCGTTTGAGGATGGTCCGCTGCTGGTGGCTCCGCTCTCGGCGCTGGCGGGGGCCGACGCCGCGCCGGCGCTGACGCACAGCCTGACCCACGCCTGGGTGCAGACGGGCGTGCCCTGGATGGACGAGGGGCTGGCGCAATTGATGGTGTTGCTGGCGGTTGAGCGCAGCCGCGGTCGCGAAGCGGCGGAAGCGCAGCTTCAGGCGCTGGTGCAGCCCCTGGCTCTGGGTGACGTGGCTCCGAAGGCGGCCACTGCTGCTCCAGAAGGTGTTGGCATCCCCCCAGCGAGCCTCGACAGCCAGCCGCAGGCGCAAGCGCTCACCGAGGCCTCAAGCGATATCTTTTACCGGCGCAAGGCCGCGGCCGTCTGGTGGATGCTGCGCGACCTTGCCGGCGAAGAGCCGCTGAAGCTTGCCTTGCAGGCCTGGCGAGTGCAACCCGCTTCAAAGGAAGGCGCGGTGGCGCAGACGAAGGGGTTCGAAGCGCTGCTCGAAAAAGTCAGCGGCAAGGACCTGCGCTGGTTTTTCGACGATTGGGTGTTCCGCGACGTGGGTCTGCCCGACCTGACTATCGCCGAGGTGACTCCCCGTGAACTGGAGTCTTCGACAGGGCGCAAAACCGGCTGGCTGGTCGCGGTGACGGTTCGGAATGATGGCGCCGCCGCCGCGGATGTGCCCGTCATCGTGCGAGCCAGCGGGCTTAGCGCCACAGCGCGCATACGCGTTCCGGGCTTCGGCAGTGTCACGCAGCGCGTGCTGGTGGAAGCTCCGCCGACCGAGGTCATCGTGAACGATGGGACCACTCCCGAGCAGCGGACGTCGCTGCACACCAAGGACGTGGTGGTGCGAGCCAAGTAGCCCCGGCGCCGGGGTTTGTTGTCTACCTTCCCCGGCTGCGGCGAGGTGATTCCGGCGCGCGAGTCGGGTGGAGGTCTACGCACGTTTGCGGGCCTCCCCAGGCGCGGGTGCAGAGCAGGTCGATCCGCATCGGGGCAGTCGCGGGCGCGCTGGTTCCTGTCGCCGGCGCGGAAGCGGGCGTCAGCGCCGCGGGGGGAGCCTCGAGTGCCTGCGGGACGCCGTCGCCCAAGGGTGGCAACAGGGCGGTGAGCCGGCTGAGTTCGGCCGGGGTCGCCGTACCGGAGAGCTGGAGTCGGTAGAGTTCCGGGGTGGCGGTGCCGCTCAGGATAAGGGGTGGGTCGTCCCCCGTCGCAAGGTTCACAGGCTGCAGCGTCAGACTACCCTGCCCGAACGCGAGCGCAAGAGACGGAGGCCCGGGCTCTCCGGTCTTTATCTTCGACCGGTCTGGAATCCCGTTAGGGGCGGCTGCTGAAACAGACGTGGTGAAAACCCCGGACCAGAACGGCGGCACGGATTCCGCAGGAGCTGCCGCGTTGCCGATGCTCCCGGAAACCGTTCCGCCCCAGGATGCGTTCGCGGGAAGGCGCTGCGAGAAAAGCCGCGCCCAGTTCAGCAGCCAGGCTTCCGGAACTCCGGTCATACCCACGGTTGCTCCGGCAGCGTGACGGCTAGTCAGGTCCAGGGTGTCGGCGGTGGCGGCGATCACCCCGGCGGCATGACCGTTTTGCGGCTGGTCGGTGTCGCCCAGAGGCAGGGTGCAGGCAGGGTTGTGGATGAGCCCGTCGGCCACATCGAGATGACCGTTACATTCCACATTGAATGTGAGCATGTCGGCGGGGATGAAGTCGCTGCGGCGCACATGCTTGAGCTTGACCGCCGTGGTGATCGCCGCGTTGCCGAGCGTGCCGTGCATCGTGGCTGTCGCGCCGATGTCGCCGCGCCAGCCCATGTCGTACCCGCTGACCAGAACGCTGGCCTGTCCGAGCGGCGCGCGCTTCCACTCGGCGGTCAGGTCGACGGGAACGTCGGTGAGCCGGTCGGCGCGTTTCAGCGTGCCTTCAATCGTTAGCAGCCCGGTATCGAACACGCTGGTATCGGTGCGGGTCGGTTTGCCTTCCAGCCGCAAGCGCCATTGCTGCGGCGACGGCAGCCAAAGGGCAAAGTCGGTTTCGGTCAGGGCGAAGGGCTCTTTCTCGTAGCCCATTTTCACGTTGATTCGCGCTCCGGTCGCTTCAATGTATGGGAAGCGCGGCGCCGGCCCCGGCGTTGTTTGCGCGGTGGGGGCGGCTTCCTCGCGCGCGGCATGGAGCAGGATACTTTCAAGATTCCAACGTCCGTCCGCGCGGCGCACCAGGTTCAGGCTGGGGGCGGAACCGTTGGGGTCGACCACGAATCGGATGGATGACACTTCCACCTGCCGTCGCCACAGGGAGCTGACGCGGATCGTCGCTTCCACCCGGTTCGAGCGGATAACGGGCTCATATCCGAACGCGGGATCTTCGCTGACGACCAGATTTTCGAGCGTAAAGCCAGGCACGGGCAGCAGGTGCAACGACACATTATCAAGGTGAACGGGCCGGCCCAGGCTTTCGCTCATGCTGGTGGCGATGCGCCGGGAAAGGCGATTGGCGTTCAGCAGGGGAGGCCCCAGGGCGAGCACGAGCAGAAGGAAAACGACCCCGGCGGCGGCGATCAGTTTGCGTCGCCGCCGTCGTTGCCCTGGGGTTGCGGGCTCGGGTGCTTCGGCGGATGGTTCGTGCGGCTCGGCCATGGACGTCAATCGACTCGTTCAGAAACGGTGGCGCAGGCGGACGCTGGTTTTTCCGCTGCGCCGCGGAAAAGCTGGGGGAAGCGAGGCTGGTGCCGGCCTGCCCCCTCAAAGACAGACACGCTTGACCTACCGGATGACGTGGAAGGTGCGTCCCCAACGGGTGCCGTCGAAGATGTGGATCAGCACGTGGAAGGCAAACGCGATGCGGTCGCCCATGCCGGTCTTGTCTTCCTGGTCGGCGGGAGTTTTGAACGACCAGTACACAAACATTGGGCGGCCCATGATGTTTTCCATCGGCACAAAGCCCCAGAAGCGGCCGTCGAGCGATTCGGTGCGGTTGTCGCCCATGGCAAACACCTTGCCGGGGGGAACGACGATTTCACCGTTGACGATGTGGCTGGGAAGCTCGATGGACCAGAGTGTGGCGTGGTTGTTGCTGGCTTCGGCCTGGATGCCGGGGACGTCGGCGGGGAAGTCGTCGCGGTAGGGCGTGTAGGCGTGCTGCGGGTTGCCGTCGTCGCGCGGGGGAAGCTGGTACGGCTCGGTTTGCGCCACCCCGTTCAGGTACACGACGCCGTGCTGGAGGTGGATGCGGTCGCCCGGAACGCCGATGACGCGCTTGACCAGGATCAGGTCGGGCGATTCCGGATTGGGCTTCAGAAAGACGATGATGTCGCCGCGCTGCACGGGGCGGTAGTGCACAAACGGAGCCCACTTGGTCGCGGGAGACAGCGCGACCCGGTCGACCATAAGGTGGTCGCCGATCAGCAGCGTGTTTTCCATCGAGGCCGAAGGAATTTCAAAGTTTTGCGCGATGAATCCGAAGCAGAACAGGGCCATCACGATCACGGTGCAAATGGACGCCAGCGCTTCAAGTGGCGTTTCCTGCGGGTCGCCTTCGCGGAGGCGGCGGCCGTGGGCGCCGTACAAACGCGGCGCGGCGGGTTTCGGGACAACCCCCGCGGGGGCGGTGTCCGGCAGCGGCTCGAGCGTGGTTTGAGGGCGTGTGTCCAAGAGGGCGGCGTCTCCGTAATAAGTCTGGGCCTTGCCAGTGTACCGCGACGGAGGCACCGGGTCGTCTCTGCTTCTGGATAGGTCTGGGCTTTCGCCCAGACATCAAGACGCAACAAGAAACGGGCTTTAGCCCCGGGGACTCGGCACCCTGAACAGCGGATAGGAAAGCTGCTCTACTGCACCAGCCGCTCGCTGGTCAGCAGGTGCCCGAGCCGGCCGGCGAAGGTTTGGCCCGGCGCCGGGGCGTTGGCGGAAAGCAGAACGGCGAGTGGGCGGCCTTCGATGCTGGCGTCCGGAACGAAGCCCCAGTAGCGGCTGTCGAGCGAATCGTTGCGATTGTCGCCGAGCACAAAGCAGTCGCCGGCGGGCACCAGCAGGTCGCCGTGGCTGGCATTGCGACGCAGGCTGACCCACCAGGCAGGCTCGACATCCTCGTTCAAGCGGTGGAGCGCAGGAAAGTCATCGCGAAAGGCATCCGGGCCGGACGGCGTGAATGTGGCGTACGGCTCGTTGACCGGCGCGCCGTTGACGAAGACGCGGCCCGCGCGCAGGTGAATGCGGTCGCCCGCGACGCCGACGACACGCTTGACCATGGGCGTTTCCGGGTGCAGCGGGTAGTGGAACACGACGACGTCGCCGCGCTGCACGCCGGAGCGCGGCAGCAGAACGCCTCCCCAGCGGCTCCAGCGGCCAAACCCCGCAGGCGAAAACGCTTGTTTGTCGCCCAGGAGAAAGTCGACGATGCGCAGCGTCGGCGACATGGAAGCGGACGGAATGCGCGAAGGTTGAAACAGAAACGTGACCGTGAACAGGGCCACGACGGTGAGCGACAGCAGCGATTGGATGGAGCGCAGGGCGCTTTCGCGCGGAAGCGGTGCGGCGGGCCGAAGCGTGGAAGGGCGAATCAAGCTGTCTGCTCCATTGCCGCTGCGGGCGGAGCAGGGACGAGCTCCGGCCAGCGCCGCAGAGCCATTTCCGCAGCAAGCTGCTGGGCTTCTTTCTTGGTGGTAGCCTCGGCCTGCGCGAGCACCAGCGTGCCGGTGGAGCTTTCAAGCTGCGCCTCGATGGTAAAGCGGCGCTGGTGGGCCGGTCCGGTTTCCGCCACGTCGATGTAGCGCAAACGACCGGCGCCGGTGGCCTGGGCGCGTTCCTGCAGCAGCGTTTTATGGTCGCGCAACGCGCCGCCGGTGGAGCCCTCGAGTGCGGCGCGCATCGCCGCCATCTCCGGGGCGACGACGGCGGTTTCCACCAGCGTACGCACGGGGTCGAGCCCGCCGTCCAGGTAGATGGCGGCGATCACGGCTTCGGCGGCGTTGGCGTGGAGCGCGGGTTTGGCGCGGCCGCCGGCCTGTTCGGCACTTGCGCCCAGCAGCAGGTGCTCGCCCAGCTTCCAGTCGAAACCGACCTCCGCCATGCGCTTGCGGCTGACGAGCGCGGCGCGCAGCCGGGTCAGCTCGCCTTCGCCGCACTGCGGAAACAGCTTGAAGATCGCTTCCGCGACGAGCAGGCCGAGCACGGCGTCACCGAGAAACTCGAGCTGCTCGTTGTCGTCACCCGGCAAGGCCAGACTTTTGGTGGAACGCTCGGCGGTTCGGGGGTCGATGCCGCGCGATTCATAGGAATAGGAGCGGTGCGTCAGCGCGAGGCGCAGCAGGTGAGCATTCCGAAACCGGTAGCCGAGCCGGGTTTCAAGCGCGACGAAGGGCTCGCCGCTGCCGTTAGCCGCTCGGGGTTTGCGCGATGCCATGGATCGCCTCCGCTTTCATGGTACCGCCGCGGAAGGGGAAACTCTACCGCATCGACCGGCCTAGCCCGGCGAGCAGCGAGGTGACAACATCGAGGCCGCGGCGGGAGTCTTCGCTGTTCATGCGGCGCACCAGCGTGAACAGCGAGGGCGTTTTGCGGCGAGGGTTCAACTGCTGCACGGCGTCGACCGGGGGCGTCAGGCTTTCGACCACGTTCAAAAGCACCTCCGGGTCGATGGAGCCGAGCAGCCGCGCCACCGTAATGCCGTTGCGGATGGCCTGCGTGCAGACCGGCTCTTTCACGTACTCGGCAATCTTCGCGAAGATCTCATTCTTGCTGCCGACCGCGCCGTACAGGAGGTCCAGCACGCCTTGCCTGTGCGCTTCTTCGAGCAGGTCGAACGCTACCAGCAGAGCTTCGGCGTGCTCCTGCGGAGCGGCGGCCAGGCGGCGTTCGAGTTCGCGCCGGGGGTCGATAGCGGGAACCTGGAAAGCGATCGGATTGGCCATGGTTTGCCTTTCTTGATGAGCGGTGAAGGCTGGCCGCGCGGTCGGGTGCAGCCAGCAGATCGACGAGCCTAGACCTTGGTGCTTTTGATCTGCACGAGCTTATCCTGCGTGCGGCTGCCAGGAACGTGATAGTCGTCGCGCTGCCACTTCTTCTCGACCTCAACGCCCATCTGCGGCGTCCGGTGGCCGTTGCGGAAGTTTTCAGCGGTTAGCGGGCGGTTGCCGCTTTCAGGAAGCACGATCATCTGCACAGAAAGCTCTTTGAACGCCGGCGTGTGGGTAGCGCGATCGGTGTGCGAGCCGGTGAGCAGGTTGATGGGCTCTTCGACCGTGTTCATGGGCATGTACATCTGCTTGCCTTCGACGCGGTCGGTGACTAGCACCTGCACTTTAATCTGACCGTAAGGGGATTTGAGCTGCACGTAGCGGCCGTCGGCGAGCCCACGCTGGGTAGCCAGTTCCGGGGAAATTTCAAGAAAGGTGGACGGCGTCATGCGTTGGATGCCGGGGCTGCGCCGCGTCATGGAGCCTTGCTCGAAATGCTCCAGCATCCGGCCGTTATTGAGATGAAGATCGTAGATGGCGGTCGTTTCTTCTGAAGGTTCTTTCCATTCAACGGGATGGAACTGGGCCTTGCCGTCAGGGAAATGGAACTTGTCGGTGTACAGCAGCGGCGTATCTGCGCCGTCCGCGGCGACCGGCCACAGCAACGACTTGTAGCCTTCAAGTCGCGCATAGGTAACGCCTGCCATTGAAGGCGTCAGCCGGGCAACTTCGTCCATCACATCCGATGGGTGCTTGTAATTCCACTTGTTTCTTTGATTTGTGATGAGCCGGTTGGCGATGAGCTGGATAATTTCCCAGTCGGGCTTGGATTCGCCGAGCGGATCGAGAGCTTTGTAGAGCCGCTGGATGCGGCGCTCCGTATTGACGAAGGTGCCGTCTTTTTCAAGCGACGGCGACGCCGGCAGAACCACGTCGGCATACTTGCAGGTTTCGGAAAAGTTGATGTCCTGCACGACCATGAATTGAAGCGTGCGGAAGGCCTGATCGACGTCGTTCGCGTTCGAGTCCGAGGTGATGGTGTCTTCGCCCTTGATGTAGAGCGACTTCAGTTCACCCTGGTGTATGGCGTCGATCATTTCGCGGTTGTCGAGACCCTTTTTGACGGGCAGGGCGACGCCCCAGTCGGCTTCGAATTTTGCGCGAACCTGTTCGTCATCGACCTTCTGATAGCCGGAAAAGATGTCGGGCATGGAACCGAAATCGCTGGCGCCCTGCACGTTGTTGTGGCCGCGCAAGGGGTACGCTCCGGTTCCGGGGCGCATGTAGTTGCCGGTAAGCAGCAGCAGGTTTGAAATCGCCGTCGATGTGTCGGAACCGCCGCAATGCTGCGTAACGCCCATCGCCCAAAGGATGCAGGTAGTGCCGGCGCGGTGGATTTCCTCGGCAATCTGCACGATGTGCGCGGCGGGGATGCCGGTGGTGCGTTCGGCGAAGTCGAGCGTGAAGGGCTCGAGCGAGGCCTTGTAGTCGTCGAACTTGTTGACCCACTGATCGACGAAATCGAGCTTGGCCATACCGTTGTCGAGCGAATACTTCGCCACGGCGTTCAGCCAAACGGGGTCGGTCGAAGGCCGTGGCCGGAGGAACAGGTCCGCGCGCTCAGCCATTTCGTGCTTGCGCAGGTCGGCGACGATGAGCCGCTGGCCATGCAGCTTGTGCGAACGCTTGATGCGCGTGGCGAGCACCGGATGGCTTTCAGACGTGTTTGTGCCGACGCAGATAATGAGCTTCGCCTGCTCAATATCGGCGATGGTGCCGGAGTCCGCGCCGATCCCGACGGTGCGCTGCAGGCCCATCGAGGCCGGCGTCTGGCAATAACGCGAGCAGTTGTCGATGTTGTTGGTCCCGATGACCGCGCGGGCCAGCTTCTGCATCAGGAAGCTTTCTTCGTTGGTGCATTTCGACGATGCGATAAATCCCAGCGCGTCGGGTCCGTGAGCCGCTTTGATCTGCGAAAACTTGGTCGCGATCAGGGTCAGGGCTTCGTCCCAGGTGGCCTGGCGGAACGTGTCGCCTTCGCGGATGAGCGGGTGGGTCAGGCGGTCTTCAGAGTTGATGAAGTCCCATGCGAACTTACCCTTCACACAGGTGGAAATGCCGTTGGCGGGGCCGGGGCCGGGCTCGATTTTGAGGATGTGGCGGTCACGCGTCCACACATCGAAGCTGCAACCGACGCCGCAGTAGGTGCACACGGTTTTGGTGCGCTTCACCTTGAGCTCGCGCATGTCGGCTTCAGTTTCAGACAGCGCCAGGATGGGGCCGTAGCCGGTCGAGGGCTCCACGTCTTTGACAATCTTGATCATGTCGTCGAGCGTTTGCGGGTTCAGATCGGTGAAATAGCCGGTGTGGCCGATCATGGACTTTTCCATAAGCGCGTTGCAGGGGCACACGGAGATGCAGTGGCCGCAGGACACGCAGGAAGATCCGGCGATCTGCTCGCCCCCGTCCCAAAGCACGCGAGGGTCGGCGGCGGTCCAGTCGATGGTAAGGGTTTCGTTTACCTGCACGTTCTGGCAGGCTTCCACGCAGCGACCGCACAGGATGCATTGGTCGGGGTCGTAGCGGTAGAACGGGTTCGAAAGGTCCTGCCGGTAGGGCTTGTGCTTGTACTCGCGGACCTGGTGCTTTACGTCGAGATCGCCGGTCGTGTTGTGGATGGTGCAGTTGCCGTTGTTGTTGTCGCAGACGGTGCAATACAGCAGGTGATTTTCAAGAATGCGATCGAACGCCTCACGCTGCGCGACGTCGACGTGGTCGGTATGCGTGCTGACCACCATGCCCGCACCCACCGCAGCCGAGCAGGAGCGCGCAAGTTTGCCGTCGATTTCGACCATGCAGGTGTCGCAGGTCTGGATGGCTCCGAGCTGCGGCTGGTAGCAGACCTGCGGCACGCGCGTGCCTATGCGGTTGAGCACGTCGACAAGAGGCTCGCCGAGAAAGCCTCCGGTGGGCTGACCATTCAACGTGAAGTCGACGAACTCCCGGGAGTCCGGGCGCGGTGTGGAATTCAGCAGATGGTTTTGAACGGCCATAAGTTGTTTCAGATGGTGACGGAGGTGTTGCCGTTGTGTCCGGTCGCGGCTTCCGTACGATCTTCGCTTTCGGGCCCCGCGTTGACCCGGCGGAGGGCAAAACCGTATAGTTTCGGTATCTGGTGTTCGGGAAGACGGTGGGAATCCGTCGCTACCGCGTAACTGTATTCGCTGAGAGCAGGGCAATTTGTTGAGGTCACTGGAACGAGTTTCGTTCCGGGAAGGCCGCCCTTGAAGTTGATGGACGCTCGTCGAGGCGTAAGTCAGGAGACCGGCCAGGTAAGGTGCGCAAGCTACCTGTTCGTGCGATTCGGGAAGAGGAGTTCGGTACCGTTTTCCATGAGGGAAACGGACATGAGTCTCCCCGCTCGGGAAACACCCACAGGGGTCTTGCGCTGGGCTTGCTTCAACTTCGCGAGGAGAGTTGAAGAGCATCGCTCGCCGCGCCCTTGGGGGCACGGGAGCACCGCTGCCTCCTGGTTTCGAATCCCGCTCTGCGTCCCCGTCCTTTGTTGAGAGGGGGGCGCAAGGAGCGACGTGCTTTGCCGGAAGATGTGCGGCCGCGCAGGGAAAAATCCGTGACGTTGGTGCTGGGCGGAGTTCGCAGCGGCAAAAGCCGCTACGCGCAGGCTTTCGCCGAACCGTTTGCCCGCGTCACGTTTGTGGCCACCGCCCGCTTCGACGTGGGCGACCCGGAAATGGCCGCGAAGATCGGGCGGCACCGCGTCGACCGGCCGGGCCATTGGCAGACGGTAGAGGAACCGCTGGAGTTGGCGCGAGTGGTCGCAGCGGCAGCGGAAGGCGGCTGCGTCGTGATCGACTGCCTGACGCTGTTTGCGGCCAATCTGCTGGAAGCCTGCGGCCGCGACCGGGTGAGTCTGGAGGCGCGGGTCGCCGGCTTGTGCGACGCGCTGCGCACGGCGGCGGTGCCGGTGGTGCTGGTGTCGAACGAGGTCGGCAGCGGGGTGGTTCCGGCGTATGCGTCGGGCCGGCGTTTTCGCGATCTGGTGGGCGAACTGAACCAGCGCGTGGCGGCGGTCGCGGATAGCGTGGTGTACCTGGTGGCGGGGCTGCCGATGGTGCTCAAAGGGCAAGCGCCCACTTTTTTCGGGACAGATCATGAGACAAAAAAGGGCGTTGAATCCGACGAATTTGTTGGGAGTCGCAAGGGGGGCTGCCTGATCGCCGGCTCCGCGAGCGGCGTGGGCAAAACGACCGTGGCGCTGGCGATCGTTGCCGGTCTGCGGCGGCGCGGCGTGCGGGTGCAGCCGTTCAAGGGAGGGCCCGACTTCCTGGACACCGGACACCTGACGCGGATCGCCCGCCGCACGGCGCGCAACGTGGATACCTGGATGCTGTCGCCCGAGGCGAACGTAAAAGCGGTGCGTGCGGCTGCGGCGGATGCCGACTTCGTGCTGATCGAAGGCATGATGGGGCTGTTCGACGGCAAAAGCGGAGAGACCGACGCGGGCAGCAGCGCGGAGATCGCCCGGCTGCTGCGGCTGCCGGTGGTTCTGGTGGTCGACGCCGGCAAAAGCGCGCGCAGCCTGGCGGCGGTGGTGCTGGGTTTTGAGATGTTCGACGCGGCGACGCCGCTGGCCGGGGTGATTCTGAACCGCGTCGCGAGCGAGCGGCACTACGCGATGCTGGCCGCGGCTATCGGGCAGCGTTGCCGCACGCCAATCCTTGGCTGGCTGCCGCGTGAGCCGGCCATTGCCATTCCGGAGCGGCACCTGGGCCTGCGCACGGCGGAAGAAAGCGGCGGCGACCCTGAGGCGGAAACCGATCGCCTGGCCGCGCTGGCCGAGCGGTATCTGGACCTCGACGCGCTTGCGACGCTTGATTGCGGACTGCCGTTTCATGCCGCCGCCGTAGAAGCTCCGTCGGGAGGCGGCTTGCGCGTGCGCATCGGCGTCGCGCGGGACGCGGCGTTCTCGTTTTACTACGAAGACAATTTCGACCTGCTGCGTGAACAAGGGGCGGAGCTGGTCGAGTTCAGTCCGTTAGCCGACCCTCGCCTGCCGGAAAACCTCGACGCCCTGTACATTGGCGGCGGGTACCCGGAGCTCCATGTGGCGCAACTGGCTGACAACCTGTCCATGCTGGCGGACATCCGCGAGTTTGCCGCGCAGGGAAGGCCAGTCTACGCCGAGTGCGGCGGCATGATGCTGCTGGGCGAGAGCCTGTCTGTGCTCAATCAGCCGCCGGGTTCCGGCGCGGTGGACTACGCCATGGCGGGGGTGCTTCCGCTGCGCCTGGAGATGACCGGCAAGCTGGTCAAGTTCGGCTATGTGACCGCCGAGTTCACCCGCGACTGCCTGCTGGGCGCGGCGGGAACCACCGCGCGCGGCCATAGCTTTCACTACTCGCGGCTGGTGGGCGAGCCCACCCTAGAAACGGCCTATCGCGTGCGCTACTCCCTTTCCGGCAAGGACGAAAAGGAAGGATTTACAGCAGGCAATGTGCTGGCGAGCTATGTGCATCTCCACTTCGGCGCGGCGCCTGCGCTGGCGAAGAGCTTTGTCGCGGCGGCGCAGGCAGCCAAGGGGCAGCGGCGGGTCTTGGTTCAAGTGTGAGGAATCAGTGGTGAGTTGTGAGTGGTGGAGAGGTGAAACATGAGATGTAGAGCCGGATTGCGATGCATGCTGGGGCCGCTGTGGCTGCTGCTGTTCGGCGGCGCTGTGGCCTGCCATGCGAGCCACACGGTCGTCGATGAAACGGGCCGCACGGTGACGCTGCCGGACCACCCGCGCCGCATCGTGTCGCTGGTGCCCAGCATTACGGATGACGTGTACGCTCTGGGCGCGGGCGACGACGTGGTCGGCATCAGCGACTTTGTGAAGTACCCGGCGGAAGCGACCTCGAAGCCTACGGTCGGCTCGATCCTGAACCCGTCGTTTGAGAAGATCCTCTCCCTGCATCCGGACCTTTTGCTGGGGCAGAAGGTGCAGAACCTGAAAGGCGTCGTAGACGAGGCGGAGCGTTTCGGCATCCCGTTGTACATCATCGACCCGCATGGCTTTGCGGGCATCTTCAGGTCGATCGCGCATCTGGGCGACGCGCTGAACCGGCAGGCACAGGCGGCAGCGCTGGACGCGCGGCTGGAGGCGCGCGTCGCCGCGGTGCGGGCGAGTGTCAAGGGCAAACCGGTGGTGAGCGTGTTTCTGCCGGTCTCGTATGACCCGGTGATCACGACCGGCAAGGGATCGTTCCTGACCGAGATGATCGAGCTGGCGGGAGGCCACTCGATCACCGACGATATCGCGCAGGAGTGGCCGCACGTCAGCATGGAGGCCGTAATCGCGCGGCAGCCCAGGGCGCTGCTCATGATGCGCGGAGGCTCGGTCACGCCAGCCATTTTGAAGACGCGGCCGGGCTGGGACGCGCTGCCGGCTGTGCAGACGGGGACGATCTATTTCCTCGACAGGAAGTCGAGCTTTTCAAGCCCCGTGGCGGTCGATGCGCTCGAGGACCTGGCCCGGCAATTTCATCCTTGAATTCTTGAGCCGGGTTTGTTCTCCGGTTCTGCCACCACAACCACAGCAGGGTGTCGGGAAGCGCGGTGCGAATCCGCCACTACCCCGTAACTGTAAGCGCCGAGAGCTTGTGCAGGATGTATTCACGTCACTGGGGCCGAACGGCCCTGGGAAGACAGCACATCGCTCGTTGACGCGCGAAGCCAGGAGACCGGCCCTGCTGCCACAGAAAGACTCCCGAGGGGGAACACCATGAAGACACAACGATTTTGCCGTGCCCGAGCACGCACGTACTACGCCGCGGGGAGCCTGGTGCTGGCTGCTTCAACAATTTCCGCCCAGGTGACGGGCAACACGGCGGCCCCGGTGCAGGTGAGCAAACTGTCCGACCGCACCGCCGCGCGCGGCACCGTCCACGGCAGGGTTCTGGACCCGCTGGGCGCGGCTGTGGCCGGAGCCAGGGTAGAGCTGCTGTCAGGCGAAACGGTGGTGGCTTCAGCCGTCGCCGATGGGAGCGGTTTTTACCAGGTGAGCCTGCTGAAGAGCGGCGATTTCCGCCTGCGTTCCGGCGCGGCGAGCTTTGAGCCATCGCTTACCAGTCCGCGTTATTTCTCCGCAGGCGCCTCTACAGCGATCGACCTGACCGTGGCGACGCCGACCGACACCGAGCAGATCACCGTGACCGCCACCGGAACGCCAACGCCCATCGCGCAGGTGGCCGGCTCCGTGACGGTGTTGAACGACGACCAGTTTTCGCATGTGCGCGACCTCCAGGAGCCGCTGCGCTACGTTTCCGGCGTGCAGATCACGCAGACCGGCCAGGCCGGCGGTACCACCGGCCTGCGCATCCGCGGCTCCAACACGAACGCGAGCAAAGTAGTGATCGACGGCATCAGCGTGAACGATCTGGGCGGCGCGGCGGAGTTCGCCAACATTGCCAGTGCGGGCATCGCGCGGATCGAGGTATTGCGTGAACCGGACAGCGCGCTGTATGGGTCCGACGCCCTGGCCGGGGTCGTGTCGTTCACCACGCGGCGCGGCGGCACACCGCTGCCGCTGATTGACTATGAGGGCGATGCCGGCAACTTCCACACCTACCGGCAGGAAGCGTCGGTTTCGGGCGCGTCGCATCGCTTCGACTACTTCCTCGACGGCGCGCGCCAGGACACGGGCAACAACCTGCCCAACGACGAATTCCACAATGCGACGTTCGCCGACAACGTGGGCTTTCAACCGAACGCGACGACCGACCTGCGCTTCACGTTCCGGCATGTTTCAGCCGAAGGCGGCAAGCCGAACGCGACGGCGCTGTACGGCATTCCGGACTCGGCGTTCTCGACCGAGCATGACCTCGTGATTGGCGGCACGCTGGACAGCCGCACCACCGACCGCTGGCACAACGTGCTGCGCTACGGCGGCCTGCGACTGAACTACCAGTACAACAAGCTGGCCCTGGCGGGGATACCGGTTTATACGACGAGCAAGGGCGTCACCAGCATTACCAGCTACCTGGGCGCTCCGGTCACGATCGTCGGAGCAAACGGCTACAAGGTGAGTGGGCAGGCGACGCTGAACTTCAACCCAAGCTCCCTGGGTACCACGACCAACCGGAGCCAGCGCGATTTCGTGTACGGGCAAACAGACTACCGGCTGGATGGGCTGTTCGGCGCGAACTCGCACACGCTGCTGCTGGCCGGCTTCACGTATACGGATGAGCGCGGCACGGGCATCAGCTCGACGCCGGCGAACCCGAATCCGGCGTACACGCCGGTGGAACGCGGCAACTACTCGACCGCGCTCGAGATCAAGGGGGATGCGGCCGGGCGCTTCTTTTACACAGTGGGCACAGGGCTTGAAGACAACGCGGTCTATGGTTTTGCAGCCACGCCGCGCGGGTCGGCGGCGTATTACCTGGTGCGGCCTTCCAACAACAGCTTTCTGAACGGGACCAAGCTGCATACGAGTTTTTCGAAAGGCATCAAGGGACCGAGCATTTATATTCAGCAGCACTCGCTGTACTCGCTGATACTGCCCACCAACCCTACGCTCGTGCAGCAGGACAACATCGCGCAGGTCGGTGCGGAGCAGGCGCGCAGCTATGACGGCGGCGTCGACCAGGAGATCGGTCACGGACGCGCGCGTATCGGTGCAACGTACTTCCACAATGAGTATGGCAACGGCCTGGAGTTCGTATCGCAGGCAAACCTGATCGCTACTGGATTTGCCGATGCAAGCAACACGGCGATCAACGGCGGCGCGTACGTCAACAGCCTGGCTTATCGCACGCAGGGGCTTGAGGTGGAAATTGAATCCAAGCTCGGCGCTCATCTGTTCGCGCGCGGCGGCTACACGCTGACGGACGGTACGGTGCAGAGATCTTTTGCGTCGTCTGCGCTGAAGCCCAGCATCAACCCGCTCTTCCCCGGCATCCCGATCGGCACCGGGCCGTTGGTGGGTGGTCGTCCTTTTCGTGTCGCGCGCAACAGCGGCTACTTTGGCCTGCAGTACACCCGGTCGCGCTGGAACGCGCAACTGAACGGCACGCTGGTAGGGTTCCGCGACGACTCGGATTTTTTGTCAGGCAATCTCATTCTGCCGAACCACAATCTGGACGGGCAGTATCAACGGCTGGAGCTTACGGGCGAGTATCGCGTGTCGCACCATCTGTCGGCGTACGTTGAGGCGCAAAACCTGCTTAGCGAGCGCTACACGGAGGCGTTTGGGTACCCGGCGCTGCCGTTCAACTTTCGGTCGGGGTTGCGCGTTTCGTTTGGTGGAGAATCGTGGAAACTGAAGTAGGCAAGATCGCCGTTTCGCCGCTTGCGGCTGCTGCCCGAAGGCAGCGACCGGGCGGCGCTGCGGCTGCGCGAGCGTCCACAGCGCGGCAGTCTGCCGTGCTGCTGGTCCTCGGCGTGGTGCTGATCCTGGCGGTGCTGCTTTCAGCGTCGGTCGGCGCGGTGCGGCTGCCGATGCGGGGAATCGCTGCGACGGTGCTGGGCCGGGTCGGAGGGCTTGACGACATGCAGCGAACGATTTTGTTCGCGGTGCGGCTGCCGCGCGTGCTGGCCTCGGCGGTCGTCGGCGCGGCGCTGGCGGTGTCGGGCCTCCTGTTTCAAGGGCTGTTCCGCAATCCGATGGCCGACCCGTACATCATCGGCGCGAGCGGCGGTGCGGGGCTGGGCGCGTGCCTCGCCATTGTGTTCTTTTCGGAAGTCACGTTTCTGGGCTTCAGCGCGACGGCCTTATTCGCCTTTGCGGGCGCCGTGCTGACCATGGCGCTGGTGTACACGCTGGCGCGCAGCCGCGGACGCACCGGCGGCATTACGCTGCTGCTGGCCGGCTTTGCGGTCGGCACCATGTTGAGCAACTCGACGTATCTATTTGAGGTGTTCGACCCCAACGGAACGCAGGGCGCGCGCATCGTGGCGGCATGGCTGCATGGCGTGATCGGCATTCCGCGCCCGCAGCAGCTTGCGATTACCGTAGGTTTGCTGAGTGCCGGCATGCTGCTGGCGTACCCGCTCATGCGACGTCTGAACACGCTGGCGCTGGGCGATGAGTATGCCGACCAGCTCGGCATTCGCGTCGAAGCGACGCGCGTCGGCATCATCCTGGTGGGCTCGTTGCTCACCGCCCTGGCTGTGTCTTTAGGAGGCCTGATCAGCTTCGCGGGGCTGATCGTTCCGCACGTAGCGCGCCTGCTGCTCGGCCCCGATCACGTGCGGCTGCTGCCGGTCGTTGCGCTCGCGGGAGCCATTTTTTTAGTGGTGACGGACACCCTGGCACGCACGCTGTTTGCGCCGACGGAAATCCCCGTCGGTATCCTGATGGTCTTTATCGGCGGGCCGTTTTTCCTTTGGCTGCTGCGCAAAAGCAAGCGGGAGTATGCGCTATGACAGCTTTTCCGGGAGTGGCGCTGCTCGACGTGCGCGGGGCTTCGTTCGGGTACGGGGAAAGACGCGTGCTGGAGGACGTTTCGCTGACCGTAAAGCAAGGCAGTTGCGTGGCCCTGATCGGGCCGAACGGCGTCGGTAAAACGACGCTGCTGCGGCTGATTTCGGGCGCCTTGCGGCCTTTGCACGGACAGGTGCTGCTGCGCGGCGAGGCGGTTGCGGATTTCGACCGCCGGCAGCGTGCGCGGGCGGTTGCCCTGGTGCCGCAGCAGCTCGATGTGCCGTTCGAGTTCACGGTGGAACAGATCGTTGAGCAGGGCCGCAGTCCCTATCTCGGCAGGTTGCGCGGGCTGCGGCGTGAAGATCGCGAGGCCGTAGAGTGGGCGATGGAGCTGGCCGACGTGACGGGGCTGCGCGACCGCGTGTTCAACGAGCTGAGTGGCGGCGAAAAGCAGCGCGTCAAGATTGCGCTGGGGCTGGCACAGGAGCCCGAATTGCTTCTGCTCGACGAGCCCACGCAGAACCTCGACATCGGCCGGCAGGTGGAGCTGCTCGACCTGCTCCATTGCCTGCGCGGCCGCGGCGTGACGATCCTGGCGTCGATCCACGATCTGCACCTGGTCGCGGGCAATTTCGACGCGGTGCACCTGCTCGCTCCGGGGCATCGGCTGCGCAGCGGCGCGGCGGAAGACGTGCTGACGCCGGAGCTGCTGGCGGAGGCGTTCGGTTGCGCGCCGGGGCGGCATCCGCTGCTGATGCCGGCGGGAAGGAACGCATGAGCGATCTTTGGCGCGAGCTGTGCGGCGGAATCGAGCCGGTTTCGGAAGCATGGCGCGAAACGGCGCTGCGGCGGCTCGATACGCTGACCAAACCGTTGGGAAGTCTCGGTCGGCTGGAAGCCGTTGCGGCGCAGTGGGTGGCGGTTCGGCGCGAGCGCTGGGACGAGCCGATGCGCAAGGGCGTGACGATTTTCGCGGCCGACCACGGCGTGACCGCGGAAGGTGTGAGTGCATATCCGAGTGCCGTCACCGAGCAGATGGTGCTGAACTTCCTGCGCGGCGGCGCGGCGGTGAACGTGCTGGCGCGGCTGCATGGCGTGGACCTTAGCATCGTCGACGTGGGCGTGGCGGCGAACTTCGATGAGGCCCCGGGGCTCGTGCGGTGCAAGGTGGCGCGGGGAACCGCCAACCTGCGACGGGAAGCGGCGATGACCGCGGAGCAGCTTGACGCGGCGCTGGCGGTCGGCGCGGAGATGGCGGACCGGGCAGCAGAGCGCGGACAAACGCTGGTTGCGGTCGGCGAGATGGGCATCGGCAACACGACGGCGGCGAGTGCGATCACGTCTGTGTTGACGGGCCTTGCCGCGAGTGCCGTCGTGGGGCGCGGAACGGGGGCCTCGGCGGAGATGGTGGCGCGCAAGGTGGAGGTCGTTACGTCTGCCGTGCGGCATCACTTCGGCGTGGCGGCGAGGGTGCTGGCCGAAGACATTCTGCGCTGCGTCGGTGGGCTGGAGATTGCGGCCATGGCTGGCATGATGCTGCGCGCGGCGCGGCTCGGGGTTGCGGTTGTGGTCGACGGCTTTATATCGACGGCTGCTGCGGCGCTGGCTGCCGAAAGCGCACCGGGATTGCGCGGGTACCTGTTCGCAGGGCACTGTTCGGAAGAGCCGGGACACGGCTTGCTGCTGGAGCGGCTCGGATTGCGGCCGCTGCTGACGCTCGGCATGCGGCTGGGTGAAGGGTCGGGCGCAGTGCTGGCGATGCCGGTACTCGAGTCGGGCGTAGCCCTGCTGCGCGAGATGGCGACGTTTGCCTCGGCCGGCGTCAGCGAAGCGGATGTTGAACCGGCAGCGGCCAACGAGGCTGAAGGATGAGCAAGCCCTGGGCCGATTTCCTGTGCGCCGTGCAGTTTTTGACGCGGCTGCCGGTGCCGGCGTACGGTTATCGCGACGATTCGCTGTCGAGCGCGGTCAAGTTTTTTCCGCTGGTGGGCGCGTTGCTCGGCGCGGCCGCGGGCGGGGTGTGGCTGCTGCTCGACCCGCACCTGCCCAGGCTCGTGACCGCCGCTGTGACGGTGGCGTTTCTGGTGCTTGCGACCGGCGCGCTGCACGAAGACGGCCTGGCCGACTGCGCCGACGGGTTCGGTGGCGGTGTAACGCGGGAGCGGACGCTGGCGATCTTTCGCGACAGCCGCATCGGCAGCTACGGCGGGGCCGCGCTGGCGTTGAGCCTGCTGTTGCGGGTCGGGTTGCTGGCCGCGTTGACGCGACAGGAAGCGCTGCCCGTGCTTGTGGCGGCGCAAATGCTTTGCCGCTGGTCGACTCTGCCGTTGAGCCGCTTTTTAGATCCTGCCCGCGCGCGGACGCCGGAAAGCGGCAGCGACGGCCAGGGCGCGCGCGTGGCTCGGCTAACATCGGCCGGGACGCTCGTGTTCGGCACGATCCTTACGTTCGTCGTTGCGGTCGCGCTGCTCCGCGTCCGCGGGCTGACGGCGTGCGCGTCCGCCTGCGTGGTTACGGGGCTCACGGGCCTGTACTATCGGCGGCGGCTGGGCGGCGTGACGGGCGACTGCTTCGGCGCGACGAATCAACTCACGGAACTTGCCGTGTACGTGTGCGCGGTGTGGGTATGACGGAGATCGTCTTCGTCCGGCACGCGACGACGGACCTGGCCGGGACGTTTTGCGGCCAGCTTGACCCGCCGTTGAACGCCTTGGGACGGGAACAGGCACGCGCGCTTGCGGCGGCGGGCGTGGCTCGCGGCGCCGGTGCCGTGTACGCGAGCGATCTTCTCCGCTCGCGCGAAACGGCGTCCGTGTTCGGGTTTCCGGTCACGCTGGATCCGGCGTGGCGAGAGATCGGCTTCGGTGCCTGGGAAGGCCTGACGTGGGCGGAGGTCGAAGCCCGGGACCGCGCATACGCGCAGCGCTGGGTGGACGAGTTTCCCCATTGCGCCGCTCCGGGAGGCGAGGCGTTTGAGGATTTCCGCGCAAGGGTATTACGAGCGGCCGATGCCTTGCGGCACGAAGCGCCGAGCAAGGGTCGCGTGGCGGTGATCACGCACGGCGGCGTGCTGCGCGTGGTGCTTGAAACGGTGTGCGGCGTTCCTCCGGCAGAATCCTGGAAGCGGACGCGCGACTACGGTGCCGCCTTTCTGCTAACGGCCGATGGCCGTGCCGAGGCGATCGCATGAGCGGCCCGGCGGGGGTGACTGTGCGGGAGTTGGCGGCGTGGGGTTTCGACGCGTACGCGTACCGGCCGACGGAAATGCGAGCTTTGCCCACGGCTTCGGTGAGTGTCCGAGTCTCTCGTGAAGCGGCGGTCTCGGAGCTGTCGCCTACACTGCAAGCCGTTGCTGAAGGGCATAGAACTCGCGCCGATCTCCACTTCGAAATGCGCGGTCTCGACTGGTCGATCGCGGAGGTCGATCTCCGCGCGCTGCTGTCGTTTCAGCGCCGGGTGGCGTTCCCTCCGGAAGCTCTCGCGTCGGCGCTGCCCGCGGCGAACGACCCCGAGGGGCTCGTCTCGTTCTGCTTTCCCCCGTCGCGTTCCGTGGCGTACCACCTTCTCCCGCAGGAAGGAAGCGCGGCTGTCTTCGACTCGGTCGATCCGAACCTGCAGCTTCGCGTCGACCCCGGCTCTGCGACGCCGCTTTCACTCTACGCGGGTAGCCCGTTTGTGGAGGCCGCGATGTTTGGCGGGCGGGTGTTTCTGCGCGACGGGTATCATCGGGCGTACCGGCTGTTGCGCGCCGGTGTCGTGCGGGTGCCGGCGATCGTTGTCCGGGCGCGCACGCTCGCCGAACTCGGCGCGGACAGGCCATGGTTTTTTCCGCCGGAGGTCCTGTTCTCAAACGACCCGCCGCGCGTGCGTGACTTCCTCGACGACGCGAAAACGATTTCCTACTCTCGGCCCGTCCTGCGCAAAAGGCTGCGTCTGATGGTGAAGGAAGAGCTTGTGCCTGAAGAGCTTACCTCGCAAGACAACAAAGGAGAACGACGATGAGCATTGCAACCAAGCGCGGCGACGGCGGGCAGACAGGTCTGGCCGGCGGCATCCGCGTGTCGAAAGCCGACCTGCGCGTGGAGGCGTACGGCACGGTCGACGAGCTGAACAGCTTTATGGGTTTCGCGCGCAGTATCTGCTCGCACGAAGAAATTTCCGCGTGGACCGAGGACATTCAGCGCACACTGTTTCGTGTCGGCTCGGCGCTCGCGACGCCACCTGAAAGCAGCAAGAAACCGCCGGCCATCACGGGGGAAGACGTCGACAAGCTGACCGGGTGGGTGGAGCACATTGAGGGCATCGAAGGCGTGCTTTCGGACTGGTCGCTGCCCGGCGCGCATCGTGAATCGTCTGCCTATGAGATGGCGCGCACGGTGTGCCGCCGCGCGGAACGCTGCGCGGTGCGGTTTGTGGAAAGCGGCGGCGTGACCGAGCCGACGGTCATCGCGTACCTCAACCGCCTGTCCGACCTCCTGTGGCTGATGGGCCGCTGGATTGAGTTCAACGCGGGCATCGACGCGCGGCTGCGCGACGACTCCAAGGCGGGGCCCAAGTGGTCGCGGGCCTGGTGAGCGAAGAGGCACAAGGCTTCGTCGGGGCGGGAGCCGCGAAAGCTAAGCCGGGCTCAAAAGCCGCGCCGTTCAGCGACGGGGAGCGCGCGGCGGTGTATCGCGCGATCGCCGAACGGCGAGATGTGCGCCGGGGGTTCTTGCCGGAGCCGCTGCCTGACGACGTGCTCGACCGCCTGCTGCACGCGGCGCATCAGTCGCCCTCGGTAGGCTTGATGCAGCCGACACGCTTCATCGTCGTGCGCGACGCGCAGGTGCGGCGAAGGGTGTACGAAGCGTTTTTGCAGGCCAACGTGGCCGCCTCCGCAGGGTACGATGACGTGCGCCGCGAGCGGTATGCCGGGCTAAAGCTCGACGGTCTGCTGGAAGCTCCGCAACATATCTGCCTCGTGTGCGAAACCGGAAGCGCGCGCGGGCACGGGCTGGGACGGCAGACGATGCCGGAAACGGCTGTGTACTCGACCGTCTGCGCGGCGCAGAACCTGTGGCTGGCGGCACGCGCGGAAGGCGTCGGCGTAGGCTGGGTAAGCATTTTTGAGCCGGCGGCGCTGCGGGCGATCCTTGAACTCCCCGAAGCGCTGACGCCGGTGGCGTACCTGTGCGTCGGCTATGTGGATCGCTTTGCCGAGGGGCCCGACCTGGAGCGTTTCGGCTGGGAATGGCGCGCGAAGCTGACGGAGTGTGTGCGCTACGAACGCTGGGGTGGCGCGAGCGAGGATGGACATTGAGGGCGCGCGCGCTGATGGTGCTCGGCACGGGATCGCACGTGGGCAAATCGCTGCTGACGGCGGGGCTTTGCCGCGTGCTGGCGCAGGAAGGCGTGCGGGTAGCGCCGTTCAAGGCGCAGAACATGTCGCTCAACTCCGCCGCCACGGTCGAAGGCCTGGAGATTGGCCGCGCGCAGGCGATGCAGGCCGAAGCCTGCGGGGTCCCGGCGTCGGTGCACATGAATCCCGTGCTGCTGAAGCCGTCGGGCAACATGACGTCGCAGGTGGTGGTGCGCGGAAAAATCTGGGGGCAGCTTTCAGCGGCGGACTACCATCAGCGCCGCGTCAAAGAGTTGCTGCCGTTGATCGCCGAAAGCTACGAAACGCTCGCGGCGGCGTATGACGTCATCGTGCTCGAAGGCGCGGGCTCGCCTGCCGAGATCAATCTGAAGCAGAACGACATCGTGAACATGCGCATGGCGGCGCTGGCCGACGCGGCCTGCGTTCTGGTCGGCGACATCGACTGCGGCGGCGTGTTCGCGTCGCTGTTCGGCACGGTCGCGCTGCTGGAGCCGGACGAAGCGGAGCGCATCCGCGGCTTCGTCGTCAACAAATTTCGCGGAGATGTCGCGCTGCTGGAGCCCGGCATCGCGATGATCGAAGATCGGCTCGGGAAGCCGTGCGTGGGCGTGGTGCCGTGGCTCGCGGGGCTTGCAGTCGACGAAGAAGACAGCGTGTCGCTGGAGAGCCTGGCCGGCAACCCTTCCGAATGGGCTGACCGCAGCCATCCGTGGCGTCGCCTGCGCGTGGCGGTAATCGCGCTGCCGTCGTTTTCAAACTTCACGGATTTCGATGCGCTACGTTCCGAGCCCTGCGTTTCGCTGGTCTTTACCCGCGAGCGCCACGTGCTGGCGCAGGCGGATGTCGTGGTGCTTCCGGGCAGCAAGGAAACCGCGGCCGACCTCCTCTGGATGCGCGACCACGGGCTGGCCGCTGAAGTGAGCCGCTTCGCCGAGCGTGGGCTCGTGACCGGAATTTGCGGCGGCCTGCAAATGCTTGGGGAAACCATTGCCGACCCGGAGGGCATCGAGAGCGGCGGTGGGTGCGCCGGGCTCGGCCTGCTTCCGTTGCGCACCGTGATGCAGCCGCGTAAAACAACGCAGCTTGCTTCCGGCACGACCGTGGGCGGCACGCTGTTCGGGCAGCCCTGCCCGCCGGTTCCGGTGGCGGGGTATGAGATTCACGTGGGCTCGAGCCTGGCGCAGGTCGGCGCGAGTGCGTTCGCGGACTTGCGCGTCGCCGGTGCCACGCAGTCCTTTGCGGACGGTTGCGTATCCGCCGACTCGCGCGTCTTCGGCACGTATCTGCACGGCGTCTTCGATGCCGATGAGTTTCGCCACGCGTGGATCGCGGCGGCGCGCTCCTTCCATGAGCTTACCCCCGCGGACACCCTGGAGCGCTGGGGCGAAAAGCGCCGCGAGTCGTTTGATCGCCTTGCCGACGCGGTTCGGTCGGCCATGGACCTGCCGCGTATCTTCGGCTGGCTCGGCCTGCCTTACCGTGGCTCTTCTGAAGAAGCGCGAGGACCGCAGTGAAGCGCGAACACCTGCTGACGCTTTCCGTGCTCGCCGACGCCGTGGCGGGTGACCCCGAGTGGTTCCCCCATCCGGTGCGCCTGATTGGCTGGTGCATCGGCCGGGGGGAGCGCGCCTTGCGTCGGCCGGGGCAGAGCGCGTTGGCGGAGTTTGCGCTGGGTGCGGCGTTGACCGGCGGCGTCGTGGCCGGTACGTATGCCGCAACGTCGGTGAGCCTCGGCCTGCTTCGGCGTCGTTCACCACTGCTGGGTGAGGCCGCGGACCTGCTGCTCGGCTGGACGTGCCTTGCCGCGCGCAATCTCCGCGACGAAGCGGCCTGCGTCGTCCGCGCCCTTGCGGCCGAGGACCTTCCGCTGGCCCGTCGGCGGCTGGCGCGCATCGTTGGCAGGGATACGGCGGACCTTGACGCCTCCGAGATCAGCCGCGCGGTGGTGGAAACTGTGGCGGAAAGCGCTTCGGACGGCGTGGTCGCGCCGCTGTTCTACCTGGCCGTGGGCGGCGCTCCGCTGGCGATGGCGTACAAGGCGGTCAATACGCTGGACTCAATGATCGGCAATGCGGACGCGCGCTACTTCTATTTCGGCAAAGCCGCGGCGCGGCTGGACGATGCGGCAAATTTCCTTCCCGCCCGGCTGACCGCCGCTGCTCTGGTCGCCGCTGCGGCGGCTTCAGGCCAGGGCCGCGTCGCCTTCAACACCTGGCAACAGGACGGCGGCCTGCACAAAAGCCCCAACGCCGGTCAACCTGAAGCCGCGATGTCCGGGGCGCTGCAGGTGCGGCTGGGAGGCGGCAACCACTATGCCGGCGAGTGGATTGCGGCGGCAGCCATCGGCGGAGACTACCCGCCGCCCGCCGCGGCCGACGCACGCCGGTCGGTCCGCCTGATGGCGGCCGCCACCCTGCTGGCCACTGCCGTGCTGGCCACTGCTGCCATGGCCGCCGCCGCCATAGCCGCCGGTAGGCGGCCACGCGAGGCACGGTTATGATGCGAGACATGGCGCACGACACCCAACACGGCGGCCAGCCCCACGCCGTGGCTCGACAACTCGGCCTGCCGGCGGCGGACTTCCTCGACTTCAGCGCAAACATCAACCCCGACGGCCCTCCGCCTGGAGTGCTCGACGGCTTGCGGGATGCGCTGGGAAACGCCGGCACGTTGACCCGCTACCCGGACCTCGGCAACCGCGATCTGAAGCAGGCGCTTTCCGCTTACGTGGGCGTTTCGCCGGAGCAGATTGTGGTGGCAAGCGGCTTCGTTTCGCTGCTGGAAGCCGCGCTGCGCGTGCTGCCGATCCGCTCCTGCGTGGTTCCCGTGCCCGCGTTCAACGAGTATCGACGCTGCCTGGAACAGGACGGCGTCGACATGGTGCCGCTGCCGTTGCGGCCGGATCAGGGCTTCGCGTACGCAACAAGTGAGTTGCTCGGGGGATCCGCCGACGCGATCCTCCTGGCCAATCCGCAGAATCCCACGGGCGTGCTGGCGAGCGCGGCGCGTTTGACCGAGCTCGTCGACGGCGCGCGGCGACAAGGCAAATTTGTGTTGCTCGATGAAGCGTTCATCGACTATGCGCCGGCCGACTCCATGACACCGCTGGTCGAGGCGAACGACCACCTGATCGTCTTCCGATCGTTGACGAAATGCTTCGCTATCCCCGGCCTTCGTGTGGCGTACGCCGTCGCGGCGAAAGCGGTAGCAGGCGAGCTTGAAGAGCACGTGGCGCCCTGGTCTGTGACGACGCTGGCGAGCGTCGGCGCGATCGCGGCGTTAGGGGACCGGGACTACATCGCGGCCCTTTCGGAGCGGAACCGCCTGCGCCGCGAGGTCCTGCGTGAGGGGCTGCGGGTGCTCGGTGTGGCGACGTACCCGGGCGCCGCCAACTACCTGCTGGCACGGCTGCCCGCGGGTGTTTCGGCGGCCGATCTGTGGCGATCGCTGGCGGCACGCGGCTTTTTGCTGCGGGCCTGCGACAACTTCGAAGGCTTGGGCCCCGGCCACCTGCGTCTAGCGGTCCGAAGCGACAGCGACAACGCTCTGCTGCTCAGGGAGCTACGCCGCCGCGTATAGCTCCCGCGACACTTACGGCACCTACAATCGCTTCGTGTTCGTGGTCCTCATCCTTGTCGCGTTGCTTGCCCTGATCCTTTTACAGCGATATGCCCCTTCGCAGCGAAGAGGTTTGAACCCGATCGTCGTCCTTCTCTTGCTGTCTTGCGGTGTTGTCCCTGCGTTTCTTTACCTGCTTACCTGCTCGTACGCACGGGAGCCTTCGGCACGACGGGGACTGCGGGCGGCGTTGGAGGAAGCGGCGAAGCGGCCGACGTCTTCCTGAGAGTCACGTCCCCATCGCTCGTCTGGATATGGACGCTGGGCCCTCCCTGGCCGACGGTCGCCGAAAGCTCCGGAGAGCCGTCCGACCCCTGCGGATGCAGCCCAAAATCGTTTTCGATCTCGCCGTGATGCGTCGCCGCCTGCAGTGTAAAGCTCGCATTTGCCGGTACCCCTACATCGACGGAACCGCGTTTGTTCACGATGTTGAGAGTGCCCAGCGGGCTCAGGCTCGTCAGCGTCACCGCGCCGTTGCTGTTTTGTACCTGCACGTCGCCTTGCACGCGGTCGAGCGTGATCACCCGGTCCGAGGTCTTCAACAGCACCGGTCCGACAATCCCGTCGGCGTGAAAGTCCGAGCCTGTGTCGAATTCCATTTCGCCGTCCAGGCGGCCGATCTGCAGGTCGGTCCGGCTGGTGTGGTAGAGCAGGGGCCCCCCCACTTTTTCCATATGCGTGGTGCCGAAGAAGTTGCCGTTCAGCGAAACCGGCCCACGCACATCGCTCACGTTCAGGTCTCCCGTATGGCCGTCGACCGTAAACGACCCGCTGATGTCGTGCGCGGAGACCGTCGCGTCGCTGCTATGCATGTGCGCAACGATCGCGCCTTCGAGCCCGCTCAGGTCCACGTCGCCGCGGTTGCCATTGACGGTCACGGCGGCATGCATCCCGTTGACGCGGACGTCGCCGTGGGTGGTCGTCAGCGTCAGCGCGGTGCCCTTGGGCAGCGTGACGCTCAGCCCGGCTTTGCCGTCTTCGACGTACGGCACGCGCACCGCCAGGTCGTTGCCGCTCGCCTGCAGCACCGGCTGCAGCCGGCCTTCGCGCTGCGCCGCGTCGCCGTCATTGTAGGCGTACACCTCCTTGTGAATGTCCAGGTGCAACTGCCCGTCGTCGCTGGTGCCGGCGACGGTAATGTCGCCCTGCGGGTTGTCGATCGTGACGGAGCCGCCGGGCGCGAGGGCCTGCGTCAGCGAGTCGTCGCTGTCATGCGCATTCCCCACCGCGTGGAGCCAGTCGAAGCGGAGACCGGGAGCGTGGCCATCGCTGAAGCTGTGGTAGCCGCGGTACAGGCCCTGCGTGGAGCGGGCACCCGCGCCGACAAGGGCCAGCAGGACCAGCAGCCAGATGACGCCGCTGCCGAGGCGGCGGGGGCCATAGACCGGAAGCCCCGCGGCACCGCGCTGATCCTGCGCTGCAGGATCGATCGCGCGCCGGTCCAGCGCCCACTCCGCGACCAGCAGGAGCCCGGCGGCGATCAGCAGCAAAGGCCACCAGTTGCCGAACCAGAGCAGCGCAGTCTCCCAGGGCAGCCGGCCAAGCTGGATGAACAGGGCGACCACGCCGAGGACGACCAGAAAGATCGGTCCCAAAAACGAGCGGCGGCGGCTGGCGGCCCGGAACGCTCGCCGTTCGCTGCGCGTGAGAGGCCGGGG
>CALMON010000142.1 GCA_937871785.1 uncultured Granulicella sp.
GATGTCGGCCGACTGCGTCGTAAACAGGGCGCGGTGGAGCTTGGCCTGGCCAGGCTTGGTGTAGATCTCGATGCGGCCGCCCTGGTAGGGAGGCTGGCGGTATTCGGCGGAAAACAGATCGGGGTTGATGCGAATGTAGGCGATCGATGACTTCGGCGGGATGCGGCCGCCGTTCTGGAAGCCGTCGACGGTGACGATGGCCTGGCCGGGAGCGCCGCCGGCGGCCGCGGCCAGCACCTGGAGCTGCCGCGCGAACTCGTCGGGGTCGTCGGCCAGCGCCCGGATGTCGGTCGTGTTCAGGGTCTTCGAGCCGGCGACGTCGGTGCCGCCGGGGCCGGTGTTGTCGTCGGTCACGTCGACCTCGGTTTCAACGGTAAGCAGCTTCAGGTGCAGGGTGCTGACGCGGTCGTCGCCACCAGTGAGCGCGAGCTTCGCAGGTTCGAACCCCTGCGCGGCGATGCTGGCGGTGTGTGCTCTGGCGGGGAGGCAGGGAGTGGTGAAGCGGCCGCCCGTTCCGGTCCGCAGCGCAAGCCCGCCGGGCAGCTTTACGGTCGCGCCGACGATCGCCGCGCCGGTTGCGTCGAGTACTTCGCCACGGAAGTGCGCGGTGCCTGCGGGGCAGGGTTCCTGGGCCGTCGCTATGGCGACGCTGCTGAGGAAAACCGCCGGGATGATCGCTGCCGAAACGGGGAAACGCATGGTGGGCTCCTGCCGGAAGCCGCTGCCGGGCTCCTCTGACAAGACCTATGGTGCGGGAGCGCGGCGGCCGAAAAGCAGTGCGCGCCGTCAGCAATCGGAGGTGACACCTGTCATGATGACAAGTGTCATACGCCGCAGATGACGGTGGCGGGTTTCTTCTTTGTATTGCCTGGGGCAGGCTAGGTCTATGGAAACTGGCTTTGAAACGACGATGGGCGGCGTGGCGGCGACGCCGGCGAACGGTCCCGAGCCGGAGTGTGCAAGCTCCATGGCGGCCTATTCCTGGCGAGCGAACGCCCACAACCGGATCATTCAATACTGCTCGCTGTTTTACTCGCTCTTCTTCTTTCTGACGCCCTACAACCATCCATCGTTGAGCCGATGGTTGTGGTTCGCCGCGTTCTACACCACGTTTCTGCTTCTGTACTTCGCGATTCCCCTTGCGCGGGATGGCTGGCATTGGCCGCTGCTGTTTGCCATGTTCGTTCTTTCGGTTGTATACGTGCCGTTCAACACCAGTGCGTCGGGCGCCTTTGTGTATCCCGTGGTGATCAGCACGTTTGTTATCCGCGATCCTCGAACCGGGGTGGCCTTTCGCAAATTTGGCGGCATCCTGGTCGCCACGGTTGCGGTGATGTTTGCCGAGGCGTGGGCGCTGCATCTTCGCTATGACAACATGCAAAGCGCCACGTTCTGGATGGTCGCCATCGGGCTCAGCAACTTTGCGTACTCGCGGCAGCAGATGATTGGCGATCAGTTGCAGCGCGCCAACGCGGAGATCGAACGGCTGGCGCAGTCGGCTGAGCGCGAGCGCATTGCGCGCGATCTCCATGACCTTCTGGGCCACACGCTGACGGTGATCGTGCTCAAGTCGGACCTCGCCAACCGCATTTTCCCGACCGACCCTGGGATGGCGCATCGCGAAATCGCCGAGGTGGAGGAGACCGCGCGCAAGGCGCTTGCGGAGGTTCGCGATGCAGTCGTGGGCTACCGCGCCGAAGGTTTTACCGCGGAGGTGGCGCAGGCGCGCCGGGCCCTTGCGGCCGCGGGCGTGCAGTTGACCACGAACGTCGAGCCGGAGCTGCTGGCCAAAGCGCAGGTGAACACACTCTGCCTCGCGCTCCGCGAGGGTGTCACCAACATCGTGCGCCACGCCGGAGCGACCGCCTGCAACCTGGAGTTGCGGCGCGACGGCGAGCAGGTGCGGCTGCTGCTCGAAGACAATGGCAGCGGCGAGTTGCGCGGCGAAGGCAGCGGTCTGCGCGGCATGCGCGAGCGGCTGACGGCGCTGGGCGGTGCGGTGGCGCTCGAGCACTCGCGCTCCGGAGGCACCGTGCTGCGACTGCAAGTCCCCTACAAAGCCCTGCCTTTCCGCGCGGGTCTCGGTGCAGGGGAGAGCGCGTAGATGGCGAAGACGATCAAAGTGGTACTGGCCGAGGATCAGGGCATGGTGCGCGGCGCGCTCAGTGTACTGCTGGGGATCGAGCCCGACATTGAGGTGGTCGCCTCCGCCGCGGACGGCGACGAAGCCCTGCGGCTTGTTGGCCAACTGCGTCCACAGATTCTGGTGACCGACATCGAGATGCCGAAATCGACAGGGCTCGAGTTGACGGCGCGCGTGCGGAACCTGTATCCGGAAACGCGCGTGGTGATCCTGACCACCTTCGCTCGGCCCGGCTACCTGCGCCGCGCGCTTGACGCCGGCGCGCACGGCTATCTGCTCAAGGATCGGCCGTCGACCGAACTTGCCGATGCCGTTCGGCGGGTTCATCAGGGTCTGCGCGTGGTCGACCCCGGCCTGGCCGCCGAGGTGTGGAATGCCGAGCCCGATCCGCTGACCGACCGCGAGCGCGAAATCCTGCGCCGCGCCGGTGAAGGCGAAAGCACGGCGGAAGTCGCGAAGGCGCTGCGGCTTTCAGACGGCACGGTGCGAAATTACCTATCGGAAGCGATCTCCAAGCTTGGCGCGCACAACCGCGTAGAGGCCGCGCGGCTGGCGCGGGCAAAGGGCTGGCTGTAGGGCTGGCTGTATTGGTCAGACGTCCTGCGCGGCCGCTTTCTCCACAGGGCCAGTCTGCCGAAATCCGCCACCGGGAAGCGGTCGGACACTTCCGTGCATCTATAAAGGAGAGACAAGACATCGAAAGCAGAACACAGGTGACGCGGGTTCGCGGCGTCGCGGTCTGCTGTACGTTACCTCATTTCCTGAACAGGATGCGTTCAGGCGCAGCGTTTTGATTGGAGCCTTTGGCATGGAGTTTCACATCTCCCGAGCGGTTCGCGACAAGTTCGACCTCAACGATCTCCTCTTCAGTTACACCGGAAATGTCGTCTTCGCAGACGTCGCCGCCAGCCGCAAGCTGGCCATGCACCTGAACCAAGCACGCCAGCAAGCTGCCCTTTCCTCTGACGCACAGCCTGCGATGAAGCCCGAGCCGATCCACGCCGCAGCACTTTTCGCCATGGGCTTGATCGACGAGTTGAGCCACGCCATGGTCGCGCGTTACCGCCAGGAGATCGACCCGGCGGTGCTGACCGAGGCGCTCACCTGGTTCGCGCAGCAGACCAGCCCGAAGGCACTTGAAACGCTGCTGACCACCTTTACCGACCAGTTTCCAAACGTCGCGATCTATCGCAATGAAGACACCGTCGCCGAGTGGCTGACCGGGACCACTGAAGGCCTGCCCAACCGTGAGGCCGCGCTTGAAGAGTTGATGCTGCTGTGGCTGGCCAACGTAAACCCGGCATTTGCGCCGTTTCGCGAGCTTTTTGAAGATACAAAACTGCAGGGGCAGCCGGCTTACAAGAAAACCACTGCCACCCTGCCGGACTACTTCGCAACCCGTCCGCCGGTGGCTCCCGAAATCGGCAGCCTGCTCGATGCCTTGCGGGCCCCTATGCTGGCTTCGCCCGACTCGCTGACCGGGCAACTGGACTACATCCGCGAGCACTGGGCCGAGCACATCGGCACGGAGTTGAAGCAGATTCTGCTGGCCATCGATGTGCTGCGCGAAGAAGAAATCGCGATCTGGATGCAGTTCCACCCGGCGGCTCCGGACCAGTACCGTCATGGCGCTCCGGGGTTCGGTGGCGAGGGCTTCGTCGGTGACGAGTACATGGGCTATGAGGACGAGTTCGTCGTCGGCGAAGACGGTGTGCGCCGCCGGCGACGCGGCCGGCGCTACGCCACCGACCATCAAGCCCCGCTCGACGAGTACGAAGCCTTCTCGCAAGATCAAGCCTGGATGCCGACCGTTGTGCTGATGGCCAAGAGCACCTATGTGTGGCTCGAGCAGCTTTCGCGCAAATATGCCCGGCACATTCATCGGCTCGACCAGATTCCCGACGAAGAGCTGAAGCTATTGGCCGACCGGGGCATCTCGTCGCTGTGGCTGATCGGGTTGTGGGAGCGCAGCATTGCGTCGCGCACCATCAAGCGGCTTCGCGGCAACCCCGATACGGTCGCTTCAGCCTATTCGCTTATGGACTACCGCGTGGCCGAAGACCTGGGCGGCGACCGCGGGTACGAGCACCTGCGCGACCGCGCCGCAGCGTTCGGCCTGCGGCTGGCGAGCGACATGGTGCCGAACCACATGGGCATCGACTCGACGTGGGTCGTCGAGAACCCGGACTGGTTCCTGTGGCGCGGCGAAAGCCCGTTTCCGTCGTACACCTTCAACGGCCCGGACCTTTCGTCCGACAGCCGCGTCGAGATCAAGCTCGAAGACCACTATTACGATCAGACCGATGCCGCCGTAGCGTTCCGTGTACGCCACCATAGCGACGGGCAGACGCGCTTTATGTATCACGGCAACGACGGGACGACGTTTGCGTGGAATGATACGGCCCAGCTCGACTACTCGAGAGCGGCGGTTCGCGAGCATGTCATCCAGGTGATTCTCCATGTCGCGCGCCTGTTCCCCATCATTCGTTTCGACGCCGCCATGGTACTGGCGAAGCGCCACGTGCAGCGATTGTGGTTTCCGCTGCCGGGCGTGGGTGGGTCGATCCCGTCGCGCGCGGAAAACGCCGTGTCGCAGGAGCAGTTCGACGCGCTGATGCCGCATGAGTTCTGGCGCGAGGTGGTCGACCGCGTCGCCGTCGAAGTGCCCGGGACACTGCTGCTCGCCGAAGCCTTCTGGATGCTGGAAGGCTATTTTGTCCGCACGCTGGGCATGCATCGCGTATACAACTCCGCCTTTATGAATATGCTGCGCGACGAGGAAAACGCGAAGTATCGCAGCTATCTCAAGAAGACGATCGAGTTCGACCCCGACATCCTGAAGCGCTACGTCAACTTTATGTCGAATCCGGACGAGCGCACCACGGTCGACCAGTTCGGCAATGGTGACAAATGCTTTGGCGTCGCGACGCTGATGTGTACGCTGCCCGGGCTGCCGATGTTCGGCCACGGCCAGATTGAAGGCTACACCGAGCGCTACGGCATGGAATACAAGCAGGCGAAGATGACCGAGTGGCCCGACGAAAGTCTGGTCGGCCGCCATCAGCGCGAAATTGCGCCGCTGCTCAAGAACCGGCAGCTTTTTGCAGAAAGCACCCACTTCCTGCTGTACGACTTTTGGACCGACGGCGGTACCGTAGACGAGAACGTGTTCGCTTATTCCAATCGTACGGCGACCGAGCGTGCCGTGGTGCTCTACAACAATGCTTACGGCAGCACGTACGGTACGGTGCACCACTCGGCGGAGTCGATGGACAAGGGCAGCGGCGCGATGCGCAGCCTGACGCTGAGCCAGGGCCTTGCCGCCAGCGCCGACGAAGATGTGGTCTTTGCCTATCGAGATACGGCGCGGAACCTCGAGTTCCTGGTGCGCGGCACGCAGCTTCGCGACAACGGTATCAAGGTCCCGCTACGCGGCTACCAGTATGCCGTGCTGTTGCATTGGCGCGAGCTGCACTCTACGGCGCAGTATCCGTGGGACCGCCTGTGCGATTCGCTACAAGGCGCTGGTGTAAGCAACGCGAACGAAGCCTTGACGCAGATGCAGGTGCAACCGTTGCACCAGGTTCTGCGGGAAACGCTGAGTCACGAGAATGTTAGCGCCCTGGCTGGCACAGCGGAGCCTGCCCGGCAACACGCCGGAACCAACTTTCTGGAAGCCGCTACGCGCTTCAACGCGAAGCTTCGCGCGCATCTGGGCGAGCAGCAGCATACCCTCGGTCCGCAGGGGGTTTCCGCGGCTGTCGAAACGCTGAAAGAAGAGCGGCACAGTCTCCTGAACGCGGCCATGCATTTGCCGGAGCTTGTCCACGCGGTAAGCGGCTGGCCGGCGGCTATGCCGCGGTTGCTTCCTGCCGAAAGCGCAAGCGGCGTTAAGGTGTGGGCACCCGTGCTGGCCTTTATCGCGCTGAGCACGATTCCCACTCCTGAAAATCGTGGGGACCTGGCCGCGAGGCTGCGGCTGCGCGAGAACCTAGGCGACATCTTCGCCTCTTTCGGTGCCGAAGGGGAAGAGGCGTGGCGTGCCGCGGCGCGCGTCATGGTGCTGTTGAAACACGCTCCATTCGCTACGGATCAGAGCTCCGATGCGGAGGCTGAAGCGTTCTGGGCCGACCCCGATGTCCGCTGGCTGGCGGGCGTGCATGAGGCGGGAGGCACAACCTACATCAACAAAGAGGGGCTGGGATCGCTGCTTTGCTGGATGCAACTGCCGGCTCTGCTTGCGGTTGGCGAAGAGTCGAAGCCTAGATCCGAATGGGCTCGTGCTATGACGGCGTGGCTGGAGGAAGTCGGCGCTGCCGCAGAGGCAGCGGGCTACGATCTCCAAAAGTTTCTAAGCCGGGCCGTGTAGCCAGAGGTGGGGGGATGCTAGAAACCTCCACCTCCAGCCTTTACAATCGTAGGTACGATGAGCGAAACAGCAACCGCAACCAGCACCCCAACGAAGCCCGCAGCCGCCAAAATCCACGACACGAAGTACACGCGCAATCAGCCCTATTCCTCAAAGGTTCTGGTGAACGACCGGCTTACCGGGCCGGAGTCTGAAAAAGAGACGATCCACATCGAGCTCGCCCTTGAAGAGGGTATGGCCTACACCCCGGGCGACGCCGTCGGCATCTTGCCGACCAATCGCGACGCGGCTGTGGAAGCTGTCCTCCAGGTTCTCGGCTTCAGCGGCACCGAGCGCGTGCTCGACCACTACAAGGTGGAGATTTCTCTGGAAGAAGCCCTGCGCACACGTCTGGGTATCGGCAAACTGGCGCGCGGCAGCGTGACCCAACTGGCCAAACTTTGCGGGGAAAACTGCCCCGAAGGTTTGAAGGCGCTGCTCGGCCAGGAAAATAAGGCGCAGGCGGAAGAGTACGTTTGGGGCCGTGAGTTCATCGACCTCGTCAAGGAATTTCCCGGCATCGTCACCGAGCCGCAGCAGTTGTTCAACATTCTGCAGCGCCTGACGCCGCGCATGTATTCGATTGCCTCCAGCCAGGCCGCGCACAGCGATCAGGTGCACACCACCGTTCGGGTCGTCCGTTACACGGCACATGGAGCCGACCGCCAGGGCATCGCTTCCGGCCATCTTGGCGAGCGCGCTCCGGTTGGCGCCGAGATGCCGATTTTTCTGCACGAAAACAACGCCTTCCGCCTGCCGGAAGACACCTCCGCTCCAGTCATCATGATCGGCCCAGGCACGGGTATTGCGCCGTTTCGGGCATTTCTGGAAGAGCGGCAGGCGACCGGACAAAAGGGTGAGAACTGGCTGATTTTCGGCGAGCAGCGCTCGGTTTCAGACTATCTGTACAAGGAACAATTCCTTTCGATGGAAAAGGACGGCCTGCTTACAAAGCTGAGCACAGCGTTTTCTCGCGACACGCACAAAAAGGTGTACGTGCAGGACAGGATGCAGGAGAATGCGGCGGAGGTGTACGCGTGGCTCGAACGCGGGGCGTACTTTTACGTTTGCGGCGACGCAAGCCGAATGGCGAAAGACGTGGAAACAGCTCTGCTCGACTGCATCGCCAAGGGATGTAATGGCACACTGGAGCACGCGGCGGAGTATCTCGCTTGCATGAAGAAAAACAAGCGGTATCAGCGCGATGTGTATTAACAGGTAGGGTCACAAGCAGAAGCCTCGGCGTATGCCGAGGCTCTGCTTGCGCCGCGCTACACGCGATACGTATCCGGACGCCACGTCGTAATGCTTTCCTTGATCTGCTTGGGCGTCAGGTTTTCTTTGACCGCTCGAGCAGAAAGCGCAGGCAACTCCTCGTTCGACGCGAAGCGCAAAGCGATGATCTGCCGCAGTGAAAGAGCGGCGTACCGCTCGTGGGCATCGGTGGGCAGCAGGCGGTGGTAGCGCAGGTGCTCTTCGAGCCGGATGATGCGATCCTGCGCGCGCAGGGCCTGTCCGCGAAGGGAAAAGGCCAGCACCATCAGGCCGAAGGCGACGACAATCCAACCGATATTCAGGGCTTTTTCCGCTGGCCAGTAGTGCGCCGTCGTGTAGATGGCGAACAGAAAGTTGAGCAGCAGGATCGGCATCGCCACGAAGTGAAACAGCGGATCGAACTTGGCGTGGTTTTTGAAGCTTTGCGGCTCGGGCATGGGGCGGCTCGCTTTCTGCGGAAAAGTGGTGTGCGTCGGCAAGGCTGATGATACAGGGTTTGTCTCGCGAATCCGAAGCGCTGGCGCTTTCGCCGACGGAGCGACTATCCGACGATTGGGGCGGCGGGCGTTGCACGGAGGTGTTCGTCGATGGCAGCTTCTGGGTTCGCTGTTCTAAAAAGCTCGATGAACCGTCCTACTTATGCAGGTGCGCGGCAAAAAAATCCGAGGCTCGCTTGATTGCAATCGTGGTTTCGGGCGCCTGAGGGATCAGGCTGAGCCAGACATGGGGCATCCCTTCGTACACGTCGAGCACGGCCTCGTGCCCTCCGCTGCGAATCGCCTGGTACTCCCGGACCGAGGAGCTCAGAAGCATTTCGCGCGTGCCGACCTGGAGGAGCGTGGGTGGGAAAGCCTGCGTGTAGTCCCCGTAGACCGCTGAAACGTAGGGATTCTTCTGGTCAGCGGCGGGCGCGTAGGCCTCCCTGCTCCAGGAGCTCGTTTCGGGCTGCAAAACAGGGTCGACAGGCGCCAGCGTGCTGCTGGTGTCGCCAGCGCCTGAAAGATCCGTCGACGCAGACATCAGGTAGAGCGCGCCGGGCAGGGGTAGGTGTTCGTCGCGCATCCGCAACACGGACCCGGCGGCTAGACCCCCTCCGGCGGAGTCGCCCATCATGCCGACGTTCTGCGGCTTAAGCCCCGAGGAGAGCACAGCCTTCCAGACCGCGACGACCTGAGCGGTAATGATGTGCCAGTCGGCGCGCGGCGCGAGAGTGTAGTCGATCGAGATGACCTCATCGCCGGTCGCGCTGCTGACCAGAGCCGGAATCGTTAGGCTGTTCGCCGCCGAAAGGAAGGTGAACGCACCCCCGTGCATATAGAGGATGGTTGCTCCGCCCGGCTTGAAGTTGGCGGGACGAACGCGCACCACAGGCACGCCGCCCAGGCGGTCCTCGGTTCGCGTGACGTGGAGGGCGTCCGCGGCAGCAGCCGACATAGGCCCCGCAAGCTTGGCAAGCTGGGCGTTCGCCTGGTCCCACTCTTCCTGGGTCCTCGGGCGCGGTCGCGTGGGGGCATGCGCGCGCATGGCGTTCAGCTTGCCGAGCCCGGCTGCGGCCTCCGGCGAAACGGTCGAGGGGACAACGAAGCGCTCAGGATTTGGAGGCGCTGTCTGCTGCGCATGACCTCGACCTGGAAACAGGGCGGCCAGACCGACGAGGGTTGCCGTCGCACCAACGCCCAGCTTGCTCAAATTCATGGAATCTCCTCTTATGTGATCGTATGCGCGTGGAGCTGTCTAGGGAGTGCGTCGCCAACTACACATTCACACCGTAGGCATCGTGCTCTTCAAATGTAGAAAGTGCTCTGCATTGCGATGCGTCAGCTTTTCCAGGTCTTCTGCCGAAAGGATTGCCGCTGCCGCGTCCAGAAAAGAGCGTCCGTTCCCATTCGAGCTTAACGGATAATCTACTGAAAACATCAACCGATCGATGCCAACCACGTCGAGGGCGCATTTGAACGGCGGAAGCGTAAAGTAAGCGCTCGTGGTCAAGGCGACGTTCGTTTTGAAGTAGCTTTCTACCGGGTGCTGCAGCTTCGCCGGGCCACTTAGTGCCGCGTTCAAACGAGCCATCGCGTAGGGGAGTCCTTCTCCCATATGACCGATGATGAGCTGAAGAGCCGGAAGCCGATCGAACAATCCTGAACAGATGAGCCGCAGCGTATGCAGGCCGGTTTCGGCGTGCCAACCCCATCCACCGAGCGACAGGAGAAGCCCCACTTCCTCATGCTGCACGTCCGCGTAGTAAGCACTTTTCACCGCGGCCGGGGGAGGGGCAGGATGCAGATACACCGGGACCTGGAGGGCTGCAGCGGCTTCAAAAAAAGGCAGGAAGCGAGGAGCGTCGAGGAACGATCCCGCACTCGTTCCGTTCAGCACGGCACCTAAAAGCCCTAATTTCGTGACGCAGCGTTCCAGTTCAGCGGCAGCCTTCTCGGGCTCCTTCATGGAAACCATGGCAAAGCCGCCAAAGCGGTCGGGATAAGCGGCGACGGCCGCAGCCAACTCATCATTCACACTGGCGGCCACGGCTGTAGCGGCAGCCGGTTCCAAGGCGGCAAAGCCGTTCTGCGCCGCAGAAAGCACCTGGTAGTCGATGCCGGCTTCGTCCATGTCCGCGATGCGGCCCTTACCGAGATCCAGAAGCTTCGGCTGCATGGAGGAAAACGGCCCTTGCCGGTTCGTTCCCCCGTAAGCCCCCGTCGCTTTCACAAGATCCTGCGTAACGAAATGTTCTTCAAGGGCAATCGTCTTCATCGAAAATCCTTCTTTAGAAATTTGGCCGGCTCAGGGGGCACGAAAGCGCAACGTGAGACTTATTGGGTCTGACTGTAAGTGCTCTCAAGGCTGAAACGAGTTCCAACGGTGGCTACGCTTGGTGAAGCCATAAGGTTTCACCTGCGCGTAACGCTTCCACTGTTTCCGGCAAGTCTATGCCAGGAAGATCATTCTTCGGATCGCGCCCGAGATACTTCAAGGTCGCTGTCAAAAAACGATAGGACTGGCGATAGGTAGCCAGCTCGGCTTCGTCCAGCACGACGCGCTGATTCGGGTTACATGGCTGAAGAAGATCGCGTATGTACAGGCCCCGCAGACCGGCGATGAGCCAACGGCCATGCAAGCGCTGAGCGCGCCACAATAAACGAATATACCCTGTGCCCGTGACATCGACACCGTCGCGAGTATAGAAACCGTGAAGCGTGCAAGCCATTTCGGCGATGGCGCGGTCTCCATTGAGCGTAACCACCGCGGCCCCTAGCTCATGGAAGTTGACATTCCCACTAGACCGCCAATTCTTTTTTGTACCACTTACAAAGTCGGCGCCGCTGCCTTTGAACCACGCCACCTCTACGGTGGAGTCGGGATGATAGTAGCTTGCCATCTCGTCCCATGAGGCGGAATCGCGGGCCGCACGCTCGCGTTGAATGATATCCGCAATGGCGACGCGGTCAAGAATCTCAGCCGTATAGGCGACGTCGTTTAGCTGCTGTTGTTCGTTCATTGTGGTTACGTCTCCAAATTTTTAGATAGTCAGTTGGGAAGCGCTCATCGCATCCAGCTTGGATACGATCTCCGCGGGAATCGTTATCGTAGCAGCCGCCAGGTTTTCATGCAGATGCTCAATGGACGACGTGCCCGGAATAAGCAGCATATTCGGCGAGCGCTGGAGTACCCAGGCCAATGCGATCTGCATCGGGGAGACACCCAAGGTTTTCGCGGCGTCGTCCAGAATGGAAGACTGCAACGGAGTAAAACCACCCAGTGGAAAATAGGGAACGTACGCAATGCCTTCTTCCACAAGACTGTCGATCAGAGAGTCGTCTTCTCTGTTCGTCACGTTATACAGGTTTTGGACGCAGACGATGTCGGTCATCTTTGTCGCCTCAGCCACCTGTCCTGGCGTCACGTTACTTACGCCAAGGTGACGGATGAGCCCTTGTTCCTTTAACTCCAAAAGGATATTCAGAGGTTCTTCGATGGATGCCCCAATCGGCATCAGGGGCTTACCTACACGTAAGTTCACGACATCCAGCACGTCGACCCCTAAGTTGCGGAGGTTATCGTGTACTTCTTCGGTGAGCTGTTCGCGTGAGTAACCGGGTTCAACCTTGCGCTCCCCCAACCGTCGGGCACCCACTTTGGTGACGATGGTGAGACCGGCAGGATAGGGATGAAGCGCCTTCTTGATCAACTGATTGACTACATGGGGACCGTACATATCTGCCGTATCGATATGATTTACACCGGAGGCGATTACCTCTCGTAAGACGGCAACGGCATTTTCCGGATCGTTTGGAGGTCCCCAGGAGTGCGACCCGGCCAGACGCATGGCACCGTAGCCCATCCGACGAACCGTAATTGAGGTCTTTGGAAATGTGAACTGGTCTTGTGGGGTTTTTGGCGTAGGCATGTATAGAGTCCCTTTCAAAAGCGAACATCAGGTTTAGCGCCGGTGTATTCCCATGGAGGCGGGCGCGGGAAATCGTTCGGCAGAGTTTCCCAACGTAGCAAACAGAACGGCACTTATAGCGTAAAGTGGTGCCGTCAGTAATAAAGTCATTCTGTAATTGCCTGAGTGGTCAAAAAGATATCCGGCGGAATACGGTCCCACACCCAGACCTATAATGACCAGACCGTTGATCACCGCGAACAGCAAGCCGTAGTGCCGTACACCAAAGTAACGCGGCACCAGATAGGCCAGTACGCTGATTTCCATGCCCGCCGACAAGCCCACCATACAAGCGGCAAATAACCCAAAACCGGCACCGTGACTCAGTAACAATGCCGGGGCAACCAAGACGCCGCATGCGCACGCCACGAATCCGACGAGCGGACCGCTTGCGCGATCTAAAAGAAGACCACCAAGCAGCCTGCCTGCCACGGAAGAAAAGCCAATGCCGGCTGCGACTCCCGCCGCGGTATGTGCGGACAGACCGTTTGCCCTCACCACAGGAACAAAGTGAACGGCCATCGCGGCGCCAGCGGTCGCGGCGAAAAAGGCTGCAGATGCCATCTGAATGTACCGGCGAGACAAAAAGGCTTCCCGGGCAGGGACTCCGGGCAACGTGCTGCGGTCCAAAGGCGCGGAGGCTGGAGATGATTTGCGCAGCCGGTCTTGGGTACCCCTGAAAAATAGCCAGATAAGTGGAAAGGAAATCACAAGGGCTCCCACGCCTAAGAATCGGTAGGCCCCTCGCCACCCATAATGCTCCTGAAGGACCGTCGAAAGATAGGGCAGGCACATCGACCCGACTCCCGTTCCGGCCAACGCCAGCCCCACGGCCTTGCCACGGCTCCGGTCGAACTCCGCAACGACGGCGGCCGTCCAAACCGTGGGGTTCACCAGCACGAAGGATATTCCCACAAGGGTCCATCCGATAATCCAGCTGATCGTTTTCGGACCGGTGAATCCCAGCCCAGAAAAGGCGAGGCAATACAGGACAAGCCCAGGCAGAGCAACCCTGCGGCTTCCAAAACGGTCGATCGCCGCACCCGCAAGCGGGGCCAGAAGAATACCGGTAATGCTGACCACAATAGGACCGGTAGAAATCTGCGATCGTGTCCATCCCGTCCCGTTGTGAATCGCGGGCATCAGAGCGCCGAGCGTATACGTGTGCATCACCGAAACAGCAATGCCGAGCGTGGACAGGAGCGGGATATACCAGCTCCTTGCCCACTCGCTGCGAACACTTCCGGACGATGGGGGTTGCAACTCCATGAAGAACCTCTCAGTTCATGATTGGCGTACGGTACAGCGGAGAACTGCATCCTGCGAAGCTAACCCGTCCAGAACCCTGGCCGCGTCTTAAAACGTGATTTTTACTGCAATTTGCAGAAGCCGCGGATCGTTCGCCGTGCTGGTGATAAAACCCGCAGTCGCTGCATTAAAGGACGAGAGTTGTGGATTGATGTTCGACGAATTTGTGGGAGTGTTGTAGTTAGGATGATTCAAGGCGTTGAAGGCTTCTCCGCGTAGTTCCAGCTTTGCGCGGTCATAGATGGTAAAAAATTTGGAAATTGCGAGATCAAGGTTAGCGTATCCGGGACCGCGCAGCGACATGGGGGCCTCGTTGCCGAACGTACCCGGAGCAGCTAGGGTAAAGGCTGCCGGGTTATACCATTGCGGATATTTGTTCGTCGACTTCGGGAAGAAGTTCTTGGCATAAACCGGAACTCCGGGTACCACGTTGGGCCGATCTAGGCCGATCCCTGTTAACGAGACGTCGGAGCCGTCAATGATCGTAAACGGCATCCCCGTCCTGTAGGCGAACAGAGGGCTCACCTGAAAACCACCTGCAACTGCATTGAGGAGATGGTTCTGAATCTTCGGGGTCGTGAAGACACCAGAGATGGAGAAATTATGCTTGACGTCGAAGTTGCACGGCCCATACTCCGCTGACAGGTTCGCGGGATTTTGCGGAAGGGGGCTTGTATCGCCCGAGAAGTCGATGTTTTCCAGGCATTTTGAGTATGTGTAGTTTGCCAGCACGGTGAAGTTGTTCGCAAACGAGTGGTTCGCCGTGAGGATTACACCGTTGTAGTTCGCCGAGCCATATGGCGCAAGCTGGCTGAACATGCCATAACGGGTTCCTGCTCCCGTTCCTCCGGTTTGCTGGTAAAGCCTCAGGCGCTGCGTCGTGTTCCCAGTGCTCGAGCAAGCGACACCGGCAGCCGGAACCGGTGTAAGGGTACCGCAAGATCCGGCAACTCCTGTAGACGTACCCGGATAATACGTCGCGTAGTTTAGCGGAAATAAGCCGTAAAGGTGCACGGTATGCGTGCCAAGATAACTTGCGGTAAGCAGCCACTTGGGAGATACCTGATATTGGTAGCTCAGGTTGTACTGATTCATGTACGTACGTCCGCCGGATGCGGGATTAACATTGAGAGAAATGTTCGCTGCCGGAAAAGCAACGGTAGAGGTCGGAGGGTACGGAGACGGGAAGGGATTTCCGCCCACGACACCCTGATACGGATTGTCGAGGTTCTTCTTGTAGGTCGTGTTGTTCAGCGCTACGCTGACCGCGCCGCCATACGGCACGCCAGAATCGGTATATTCCAAATTCTGATCCGTGTCGGTTTGATCGAACAACAAAGCGTATGATCCGCGGAGACTCTGCTTTCCGGTCCCGGAAGGATCGAACGCGAAGCCGATCCGGGGCGACACCTCACCGAGTTTCTCAGTAACAATGCTATTGCTGACGCCTGGATCGCCGACAAACTGTAGACCAGCCGGGGCATTCACGAAAACGTTGGAGACCGTTCCCGCATTGAACGCTGCCTGCGAAAACGTCTGGCCGCGGTTGTCTTTGTTATAAGCGGGGAAGTAAGGTTCCCAGCGAAGGCCAAGGTTGAGAACAAGGGTCTTTGTAAGATGGTAGGTATCTTGGGCGTACACGCCAAGGTAGTTGTCACGCAGATGCAGCAAGGCTCCGGGGCCGCCGTTCGACTGGGTCAGCGTCGTTGGCGCTCCTAGCAGGAAGTCCGAAATCGCCACTCCCGAGTAGGCTCCGCCGAACGTAAAGAACCCGTCCTCGTTATTGAAGTGCTTCTGGTTGTAAAGCTGGTCGATGTAATCCACGCCAAATTGGAAGAAGTGCTTCCCGCTAATGTGGGAAAGATCGTCGGCCCCTTGAAGTTGATTGGTGACGATGGCGAAAGGAGTGCATTGCGTGCAGGCGGCTTGAAATGCCCCCGTCACCGCCAAGTACAAGGAATGAACTTCCGACTGCGTGATGTTGGAGCCAAGGCTGGCGATATTGGGCAGATCGTTAGCCGGTGCTCTTTGAACGGCCAGACGATTTGCCGTGAGACGAATCGCATTTGTTGTCTGCGCATTGATAATGAAATTATGGCCTAAGGTGAGGGTTTTATCGCGATCGATAAGACCTGGATTCACGGAATTGAGCAGGTTGCCCGCAAACAGCGGAGTGGCGCTGTAGTTCGTCATGAAATAGCGGGCAAAGACATTCTGACGCGCGGAGATCGTGTGATCCAGGCGGCCGATCCACTGATTTTCGTTTTGCGGGTAAGGTGTTGAAAAGGTAACGCTACCGAGCGCATCGCTCGTGGCTCCTGTCGGCAGGAGCTTGGATACATTGAGAGCGGTGTTGCTATACAGTGAGGGCGCGATGGTCGCCGTGCAGTTCGCAGGCGTAGGGTCCAAGGTATAGTTTGCGGCTTTCAGCTTCAAGTAGAGCGCGTTGGTCACGGAAGTTCCGTTCCCCAGGGGAGACGCTGGAGCGAATGGACAAACGGCCGAGCTTCCCCGCAGAGCCGTAAAATACGGAGTCCAATTCCCGGAAAGTTGAGCAGCAGTCGGGATAGTGGCTGTATTGCTCTGGGTGATCCGGAGCGCGGTGCCCTGGTATCCTCCGAAGAAAAACAGCTTGTCGTGCAGGATAGGACCGCCAAGAAATGCGCCGTACTGATTTCGTTTCAGGGTATCGACCAGGCCCGTGATCCGGTTGCTTGCGTTGGCATAGTTATTGCGGAGGAACTCGAATACGCCACCGTGGTACTGATTGCCGCCTGATTTCGTGACAATATTTACCGTGCCGCTAGGATGAAGTCCGTATTGCGCCTGCAGCCCCGTTGTTTGCACAGAAAATTCCTGGAGGGCGTCGGGAAAGGGAAACGGTAGATTCGTGTTGAAGGCGTTGTCGTTGTTATCGCCGCCATCCATCAGGAAATTGATCTGGTTCGACTGTCCACCCGCAACCGAAATCGTGACCGAACCCCCGATGGCGTTCACTCCCACCGAGCCATAGGTGGTCGCAGATGCCACGTGTCCGCTTCCTGTCGGCGCAGCACTTCCGGAAAGCAGCACGAGGTTTGCCGCGTTTCTTCCGTTCAGGGGAAGATCAACGGTGCGGGCCTGGTCGACGACTGTGTTGATGGAGTTATCTTCGGTTTGTACCTGGCTTGCGCTTGCCTCCACGTTCACCACGGTGTCGGTGGAACCGATCACCATCGGCGCGGTGATTTCAATGTCGTTCGATACCTGCAGCACGATGCCTGTGCGACTGTAGGTCTGGAATCCCGGGGCGGTAATTTTGAGAGTGTAGGCGCCCACCGCCAGGTTCGGCAGAAGAAAGTCGCCCGCGTCGGTGCTTATCGCGGTCGTACTTTGTCCCGATTCCAGCTGCGTGGCGACAACAGTCGCCTTGGGCACAACCGCCCCGGACTGATCAGTCACGGTGCCATGAATTTTTGCGTTGGCGACGGCCTGAGCCAGCGCGCCGGGGACGTTCACGCAGAGCAGGGCAAGATTGAACAACCCAAGGGCTGCAATCGATTTCGCTTTGTGTAGCAACATGTTCTTCTCCTGGGTACGTTCCGAACCGTAAGTCAACAGCGCGGACGACTGTAGCAGAAGAGATGGAGCTTTCACAATAGAAGAAGTTCCAATGTGACACGTATCTTGGCCCGGCCCCTGAATACGCGGCTCGCAGAGCCTGATCGCCAATGTTCTTCGAGAGCAAGTTGCCACTTTACAGAACAGACTGTATGGTGAAGTCATGTCCGAGTCGGCCCAGAAGGCAAGCGGCCTACAAGCCAGCAGACCATCAGCCGGAGCGGTGAGCACGATCGCTCGCATGGGGCGTCCGCCCAGCAAGACTGCGCGCTCCCACGAGGCGATCATGGACTCGGTCTATGAATTGCTGCAGGAAGTCCCTGCTCGTCACCTGACGATGGACGCGGTAGCGAAGCGTGCCAATGTGGGTCGACCGACACTGTACAAATGGTGGCCGAGCAAGGCGGCGCTTCTTATGGCCATGTTTCACGAGCGGCTCGCTGAAAACCCGGACAAGTCTGCGGTCACGACCGTGGAGGCATCCGTCCGTGCAAAGATGTACCGTGTGGCGACCAGCCTGAATGGGTTGTTTGGCAAAGTAATGGGGGACCTGGTTGCGGAGGGGCAAAGCGATCCAAAAGTGCTTCAAGACCTCCACAACCACATTTGCAAGCGTCGCGTTCGGTCTGTTGCCGAGATCGAGCGAGGGAAGAGTACGGGAGAGTTCCGGCACGACATAGATTCCGAAGTAGTCGTAGACATGCTGCTAGGGCCGCTGTATTACCGACTGTTGCTGGGCTTTCGTCCTCTTACCCGCGCGTATGCCGATCAACTCACACAACAGGTGATGCGAGCGATCAAGGTTCCAGCAGAGAGCATGGCCAAGCGCCCGCAAGCGAAGTCTCCCAAGGTGCGCGTAAAGAGTATCTCCGACGCACGCAGCACTCCGAAGAAGGCGCGATAGAACTCGCTCGGTGGAATGTAGAGGCGGAGTCAAGGAAGCAGAACGCTGTACAGCCTAAGACGTACCATCTCCGCTTTCACGAAACCCCTCCAGAGGCGTGCGCTGCAGCCAAATGCAACTTCACCCGACGGACTACGATGCGAGATGGCTCATCCTAGAATAAAGACTTACTTCTTCCAGGGATCTTTCCACCAGGGAATGTGACCTGGTCCGCAGGTGCGGAGATGCTTGATGCGATTCTGCACGACTTCCTTGCATCGCTCCTGGTCAGCGCCTACCCCGCAAAGGATCATGACCGTCAGTTCTTCGACGAAATGGCGTCGGCGCATTCCCGGCCTGGAAAGAGAACGCATGGCCGCCAACATGGTTCCGAGCACCAGGCTGCTCGCCGTCGCGACATCCTTGAAGTGAACCAGTCGCGCCTTTTTTGCCGTAAGCAGATGGCGTTCCACTACTTTGACGTAAGACTCGCTCGTGATCAAGTAATTGGTGCTGGAAATAAATCGTGCCCAGGTAGAGTCGGTCAGGCAGCGTACAAGAAAGATGAGCGTTCCGGTAGCCAGGCGGTCAAGAGGGTCGGAATCTTCGAAAAAGATTTCGATGGCCACTAGATCCTGATCGAAATAAGACAGAAGCGCGCTACGAGCGCTTTCCACGGAATCGAAATGCAGGTAGAAGGTCGCGCGAGACACATGGGCGTGTTGGATGATTGAATCAATGGTCGGTTGAGCGTCAGCGCCATGCTCTTCGTAGCACGACATCATCGCCAGAAGAATGCGCTTCCGCATCTTTTCGCGTCTTTCTCGACCGACGCGAGTGCGGTGATTCGTCTCAACTTCTTGCTCCATGCTCACTGTGTCCTGCATCATTTTAAGAACTAGACCGTCCGTACGCCGGTCTCTGGTAGTATCGCACTTCGGTTTTCTTCCCCTTACGCGTAAGAACGAATTTGTGCAGATGTGAACGCGTACCGCATACGGCCCCATGGTGAACTGAGGAGAATCAATTGGCAAACAAAGTCTGGTTTATCACAGGAGCCTCCCGCGGCTTCGGCCGCATCTGGGCAGAAGCTGCTTTGGAGCGCGGCGATAGCGTCGCCGTCACCTCACGCAAACTTAGCGACGTAGCGGATTTCGCCGAGCGCTTTCCCGACCGGGCTCTTGCTCTCGCCTTGGACGTGACTGACAGCGAACAGGTGAAGCAGGCTGTAGCCGCCGCGCACAACCGCTTCGGGCGTTTCGACGTCGTGCTCAATAACGCGGGGTACACGCTCGTGGGCACCGTCGAAGAGGTCGCCGAAGAAGACGTCCGGGCCCTCTTCGACACCAACCTGGTCGGCACCCTGCGCGTCCTCCAGGCGGCGCTTCCCATACTGCGGAATCAGCGCGAGGGTCACATTGTGGGTGTTTCCAGCGTTCTCGGATTGCTGGGGCGTCCGATGTCGGGCCTTTACAGCGCCTCGAAGTGGGCCTTCGAAGGGCTTCATGAGGCCTTGGCGGCAGAGGTGAAGCCTTTCGGCATCCACGTCACCATGCTGGAGCCCGGGCCCTACGCCACCGACTTCGGCAGCGCGACTTCGGCAAAGGTTTCCCCCGGTCTTGAGGCTTACGCGCCTTTGCGTCAGCAGGTTACGACGCAGCTCGCCACCATGCACCACGGAGATCCCCGCGCAACGACGGAGGCTGTGCTGCAGGTCATCGACTCTTCAGCCCCGCCGCTGCGCTTCTTTCTGGGCAGTACCGGTTTGCCTCGCGTACGCGATGTTTACCAGGCGCGGCTGGCACTGTGGGAGCAGTGGGCCGAGCTTTCCAACTCCGCCCAGGGTGCACCGACAAAGGCAGCTTCGCCCTTCTAAATCATCGGAATCGATCACACAGTGCATCCGGGGCAACAAGTCGGGCCGGTTTGGGTTTCATCGACCATGCGCCGCTCCGTGATCACTCTCGCTGTGCTTTTCCTTGGCTTAGGATTCGGTAGCATGGCGCAAGATATTTCGCTGCCGGCCTGGCACCCTGGGCCACGAGGCGACCTCGCCGTCTACACGAGTCCTTTCCTCGCCACCACCGCGTATCGCAACCCTGAAAAAGCAGCCGACCAGTGGGCTCCGGATGGCGCTTACGGACCACTGAACCAGGCATGGGACCGCACCCATCAAGGGCGTTGGCTGATCGAAGAACAACGCTATGCCTCGGACGCGATCATAGCCGGCCTCATCGCGCATCGGCAGGATCTGATCGACAACGGCCGCCGCATTTTCGACTGGGGCTTCCGTATGGAGCAGCCTGACGGCGGCTTCAACTGCCCGGATCATTTCCACTCGGCCAGCTTTTTTATCGAGGCCGCTGCGCATTCCGCTTTTCTGCTTCAGGCATCCGACATGGCTGCGCAGAATCAGGCGTGGGTGGACTCCATCGCCCCCAGGTTGAACCGGGCCGCCCACTGGATGATCAATCCGCAAAACGAGACGCCCGGCCGCGCGCACGACGCGCCCTACACTCACCGCTTCTATCTGGATGCGGCCGCCATCGGTGAAGCCGGTGTCCTCACGCATGACGACGCTCTGGTCAAGCGCTCGCGTGCCTATATTCGCGACGGCATCGCCCACCAGATGCCGGATGGTGCCAACCCGGAGAAAGGTGGCACCGACACCAGCTACCATGCCGTGGGTTTGCTGTTTGCCATGAATTACTACACCCTTGTCGCCAACGACGATATGCGTGCGCAACTCACTCCCATGATCGAGCGTGGCCTGGGCTGGCTGACCGCGCGCATCCGACCCGACGGAACGGTAGACCAGACCGGCAACACCCGCACCGGTTTCGGGCAGGAGCGCGGGCCGCAGGGTAACGTCAAAACCATGAGCTACGGCTCAGCCTACCGCACTTATTTCTACTGGGCGGCCATCACGCATGATCCCGCACTCGCCCACACCGCAAGCCTGCTCTACGCTGGTCAGCAGGTGGAAAAGGCAACGAAGGGGAAGTGAAGGGACGCGCCATAGCCTTTTTTACGCATGCGAGCGACGCCGCGATGAGCCGATGCCGCGAAGCACCACGTCGAGCCCGGCGAGAAAATCTACGCGATCGTCGTGATCTCGTATGTGGCCGGCGGCGCTGCGGGTGAACGGGTAAGCCGACGCGTCGAGTTGAGACCACGCGTCGGACACGGATGCGAGAAAGCAGGAGCGATCGAGTCCCTGCGTGCGAGCCAACTGCCCGTTCGCCGCATTCTGTCGACTGACGCCCAGGATGTATGCCATGAGCGCGCTTACAGCCGCCCATTGCTGCTCGTCGGGCACGCCGAGAGCGCAAACCTGCTGCCCGATGGGCTCCAGAATGCGCACGATCGGCGAAAGAACCGCGGCGGTCGTCAGGGCGGAACCCACCCAGGGATGCTTGTCGATCGCGTCAAACAAAGCTGACGCCACAGCACGGATGGTCGCTTCCGGTGTGGTGATGGCTACCGCATCCATCGTGCGCGCGAGGATAGCATCGCAGGCAGCGGTCAGAAGGTCGCTCTTATTTGCCACGTGCCAGTAGATGGCACCCGGCCCGGTCGCAAGCCGTTCCGACAGCGCGCGAAACGTCAGGCCTTCTTCACCGCAGGTATCCAGCAGCTCAATAGACGCCTCAAGGATGCGTGCCCGCGAAAGCGAGTCTTCGCGCCGTTTGACACTGCGGGCGGGCTGAACGGTACGCGGCGGTGCGGCCATGCTCCTATCTTGACACAACTAGAACGCCGTTCCATAATATTGGAATGACGTTCCATAAACGTCTTGGAGTTTGCAATGCGCGACGATCAACGGCAACCGGTATACGACGTCATCCTCTCCGGGGCTGGCCCTGTCGGTCTGTTTCTTGCCTGCGAGCTGGCGCTGGCTAAGTGCTCCGTCCTGGTTCTGGAAAAGGCGGAAACGCCGGAGTCGCCGCTGAAACGGATGCCGTTCGGGCTGCGTGGGCTAAACGCGCCGTCGATAGAGGCCCTGTATCGACGCGGGCTCCTGGAAGAGATGGAGGTGCCGAGGCGAGTCAAAGACCCGCACGCCCATCCGGCTCAGGGAGCGCGCCGTCAGGGTGGGCATTTTGCTGGCATTCCCCTTTTGGCCGGCAACATCGACGCGGCGCAATGGCCGTTTCGCCTTCCAGGCGCCACGGCAGTGGTCATGCTCGCAGAAATGGAAGAGCTCGAAACGGTGCTGGCTCGCCGCGCCGAAGCTCTGGGCGTAGAGGTGCTGCGCGGGCTCCCGATCACGCATCTCGAGCAGCAGGAGCAGCTCGTCACGGTGTGTTGCGAAGAGCAACGTTTCCACGGCGAATGGCTCGTCGGCTGCGATGGCGCTCGCAGTGCGGTCCGCAAGGCGGGCGGCTTCGCGTTTACAGGGACGGAGCCGGAGTTCACCGGATATTCCGTTCACGTAGAGCTCGCCGACCCCGAAAAGCTCATGCCCGGCCGCCACATCACGGGCAGGGGCATGTATCTGCAGTCGCAGCCCGGGTACCTCATCCTGCAGGACTTCGACGGTGGCGCGTTTCATCACGAGGGTGGCGAGATCACGCTCGAACATGTCCAGGAGGTTCTGCGCCGCATCTCGGGTATAGAGGTCACTGTGCTGGCGCTGCATCTCGCTTCGACATGGACAGACCGGGCAAGGCAGGCGACGACGTACCGCAACGGGCGCGTTCTGCTGGCCGGGGATGCTGCGCACATCCATGCACCGCTCGGTGGCCAGGGGCTCAATCTTGGCCTGGGCGACGCGATGAATCTGGGATGGAAGCTCGCCGCCACCGTGCATAAGTCGGCTCCGGAAGGCTTGCTGGACAGCTATCAACGCGAACGGCACCCTGTCGGCGAGAAGGTGCTGGAGTGGTCACGGGCACAGGTTGCGATCATGAGGCCTGACCCGGCGGCCAGTGCGCTGTATACGATCTTCCGAGACCTGATGGCGACGCGCGACGGGGCTACTTATGTCGCCGGAAGACTCTGGGGCGTGACCACGCACTATGACCTCGGCGACGACCATCCTTTGGTCGGTCACAGCGTTCCGAACTTCGCCTTCGTCGACGGCACTACGGCTGGCGAGGCGATGCGCGATGGCCGGGGGCTCCTGATCGATTTCGACGGCCGTGCGGCGCTCCGCGCGTTAGCGACTGAATTTGGGGCGTCGCTGCGGTATCTCGCGGTCCCGGCGACGGAACAGCTTGGCTTGCGCGCAGTGTTGGTGCGGCCGGACGGAGTGGTTGCCTGGGCTACAAGCGTAGAGCCGAACGAAGACCCGTTGAAGGAAGCGATAGCGCGCTGGCTACCCCGAAAGGACACGGTATGAAGAGACCAATTGCGATCGTCGGCGCCGGTCTTGGCGGTTTGATGCTGGCGCGCGTGCTGCATATACACGGCATCGCTTCGACGGTCTATGAGGCCGAGTCTTCCGCCACCGCGCGGGCGCAGGGCGGTATGCTCGACATCCATGAAGAAACTGGTCAGCTCGCGCTGAAGGATGCCGGACTGTATGACAAATTCCTGGAGATCATCCACCCCGGCGGGCAACAAGCGCGCGCGCTCGATCGGCACGGCCACGTGCTGATGGACGACCTTGATGACGGCTCGGGCGGTCGGCCGGAGGTGCCTCGCGGTGAGCTTCGCCGCATTCTACTGGACTCGCTGCCTGTAAATACCGTGCAGTGGGGGCGGAAGCTCCACTCGGCACTCCCGCTCGGCGGCGGGCAGCATCAGTTGACGTTTACCGATGGCGCGACTGCGACGGCAGACCTGCTCGTGGGCGCCGATGGTGCGTGGTCGAAGGTGCGTCCTCTGCTATCTGCGGCCAAACCCGCCTACGCCGGCATCGTCTACGTGGAAACCTACCTGCACGAGAGCGATGTTCGCCACAAGGCGAGTGCCGACGCGGTCGGCGGCGGAGCCATGTTTGCCTTGGCGCCGGGAAAGGGCATTCTCGCGCATCGCGAGCCACACGGCGTTCTGCATACCTACGTCGTTCTGAGAAAATCCGAAAGCTGGATCGCCAGCGTCGACTTCGCCAACAGGTCTGCCGCGACTGTGCGCGTTGCGGAAGAGTTCATCGGCTGGGCCCCGGCCTTGACGGCGCTTCTTACCGGAGGGGATACCGTACCGGTCGTACGGCCGATCTATGCGCTTCCGGCTGGCCATCGTTGGGATCGGGTCGCTGGCGTCACCCTGCTTGGCGACGCCGCGCACGTGATGGCCCCGTCCGGCGAAGGAGCAAACCTCGCTATGTACGACGGTGCGGAGCTCGCCAGAGCGCTGGCCGCGACCCCGGACGAAGCGGAGCGCGCTCTGCTCGCGTACGAAGAGCCGATGTTCCCGCGTAGCGCTGCTGAAGCGTCGGAAGCAGAGCGGATGCAGGAGGTCCTGTTTGGCGAAAACGCACCACAAAGCCTGCTCGACTTCTTCGCCTCTCACCACATGCGCTAGGAGGTTCTCCTCCAACGCAGTGGCTACATCACCGCATCGTTTCTGCTGGCAAGCCGTAAGCCTCGCTTGGCTTCGACGCTCCTGCTGTCGCCTTTTTCAGAAAGCCCGCGGATCAGCAGATTCAGGTGCCGCTCGAAGTCGCGCTGGCCGTCGCGCCATTCCGGCCGGGCCGAGGACGCCAGCCACAAGCGCAGGGAAGCGGAAAAGACGAAAAAAATGTGCCGGGCAATGATCTCGGAGGCTTCCGTGCTCCCAATTTCACCCGTAACCTGAGCTTCGGCGACAATGCGTTCAATGCCGTCGACCAGCCTTGCCCGGGTAATCAGGTAGCGGTTGAGGTGGAGGCCCGGCGATAACGCCACGATCTCCGTAAGCAGCGTGCGCGAGAGCACCGGTTCACTGCCAAACATGCGGATGTAGTGCTCGGTCACGCTCAGGATTTTCGCGCTCAGGCTCTGGTAGGCCCGCGGCGATGCGAAAGCCGTCTCGACGATCTTGTCGACTTCTTCGTTGAAGATGAGGTAGATCAGGTCGCGCTTGTCTTTGACGTGGTTGAAGAGCGCGCCCACAGTAAGGCCGGCCTTGGTCGCAATCTGGCGCAGCGTCGCTTCCTGGTAGCCGTGTTCGGCAAAAATTTCGCGGGCAGCGACCAGGATTTTATGCTGGCTTTCTTGCTTGGAAAGCTCGCGGATGCCCATCGGCTTGGAACGACGTGGTGCCTCCTCTGCGGGCGTGGGCATACGCAGATTGCTCAGGTTCACATCGTGCGCCGCGGGCGGTTCAGCCTTTGCGAGGGCGGCCAGGCTGGCCGAAGCGGTGGAGCGAGACGGAGACGCCGCACGGGCGGGGGAAGAGGTTTGCTCCGAGGAAGACATTCGGCTTTCGCCTTTTGCTGATCGACGCATTTGCCTGTTCCTCCTTGACACTTAGACTTGTTTGGGGCCGCCGTCAGGCACCCTGTAACCAGGCGCGCTCGCCCTCGCGAACCGCCGTGACCGTTACCGGCATGTCTTCGCCGGGCAGGTCGTTTTTCGGTTCGAGGCCCAGACGAGCCAGGTTATACGTCACATAGCAATAGGATAAACGATACGTCGCGAGTTCCGCTTCGTCGAGCACGGGCTGCCGGTTCGGGTTGCACGCGGTCAGGTAATCGCGCACATAAAGGCAGCGCAGGCCGGCCAGCATCCACGTGTCCCCAAGCTTCTGGGCGCGCCACAGAAGGCGCACAAAGCCGGTCAGCTTGCACGGTATCCCGTCGAGAGGGAAGAAGCTGTGCAGGGTGCAGCCTGTTTCGGCGAGCGCGCGTTCCCCGAGCACATCGACAACGGAGGTTCCCATCTCGTGAAAGTTGGTTCGGTTGGAGCCGTCGTTCTGCAGCTTGACCTTTTCAGCCTGCTTCCGGCTTCGCGCGACGAACTCCGCGCCGCTGCCTTTGAACCACGAGACTTCAATGCTGGACTCAGGATGGTAGAAGGACGCCATCTCGTCCCAGCGGCCGGCGTCGCGAGCGTTGCGCTCGCGCTGGATCAGGTCCGCAATCGCCAGGCGGTCGTATTGAGCTGTTTCTAGCTGCTTTTGCGTGTCCATGAGAAAGCTCCTGCGTTCGTAAAAAAGTGTGGCGTTGAGGTGGCTTGAGCAGGCTCACCCGCGCAGCGCGGACCCTACTCTAACAGCTACGGAATAGCCTTCACAATAGTCATAGCACCCAGCCTGGTTGCTGAAATCGAGCACCATTGAATGGCAATTGCCGCTATCGAAGGCGGTCTTGCTGCTGGTTCAGGGGACCTTGGCAGACCTCATTGCGACTTCCTTGCTCTGCCCGCCGACTGGCTCCAAGCCACTGTCGACAAAACAGATGGTATGTCTATTATGCTATGCTGTCTCGCGAAGTAGTGGACCGGTCCGGTGGCTGTTCCGACCCGCTTGCCGCGCTTCCGTTCCAGAGAGCAGAATGGCTTGGCAGGCGCTGCGGCAGATCGTCGCAGGCGTACAAAGGAGTTCCTCGTGGCACAGCCAACCGGCGCAGATCAACCCGTTCTAGAAACAACCGCCAGGTTCCACCGCTTTCAGGTCGGCAAGCTGATTTGCACGTCGTTGAGTGACGGCGCTATCCAGGTGCCCTTGCCACCCTCGCCACCGGCTCCCGGTGCCGCACAGACCGCGGCAACCCCCGACGCGCGGCCCCGCTTTCTGTATGTGCCCATCAATTGCCTGGCCGTGCAGATTCCGGACACCGGGCAGACGGTTCTGATCGATAGCGGCTTTGGTCTGACTCCGGAAACCTTGGGTAAACCGATGCAGTCCGCGGGGCGGCTTCTCGAGTCGATGCAGGCGGCGGGCTTGTCGGCCGATGCGGTCGATGTCCTGCTCATCTCGCATTTAGATATCGACCACGTCGCCGGTCTTTACAACGCGGACGGCACTCAGGTCTTTCCCAGGGCGACTTACTACGCGAGTGCCGAGGCGATCGCGTTCTGGTCAAAGACCGACATTGACCTCAGCGCGTCCCCTGTTCTGCCCTGGGTCAAGGCCGAGCGGCTGCTGGTGTCGGCACACGTTCTGAAGCACTCCGCCGAGCACCTTACGGTTTTCCAGGCAGGCGACGAGGTGGTACCAGGCATTACGGCCACGCCGCTCCCGGGGCACGCTCCCGGGCAGGTGGGCTTCGTGATTACAAGCGAGGACGACACTCTGCTGTACACCGCCGACGCCATCACACACGCCGTTGTCTCGCTGGCGACGCCCCATGTGTACAACCCCATGGACCTCGAGCCGGACCTTGCCGTCACTACCCGCAAGGATTTGCTGGCAACCCTTTCCGAGTCTGGCTGGAGAAGTTTTTCCCCCCACTTTCCGTTCCCCAGTTGGGGACGCGTGCAAAAAGAAGGCGACAAGCTTGTCTGGAAGCCTGCTGAATAGCGGCTTGCTACCTTGTAGCTTTTGACGTCGGACAATGAAAATAACCAAGTACGAAAGGATCTGAACCATGAGTGATGTCGACGAGATTACGCAACTGGTACTTCGTGAGCGGCAAGGACGCGACCGCGGTTGGTGGGACCAGATGAAGGCCTGCTTCCACCCGGAATCCGAAGTGTTTCTCAGCTGGATTCACGGCACCGGCTACGAGTTTACCGAAGGCTCGCGGAAGATGAGCGAAAGCGGTTTCAGGCCCGTGCACCGGGCTTCGCCTCCTGTCATTCATCAGCACGGCGACCGTGCCGTATTGGAACTCCCGCTCGTGATCGATGCTCGCATTCCGTTCAACGGCGTGGAAACCGACCTGAGCTCCCACACACGCATGGTGTACCAGGTAGAGCGGTCAGACGGCGAATGGAAGATCAAGGTTCTGAATGCCATCTATGAAAAAGATATGGTGTCTCCCGCGATGCCCGGGACCACGCTGGTGGTGGACCTCGAACTTCTGAAGACGTTTCGTCCCTCATACCGCTTCGTGGCGTACCACATCAGTCTCGGCGGTCGAAAGATGGTCGATGACTTGTACGGCGACGATCAGCCGGAAGGCGTCAAGGCTCTCTATGACAAGGCGTTTGCCTGGATGCGTGCCTAGACTGGGTTGCCGCTGAAGGAACGCTACATGCCGTAACCAATAAAAGGACCTACCGCGAGGGTAGGTCCTTTTATCGCGTTGAAGAGGCTGTTTCAGGCGCCCCAGCCATGAGTAGCCAGGTTGGCCGCAAGCTCATCGATCAGAGCCGGCAAGTCGTCCAGGCTGGCCACCGAGCCGTAGACGTAGTGATCGGGCCGTACCAGGAAAGCTTTGCGCCCTGTGGTGCGATAGAGCATGTCGTATTCGCCGTCGATATCGATGTACTGCGCCGTGGCACCGCGCGATACGTGAGCGGTTTGCAGCTTCAGCTTCGACATGAACGCCTGCTGTTTGTCGGTGAAAAGCGATGGCAAAGCAGGAGTCCGCGAAACCATGCTCCCGCCCGGGGTAAGGAACTCGTCAAGGCGATCCGTTTCGCGTCCGCGAGCGACGCGGGCCTGGAACGACGGGCGGCCATCGGTAGGATGCGCGTACGGGGAATCGATGTCGCGCACCAGGCCATCGCCGATTCTCGGCAGCGGGGGAGCCACCGGGGCGGGGCTGGTGCGGAACATCTCATCGCGCTTGCGAGCTTCTTCGGGGTCCATCATCAACGCCATTTTTCCAAACGCCATCGATAGCGCGATGACCTCTTCGGCGTGCGGAACTCGCTCGCTCTGGTAGCTGTCCAGGAACTTGATGTCCGCTTCGCCGCTCATCACCGCCGGAAGCTTCCAGGACAGATTGATAGCGTCACGTATTCCTGAGCAAAGACCCTGGCCGCGGAATGGCGGCATCGTGTGCGCCGCATCGCCGATCAGCAGAACGCGGCCCACACGCCATTGCTCCGCAATCTTGCTTTCAAAGGTGTACACGGCCTGCCGCGCGACGCGACCGTCTCCGGGGTGAACACCCCAGTGCGCCAGGAAATTCCAGCAGGTTTCTTCCTTCAGAAAGTCCTCACGAAGCTCGCCTTCGCGGAGGTGGAACTCCCACCGCGAAAAGCGTCCGCCGCTCCAACGGCCGGCCAGGCGGGGCCGTTCGACGTCGAGGATCTGGAAGACTTCCGGAAGCGACTCCAGATCGCGATCCGGGTCGGTATGTTCAAAGTCGATGACAAGCTGCGCGTTTGCCTTGAAGCCGAGGTCGCGGCGACCGATGTTCAGGTAATCGCGTACGAAGCTGCGCGCCCCATCCGCGGCCAAGATGAATTTAGCGTCGATCACGCAGGTGGCGTCGCCATGTTTGTTCTCCACAGGCACGCCGATGCTGTCGTCGCTGGGCTTCACTGTGAGGTGTGCGCCATTGGCGTCCTGCTCAATCCCAATTGCGTTGAGACCCATGAAGACGCGAACCCCAAGCTCACGAACCTTGGCGTCGAAAACAACCTCAAACTCGGGCTGATAGCTGAGATAACTGTCTTTCCAGCCGGCTCCGCTCTCGCCCAGCTTGATGGTCGCGAGAACCTCCATGTCTGCTGTCGTCAATTGCCACTGCAGCATGGGACGAACGAGCAACTCCATATCCTGCGCGATGCCGATGGTCTGGAACGTGCGAAAGGTTTCGCCGTCGAAGTGGCCAGCCCGCCCCAGAGCGTACCGGGTTGGGAAGCGCTCGACCACAATCACCTTCAGCCCGCGCTGGGCCAGCAGGGCGGCCTGGATCATACCGACAGGACCGTAGCCGACAATGACCACGTCGCACTCCATGCGCTCGGGCAGATGGTCGATCTGGTCCATTTCGTTCGCCGGGGTGACGGGTTTGATTTCCGGGATGGGGTGGTTGACACTCATGCTCTTCTCCTTCGGGTTCGGCTCAGGCAATACATAGATCGTTCCATCAACAGGGACAGTCCTCTGCAAAGATGCTCATTCCGCCCAGTGCGCAGCACCGCACGGCCAGCCATGTCATCGTCCGGCTTCGTGTGCGGGATAGCCCAGTTCTCCGGGGTTCATGGCGTCCAACTCGACCGCGGGTTCTACCGGGGTGACCCCGCGCGGAACAAGCAGCATGGCCGAAGCCGAAACGACTGCGATGCCGGCAAGAACAAGCAGGCTCTTGGCCAGGCCAAGGTGAGCCCCCACCATGAGAGCTCCCACGACCGGCCCTGTAGCCCCACCGAGATGTCCGACGCTCGAAACAGCTCCCACAGCGGTGGCGCGCGACGACTGCCGGTATGTCGTTCCCATGAAGCTGAAGAGGAGGGACTGACTGCCGAGTCCGGCCGCGCCGATGATGAAGACCAGCGAGCGGATGATGGAGCCGGGAGAATGGAGGCCGAGCAGCCCCAAAGCCAGCGCCGCAACCACAAACATCAACGGAGCCACCACGCGAACGCCCAGCTTGCCGGCCAGCCACGCGAAAAAGAGGACCCCGACCAGAGCACCGATGTTGAGCAGCAGGAGCAACTGCAGCGCCGATCCGAGAGGGTATCCGGCACCGCGCATGAGTTGCGGCAGCCAGGTGTTCAGGGCGAAAGAAAACTGGAGGGAGCAGAAGTTGGCGATGCCGAACATCACGGTGGCAAGACCGGCACGCCCACGCAAAACGCCGACCCAGGAGCTTTCCACCTTGGGAGCGACTACCCCGGGGGTGAGCTTGGCGGCGCTGAGCTTACTGGTGAAGTTGGGTGACTCTGGCAAGACAAAGTACGCCAGCGGCGCCAGTGTGATCAAGGGCAAGCCGCCGATGGCGAACAAACCCCGGAAGCCGATGTGGCTCATCAGCGTGAGGCCGAACACCCCGGCAAGAATCGCGCCGATGCCAAAACCGCTAAGCATGACCGAGTTGAACAGAACACGGCGGTTCGGTGGAGAAAACTCAAACGTCTGCGCAATGGCCGTAGGCGGAATGCCGCCAAACGCAAGCCCGGCGAGCAACCGGAACAGCCCGAAAAGCAGAGGAGTCGGTACCACCGAGACGAGAATCATCATCAGCGAGAAAAAGGCCAGCAGGCTGATGAACAGGCGTCGTCTTCCAAAGCGATCGCTCAACCAGCCCGCGGCGGGAGCTCCGAGAAACATGCCCAGGAATGCGGCTCCACCCATCAAACCGACTTTGCCCGGGGTCAGCGCCCACGGGTGGTATGCCAGCAGCGCGGGAACGGCCGCTCCATAAACAATCAGGTCATATCCTTCAAAAGCCATGGCGCCCAGGCCAAGCGCCACCACAAGGTAGGTCGTGCTCTTGGAAACTGGTTGGTACGATGGCACATTCGCCGTTAGCATTCATTGCCTCGAGTTCATAAGAGGTGGCATTACAACATCAGTCCGGGGGCCCCGTAGATGGTTTCGGGAGGCCGGCGATTGCCGACTGATAGTGAACCATCAAAATATACACTGTCAACAGGACGACCCGATTCCGTCGCACACATCTCTGA
>CALMON010000143.1 GCA_937871785.1 uncultured Granulicella sp.
TGCGCGGGCACGCCCGGTGGCATGCGCGGCGGCGGCGTGGCGGAAATGGGTGAGGGCGGCAGCGTCAGCTCCGAAGGCGGCTTGCCCGTCAGCACCGCGATCGCGTGCTCAAACTGCGCACGGCGCACGCCGACATCGGCGGCCTGCACCTTGGCAGATTGCAACTGCGTTTCCGCCTGCGTCAGGTCACTTTTTACGGCGATCCCACCGACGTAGCGGTTGTTCGTCACGCGCACCGCGTCCTGGTATTGAGCGACGGTGTCGTTCAGCAGCTTTTGCTCGGCATCGGCGGCGCGCACCTCGAAGTAGTCCATCGCCAGCTCGGCCTGCAGCGAAAGCAGCGCGGTTTGCCGGTCGGCGGCGCTGGCCTGCGTGTCTTCCTGCGCCTCTGTAATGCCGCGCCGGATGCGCCCCCACAGGTCGACCTCATAGCTGATCTGGAACGGCAGCAACAGGTCGGCTTCGCCGTCGTTGGCGTTGGCCGGGTTGAAAAAAGGCCGCTCCGCAGAGTACCGTTCCCCTGCCACTGAAGGCGACGCCCCAAGCTGCGGATAGCGCCGGCTGTTCTGGATGCGAATCTGCGCGCGAGCCGCCCGCAGATTGGCGTCGGCCTGCGCCAGCGTTTGGTTCGCTGTCTCCACCTGCGGTTCGAGCGCGTTCAACGGGTCGTCGTGAAAGACGGTCCACCAGGCACCCTTGGGCAGGGTATCTTCGGGATGCGCAAACTGCCAGTCGGCGGTTTCCTTGTACGTTCCCGCATCGGCTTCTTTAAAGGCCGGGGGCGCTGGCACGGCAGGCACCTTGTACTTCGGTCCTACGCGGCAGCCGGCGAGAGGAAGAACGGCGGCGGCTCCCAAAAGCACGGCGCGCAAACGGCCCATCAGTGCGCCTCCGCGGCCGCGGACTTGCCGCCGCTCACATGCACCGGCTCGCCTTCCGCAAGCGAATCTGAAGGGTCGAGCACCACCTGATCGTTCGCCGTAAGGCCGGTGGCAATCTCCAGTGTGCTGCCGTTGTCCTTGCCGATGGTGACGTTTTGCAGATGAATTTTACCGTCGCGCACCACGCCCACCTGCGTTCCCTGCGCGCGGAACAACAGCGTGTTCGACGGTACGGAAAGCTGCCGCACCTGCTGCGGAATTTTGAAATGGACAAACACATACGCCCCCGGCAGCAACTTGCTGTCGCGGTTGTTTACGTCCACTTCGACGTTCAACGTGCGCGACGCCGGGTCGATCGCGCTGGAATTGCGCGCGACGGTTCCTGTAAACACCTGGCCGGGATATTCGTCGAGTGTCAGGGTCGCCATGTCGCCATCGTGGACGGCGGTGGAGTACGTTTCCGGTACCGCAACGAAGACGCGCAGCGTATCGATCGACGCGATGCGGAAAAGATCTTTAGGCCCCGTGCCGCCGGATGCGCCGGCATTGATGAGCGCGCCGATGTCGGTGTTGCGCGTGGTGACGACGCCGCTGAACGGGGCATACACCCGCTCAAACGACTGCAACTGCTGCAGCCGCCGCACGTTGGCTTCGGCCGCATCCTGCGAGGCCTCCTTGGCAGCCGCGCCGCCGACGGCCTCGTCGGTTTCCTGCTTGGACACGGAGTCCAATTTGAGCAGTGCCTGGTAGCGTTTGGAAGTCGTTTGCGCCAGCGACACGTCGGCCTGCGCCGCCTTCAGATTGGCCTGCGCCACCTGCAACTGCTGGTCAACTTCCGGCGTTTCGATCACCGCCATCAACTGCCCTTTAACAACGTGCTGGCCGATATCGGCGTACCAGGCCTTCAGGTAGCCGTCGGTGCGAGCGTAGATGGGCGTGTCATTGAAGGCCTGCGCATTGCCGGGGAGCGCGATTTCAGACGCAACACCGGTGACGGTCGGTTTGACCACGCTTACCATCATGGTGGCAGCCTTGGTGGTCGACTCGTCCAGGCTGTGCTCGGCGGACATGCGCGACAGCACGCCGTATAAGATGCCCCCGGCCAACAGCGCCACCACAACAGCAAGACCAACCCATAGACCGGTGGAGTTCCGCTTCGGTGCAGCCGCGTGCCCGGTCGGGGCGTGCGAGGCGGCGGCCGTCGCCGTGCCGGTATAACCGTCTATGTCCTTGGAGCTGTCGACACCCGTAGCGCTCTGCCCGTAAGCAGCCGAAGGCGTCGTCAGATCTTCGTTGACGGGCGTCGGCAGGTTGTCGATGCTGGTGCGGTCGATGCTTCGATCCATACTTCCATTCCTTAATCAAGGTACCGTTTCAGGCGGTCGCGTGAACGCGGTGTTCCGCTCCTTGTTCCACCTGTGCGGCCGCGCCAGTCTCCTTACGGCTGCCGTGCAGAAGCGCAAACACCGCGGGAACAAATACCAGTGTAGCGAGCGTCGCCATGCTGAGACCACCGATGACGGCTCGGCCCAGCGGCGCATTTTGCTCGCCGCCTTCGCCCGCGCCCAGCGCCATCGGGATCATGCCGATGATCATCGCGAGGGCGGTCATGGCGACCGGACGAAAGCGCGTCGAGCCGGCTTCAATAGCCGACCGCAGCGCGTCGCCCGTGGCGGCGAGGCGGTCGGTCGCAAACGAGACCACCAGGATGGAGTTCGCCGTCGCCACGCCCATGCACATGATGGCGCCCATCAGCGCCGGTACGCTAAGAGTCGTGTGCGTCAGGAACAGGAAGAGCACGATGCCGGCGAGCGCCGCTGGAAGCGCCGTGATGATGATGAAGGGGTCGAGCCAGGACTGGAAGTTGACCACGATCAACAGGTACACCAACAGGATCGAGAACAGCAGGCCGAACAGCAGCCCATTGTAGGAGCTGCGCATCGTATCCACCTGGCCGCGCATGCGAATGAAGTTGCCGCGTGCCAGCGACGGGCGGTTCCGGTCGATGATCTTTTCCACCTGCTTGGCCACCGCGCCGAGATCCTTGTCCTGCACGTTGGCGTACAAGTCAACCGTGCGGCGAATGTTGTAGTGGCTTACCAGCGGCATTTCCGACGAGCGTCCAATGGAGGCCACATCGCCCAGGATTTCCGGGGTCTTCGAGTTTGGCGACGTCACCGGGATATTTTGCAGATCGTTCAACGACTGCACCTGGTATTGCGGCGTCATCGCCACAATGTTGTAGTTCACCCCGTTCTTGGGATTCAGAAAGAACATGGGCGAAAGCTGCGACGACCCGGAAAGGATGTTCAACAGCGACGAGCCGACATCGCGCACCGTGTACCCGCCTTGCGAGGCCTTCGTGCGGTCGACGTTGACGGCCAGCACGGGATAATCGTCCGGCTGCTGCAGGCGAAGGTCGACGAGCCCGGGAACGCCGCGCATTTCGCGCAGGATTTCGGAGGCCACTTTGCGGTTGCCGGCGTCGTCAGGCCCATCGATCTGCACATCCATCGGCGAAGGCAGGCCGAAGTTCAGAATTTGCGAGACGATGTCGGACGGCAGGAAATAGAACGTCGTCCCCGGAAACTGCTGCGGCAGTCTCGCGCGCAGCTTGCGGACGAAGTCGGCCGTGGGGCCGTGGTCTTCCTTGAGCGACACGAAAATGTCGGCGTCCCCCGCGCCGAACAATCCGCTGGTGGCGTGCTGCGTGTTCAGTGTGGAATACGGCAGGCCGATGTTGTCGAGAATGTTATCCATCTGCTTGGCCGGAATCATCGAGCGAATCTGCTGCTCCACCTCGTCGCAGAGCCTGGCGGTTTCCTCAATGCGCGTCCCGGTGTTCGCGCGAACGTGGAGGATAAATGTGCCGTTGTCGGTGGCCGGAAAGAAGTTCTGCCCAAGAAACGGCACAAGCAGCATCATCAGCAGGCAGCCGCCCAGAAAGGCCGGAATAAACAGGTAGCGCGCGGCCACCAGCCGCGTAAGGATTGCGGTGTACGCCGAACGGACACGCTCGAAGCCACGCTCAAAACCGCGCTGGAAGCGTGCCAGAAAGTTTTGCGAAGGTGCGGCATGATCCGCATGGTCCTTAAGCAGGTACATCGCGAGCGTGGGCACCAGCGTACGCGAAAGCATGTACGAGGCCAGCATCGCGAAAACGACGGCTTCCGCCAGCGGCACAAACAGGTACCGCGCCACGCCGGACAGGAAAAACATCGGCAGAAACACAATGCAGATGCACAGGGTCGAGACCAGCGCGGGTACCGAAATCTGCGCCGCGCCTTCAAGGATCGCTTCGCGCAGCGGATACCCTTCTTCGAGGTACCGCTCGATGTTTTCGATGGTAACGGTCGCGTCGTCGACAAGGATGCCGACCGCGAGCGCCAACCCGCCCAAAGTCATAATGTTGATCGTCTGCCCCACCAGGCTGAGCAGAATGATGGACGTGAGAATCGACAGGGGAATCGACACGGCGATGATCAGCGTCGAGCGCCACGAACCGAGAAACAGCAGGATCATTAACCCTGTGAGCGTGGCCGCAATCACCGCCTCGCGCACAACGCCGTTCACCGAGCCGCGCACAAACGTCGCCTGATTACCGATCGGGGTGATCTGAAAGTTCGTCGGCAAGCTTTGCTTGATCTTGGGAAGCAGGTCGAGCGTGCCTTTGACGACGTCCAGCGTAGACGCTTCGCCGGATTTGAGGATCACCAGAAGAACGGCGCGTTTGCCGTCCTGGCGCACGATGTTGGTTTGCGGAATGCTGCCGTCCACGATGTTGGCGACGTCATGCATATAGACCGTCGCGCCGTTTACCTGGCGCAGCGGAAGGTTGGAAAGCCCTTCCACGGTGGGCGGCGCACTGTTCAGCTTTACGTCGTATTCGGTGACGCCAATCTTTGCCGTTCCCCCAGGTTCGACGAGGTTCTGCTGATTAAAGGCGGCCAGAACGTCGCTCGGCGATAAACCCAGCGCCTGCAGCTTCTTAGGGTCGAGCTCCACCATGATCGACCGCTGCTTGCCGCCATACACATTCGGCACGACCGCGCCGGGAGTCGTGACCAGTTGCGGCCGGATGATGTTCAAACCGGCGTCGTTCAACTGCTGCTCGCTAAGGCCCTGGCCGGACAGGCCGAGTTGCAGAATCGGTACGCTGGATGCGGAAAAGTTAATGATCTGCGGCGGCAAAATACCCGGCGGCAGGTTACGCAGGATGAACTCCGACGCGGAAGAAACCTGCGCGTTGGCGCGATCGACCGAGGCGCCCTGCTGCAGATACACGCGCAGGATCACCTGCCCATTCAGCGTCGTCGATTCGATGTGCTCGACGTTGTCGACCAGCGTCGTCAACACCTTTTCGTAGGGCGTGGTCAGACGGCCTTCGAGTTCCTCCGGGTTCAAGCCCGTGTACTGCCAGGCAATCGAAACGACGGGGATATCGATGTTCGGAAAGATGTCTGTGGGCGTGCGCAGGATCACGACCGGAGCAGCAATCAGAATCAGGATTGCGAGCACGATAAACGTGTACGGCCTGTTGAGCGCGAGCTTAACGATACCCATGTTATAGATTATCTCTTGAAGTGGCGATTGGGGCGATAGCCAGGCACAAAGCGCACCCTTCTCATAGACGATGCGTACTCCTATATCGTCTCACCCGAAAGCACGCGCACAGCGTCAGCCACCCCAAGAGACGGCGCGTTCCCGAAGAGGCGTCTTGGCGCAGGAGCGCCGGCTTACCCGGAAAGTGTGACGAAGAAGCTACCGCAGAGTGAAGGCGAAGCTGCGAAAATCCGTCACCCTGGATTCCGAAAGGGGTACGGACCGCGCCGCAGGCACCTGCTTCATACGGTTCATCGCGATATCCGCCTGGATCAGCAAGGTTTCCGGCGTCGTGCCCGCGTCGGGGTACATCGCCACGCCTAGATGTACGCTCACCGGTAGCGTGGTTTCGAGCCACAGGACCGGCGCGGACAAGCTCGCCGCAATCTTGCGCTCGAAGTTTGCCACCGGCCGGGTGGTCCCCACATCCGTAAAGAGCACCACAAACTTGTCGCTGCCGAGCCGAAATACGGAATCGGTCGCGCGCACGGCGCCCCGGAGCTGGGCGGCCACGGATTGGAGCAGGAAGTCGCCGGCGGCACGTCCGTGCAAGTCATTCGTCTGCTGGAGGTTAGCGAGGTCGACCATAAGGACGGCCACCTGCGCCCGTTGCCGCCTGGCGCGCTCGAATGCCTGCTGCATCCGGTCGTCGAGCAGTAGCCGATTGGGCAGGCCGGTCAGCACGTCGTGGTGCGCTTTGTGGCACAACTGCACTTCAAGATGCCGAATCGCGGTCAGGTCGGTGGCGGTAAGCAGCACGCCGTCCTCAAATCGGGTCGCCGTCAACCGCAGCCATCGGGCACAAACGCGCATGTCGTTGACGGCGAACTCCCCGGTCGTTTGCACGCCGCATTCGACGACCTTGCTGAACAGCTCAGCGAAATGCGGCGCCGCAAAGAAAGGAATGGCGTTCTCAAGCGTGCGGCCCACCGTTTCCTCGTGCTCCAAAGCCAGAAGCCGGCCCGCCGCCTCGTTCATGAAACGGACGCCG
>CALMON010000144.1 GCA_937871785.1 uncultured Granulicella sp.
CCGCCAGGCCGTTGAATGCCGAGGCGGCCGATACCACCGTCGGGAGCGTTCCGGGGGCGTCGGCAGCGTTCCATAAACCCAGAATCGGATGGAGCTTGCCTACGGTCCCCACGCTGTTTTCATCGAGCGCCGTGACTTCAAGCGTCCAGCTTCGCCCGGCGGCGACTGCCTGCGAGCCCCACGAGGCGTGGCCGTCGGCGCAGATCTGTCCCGTCCACCAGCCGCTCGGGTCGGCAGCGACCGGAGCCGTTTCCACGCCGTCGTTCCCCGGGGCGCAGACGGCCGCCGCTCCAGAAGGGGTGACATCGGTCATCACCCAGAAGTTCTGGCCGACGTAGCCGTTGCCATAGGTAATCGACGCGCCGGAAGGCGTACTCGGAGCACCCGCCGCCTGCATCAAGGCATAATCTCCGGTGTACAGCGGGTTGATAGGCTCGCTCGTCAATAGCACGCCCATGATCCCCGACGGAAGCAGGGGGATGCGGCCCATCGAAAACACGCCTTCAAAGCCGGAGTTTGCCATGCCGGCGCTTCCCAGCGGACCAACGGCCGCGCCGGTCACCGGATTGTCACCATTCTGCTGGTAGAAAACGCCGCCAGTGGCGGAAACCACCTCGCCTGTTTCTGCCGGCCCGTTCGCGATGGTTCTGCGCGCCACGATGTTGTACGAGCCCATACCCTGTCCTGTAGGAAAGCGGACGACGCCGCTGGCACGCATCGCCACGTCCAGCGAAAGCTGTTTGCCGGCGGTCTGGTTGTCGCTCGTCACCGGGTACATGGCCGCCAGAGCGGAAAGGTCGTCCGGGCGCAGGGTGAAAGGCTGCGGCATGCACTTGTAGGTGTAGGTTCCGCAAACCACATCGATCGGGTGCATCAGCGGCCAGAACCCGAGCTCGACACTGTTGGGCGTTGAAGCCCCGGTGAACAGGTTGTCGTTCAACTGCGACCAGGCCAGACCCAGTATTCTGCCGAATTTGCGCGCGAGTTGATACTGCATCTGTAGCAGTTGGTCGTTGTTGGCACCGACGCAGCGGCCGTTTAGCACCAGCATCGCGTGCGTGATGTAGCCGGCTGGGTCGAAGCCGTCGACTGTGTCGATGACGCCGTTTTGCCGGCAACTGGAAGGCTCGCTCGCCCCGGCGCCGAGCAGCGTGTCGACCACGCTGCCGTCCTTGTCGTAGACGATCGCAATTGGCTTCGCCTGGTAGTTGCTGGCCTCCAGGTCGGCGGGAAAAACCATATGCGTGCCGTCGAAATACACGTTGCCGCTGCTGACGTGCTCGGCCAGCAGACCTCCCTGCGCCAGCGTGAGGCTTGAGGTGGGGACGTTCCACACCGCCGCCGCGGCCGCCACCAGAGCGTCGGCCTGTGCGTGCGAAACCTGCGCGTTCAGGTCCCCGGGATCGGTGAAGTAGAGCGGAGCCGTCGTGAAGAAAATAACGGGATACCCCTGGTGCCCGGTGTAAAACGGAGGCCCCGTGAACCAGCGTGGACCGCCGGCAAAGGCCGCCGGCGCGCTTGCCCAAAAGCAAAGCGATAAGGCGGAAAGGAAAAGGGTGCGCCACAGCGGTCTACTGAACGGCATGGCCCCCCCGGCTTTGCGCGGCGAGCGCCAGACGATCTTCCTGCTGCGGCGCGATCCCAGCCGGTAGCGACGCTGGAGCGGAGGTAAGAACCGGTTGCAGCCCCGGGGCTTTCGCGCCGTCGCCGCCCGCAAGGAGCGTACGAAGCGACGCCATCGTCAGCGGCTCGCCCGCGCCTGGCAGAGCGGTTCCGACGGCGCGCCGCACGCGGGCGCGCAGCCGCTCCACGCTGGCAGCAGGTACCGTATCGCTCCCCGGAGTCCCGGTAAACCCAACAACCGGGAGCACACCGTCCATACCATCCACCGGCGAAGCCAGCCCACTTGCGCCTGCCGGCCGCAGAAACACGACGGCCGCCTGGCCCGGCAGCCAACGGCGGGGGTCCGAAAGCCATAATCCGGACCATTCACGCAGGGTGAACGCGGTGCCGGGGCCATTCAGCCACTCGGCTTTTAGCCACTCGGCTTTTAGCCACTC
>CALMON010000145.1:0-35971 GCA_937871785.1 uncultured Granulicella sp.
ACCTTGCCGATCGTGAACACCAGCAGACCAAGGCCCTGCCAGCGAATAAACGCCATGCGTCGCACGAAGCCGAGTGTAAGCAGAGCCGCGGCAAACACCATCAGCCAGGCGGAGATGCTGACGGCCTCCGCCAGGCCGGAGTTGGTGGAAGCATGGAGATCGAAGAACGTGAGGATCTCATGCACACCAGCAAAAAGTGCGAGCAGATTAAAGGCGACGAAGCCGCTGCCGGCGATGATCTGCCATTGTTTGGGCGGGGGAGCCGCCGCGGTGCGGGATTGCCCCCACGCCATCGCCGTCGTCCAGGCAAGCGCGGCCAGGCCGATCAGCTCGAAGAAAACGGTGCGGTTCCAGATCACCGTACCGGACATCGCATTGCTGGCGACAGGGGTGAACAGCATCAGGAAAAAGCCAAGCCCCTGGCCGACCAGGGCGACCGTACGCAGGAGTTTGCGGCGCGTGGTTTCGGCGGGAACACGGGTCAGGGTGTAGAACAGCAGCACCGCCCCGTATACCAGCAGCAGCGTGCCGACGTTTAACTCCGAAAGCTGGTCGCGAAGCAGGGCCGTCGCGTCCAGGCCGACGTGCCAATAGGCCACAAATTCCCGTGCTATTGCCAGCGGAGCCAGCAGATGCGTGAGCAGGATGGTGGTCAGAGCGATCGATACCCATGACGGAGCGGAGGCGGTGTCGCCAGCGGTGGTGGCAAGGGAGTGCACCGCCGGGGCAGGGTTTGAGGCGCTTGAACCCAGCGCCTCCGGCTCGGAAAGAACGGTGGGGGCCGCGGCCGTAAGCGCGTTGGCGGCACCGCGGGCGAGCCAGGCCGTCACGGCGACTGCGGCGACTGCGGCCATTTCCGTGGCGAACCGGCCATTCCAGAAAGCGGAGTAGGCGTCTTCCCCGGCCCAGAAAAGGAGCGATTCGCCGACGCCGAGAGCAACAGCGGCGCAGGCCATCCAGCGCATCACGCTGCGGACGCGCGCCTGCACCTCGGGACCGAACACCCGGGCGGCAACGTACATCAGCGCGAGCCCTTCGGCCAGCCAGCCAATGGTGATCCAGCGGCCTTCCGCCTTGAGCGGGATCGCGACGGTCAGGAAAGTGATACCCAGCGCCAGATGCACGGCTTCGGCAACGCCGTTGCGGCGGAGCCGCATCAGCAGCAGATACAAGGCGCCCAGCGCCACGGCCACCCACGGCAGCCAGCTATGGCGCTGGCTGTCCTGCAGCACGGAATACAGGCCAAGCGACAGGAAAGCGGCGGACGCAACCGGGGTAAGCAGGCCTTCGAGCACGCCTTCCCGCTGTTTGCCCAGAAGCGCCACCGCCATCATCGGTGCGCTCAACAGGAGGACGAAAAAGGCCACAAGGTTGGCGGGTTGCGGCGTCCAGTAATTGGCGTACCAAAGTACGAAGTAAAGCACCGTGGCCGGAAAGGACCCCAGAATGAGCCGCTGCCAGGGTTTTTTGCTGACCAGGAACAGGACCGCCAGGTCCATGGCGAACAGGTACGTGAACAGGAAAGCAAAGTGGCCGCCCCCGGAGCCGAGCAGGCTGGGCGTGGCGAAGCCGCCGACCAGCGCGTACACCGCGAGCAGTTCGGCGTCCTGCAACCAGGCCATGGTTGCGTTCCACACCGTGACCGCGATCATAAGAAGCAGCGCGGCCCACGCGGGCAGCAAATGATACATGTGGAACGACGCCCACAGCGCCAGGTACAACACACCCGTGCCGACTGCTTTGAGCGAGTAGGAAAACGCCGGGTACCCTTTGCGGCGGAAGCGCTCCGACCAGAGCACGACACCAGCGCCGACCACCAGGCCGGCGATGACGCGGCCAGTGGGCGTCGGCACAATCCAGCGGTTATCGACCGCGAGCTTCAGGAACACGGCCACCGCGATCAGGATGGCGACGATGCCGATGCGGTTGAAAAGCTGCGCGCCGATGCGATTTTCGAGTGACCGCTTGGGACCGGCGGTGGCCGGCGCAGCCTCGCTAAGGGGCGAAGGCTCAACGAACGCGGAAGGGGCCGGGCCGCCGGGAATTTCCGCAGGAGCCGGGCTGACCGCTTCCGCGAAAGATCCGATAGGCGGCGCGAAATGGATGGCGGGCGATGGGTCTGTAGCGGCAGAGGCGAGCTGCGGACCGGCCACGGGAGCGTTCGCGGACTTTTCGGCCCTCGCCTGTGAGAATGGGGACTGCGCTGACTCGCGGCGAGGAAGAAGGCGCTGCACATCATCGCGAAGCGCTTCGAGCATGGCACGCTGCGCAGCGAGTTGCTTTTCAAGCTGCGCGACTCGTGCGGACAGGCGAGCGTCAGAAGCGGAAGAATCTGCGAGCGGACCTTCGGGCGAACCGTCCATGGGCTTTACTGTATCGCTTTCACAGGAATTGTGATGCGATGTCCGTCACGGCATTTGCGTTGGCCGGTTACCCTCAGGAAGGGGGACAATCGTAGGTGCTCCGGTGGTCTGCCGGGAGGAATCGATGCTGACAGGGATGGGGCGGGTTCTGGTCGTCGACGACGATGAGGTGATGCGCGACGTGTTGTCGCTCGTGCTCGAATCCGAGACGTACGACGTGGTGACGGCGGCGTCTGGTGAGGAGGCTTTGGCGCTGCTGGCCGGGGCGGCTGCGGGCCAAAGGCTGCTGTGCGTGCTGACCGATCTCCAGATGCCGGGACTCTCCGGCAAAGCGCTTGCCGACGCCCTGCGCAAAACCTGCGCGGCCGAAACTAGGCTGATCGCGATGAGCGGCAGCGAGCCCGAGGCCGGGGAGCGCGCGGCGTACGACGGCTTCCTGCTGAAGCCGTTTTCTGTCGAAGACTTTACCGCTACGTTGGACGAGCTACAGTTACCGGTGACGACGGCCGATAAAAGGGACGAGGGACCCTCATCCCATGGAAAGCCAGCGGAAGAAGCGCTCGACCCTGAGGTCTACCGCAAGCTGCGGGCGTCCATGCCGGCGGCGCAACTGGCTGCCCTGTATACGCTGTGTCTGGACGACGCGGCGATGCGCGCCGAGCGGATGCGGGCTGCCGCCCAAAGCGGCGACTCGGCCGCCTTTGTGCGCGAAGCCCATGCCGTCAAGGGAGGTTGCGGCATGGTAGGGGCTCGGGAGATGGGCGCGCTGGCCGCGCGCATGGAAGCAGGTGCTCTTGCGTGTACCTCGTTGCTCACTGAATTCACCGTTGCGGTGGCTCGGCTTCGGCGTATGCTAGAGGCGCATCGCTGAAAAACTTGTGCCGGTCAACTGCCGTTCGCTGTCCCGTTCTGAAGAAACGCTGCACGTCTTTGAAGATGGGGTGCTCCGGGAAGGCTCTGGACGCTCCCCGAATGCTCCGATTGAGGAAAGTCACCGATGGCCATCGCCGCGAAGAAGTCTGAAAGCCCCCTTAAGCCTGAACGCGCCGAGCGCGCTCTTCCTCCTATCCGCATCGTGGTCGCGGACGACCACCCCGTGGTGCGATTCGGCGTAAAAAACATGCTGCAATCGGAAGCCAGCTGCGAGGTGGTCGGTGAAGCGGAAGATGGTGACATCGCCATTCAGCAGACGCTGGAGCTGGAGCCGGATATTCTGCTGCTCGACTTGCAGATGCCCAGGCTACCGGGGCTGGAAGCGTTGCGGGCGATCATGGCGAAGTCGCCACGGGTAAAAATCATCCTCCTGACCAGCACGATTTCCACGCAGCAGGTGATCGAAGCGCTGCAGTTGGGCGCGCGCGGTATCGTGCTGAAAGATGCCGTGGCCGAGGACCTCGGCGAGTCCCTACGGGCGGTGCTTTCGGGCGATTACTGGATTGGCGGCCAACGCGTCGCCAACCTGCTGACCGCGTTGAGCGAGCTGATGGCCAAAGCCGCAGCGGTGCCCGAAAAGAAGACCTACGGCCTTACGCCGCGCGAGCTCGAAGTGGTGACGTGTATCGTTGAAGGCTGCTCAAACAAGGACATCGCAAAGCAGTTTACGATTTCCGAGGAAACCGTAAAGCGGCACCTGTCGAACATCTTCGATAAGACCGGCGTGGGTACGCGGCTGGAGTTGGCGCTGTTTGCGATCAGCCATAAGCTGGTCGATTTGGACGCGTGACGCGGTGCCTTGGCTTCGCAAGGTCGGTTGAACTGCGTTGCTGCTCTGCATCGTCGGCTGTCCCATCAACCTGAGGGTTGCGCTGCTTCGTCCGGGAGACGAGATGGCCTGCTCTACGGAAAATGTGACCAGAACAGTCGCCGTGTCCGGCCATTTTGCTTTGGCTCTCATCGCGGTCGCCTTCGTGGCAATTCGCTCAACTGATTCAGTCGAGCGAATCGCCTGTTCATAAATCCCGATCGTCGTTTTGCATGTTCAAGGGTCTTCTCAGGCAAGGAACACCACCGCACGCATCCTTCTTCGTAAGTCACTACAATGGAAAGATGAGCGGAACCTGCTATGACGTTCTTGTGATCGGCGCTGGCCCCACAGGCCTGGCTTGTGCGATTGCGGCGCAGCGCGCGGGCTGCAGCGTAGTGCTGGTCGATAAGGGCTGCCTGACGAATTCGCTGTTCCATTACCCCGCGCACATGACGTTCTTCACGACGCCGGAACTGCTTGAAATCGGCGATATGCCGTTTTCTTCGCCGAACCAGAAGCCCACCCGCGGGGAGGCGCTCGAGTATTACCGAAAGGTGAGCGTCCACTACGGGCTCGACGTGCGGCAGTATGAGAGGGTCGAGCGCGTGAGCGGAAGCGACGGCAATTTCTGCGTTCATACAGCTGACCGCTTCGGCAGGGCTGTCACGCACCGGGCGCGCAAGCTGATCGTTTCGACGGGGTACTACGACCTACCGGTGATGCTGGGCGTCCCGGGGGAGGAGCTCCCCAAGGTGCAGCACTACTATAACGAGCCGCACCCGTATTTCGCGCAGGACGTGCTGGTGGTCGGCGGGAAGAACTCGGCGGCCATTGCGGCGCTGGAGCTTTGGCGGCACGGCGCGCGGGTAACCCTGGTGCATCGCGGCACGGAGCTGCACCGGCACATCAAATATTGGATCAAGCCGGACATCGAAAACCGCATCAAGAATCACGAAATTGCCGCTTATTTTGAGACCACGATCGCCGAAATCGGCGAGGACACCGTCACCCTCGAAACGCCGGACGGTCCCAAAACGATCGCGAATCAGTTCGTATTTGCGCTGACAGGATACCGGCCAGACTTCGCGTTTATCGAGTCGATGGGCGTGCGCCTGGACCCAGATAACGCGCGCTGCCCGATCTACAAGCCGGATACGCTGGAGTCGAACGTGCCCGGACTCTACGTGGCGGGTGTGGTGGTTGCGGGCGAGCGCACCAATGAGGTCTTTATTGAGAACGGGCGCTTTCACGGCGCGGTGATCGCGAAGGACATCGCGGAAAAGCTGGGCATGGGCGAGCAGGAAGAGTTGGTCGCGCCGGAGCACACGTACGCGGCGGAATGAGAAAGCAGAGAACCACCTACAGCGCTGAGTAGCCAAGCGACTTCAGGTACAGGTCCCAGGCCGTGATGGTGACGGCAATGACAACGAGAAAACCGCCGATAAAAATCCAGCCTTTACGGGTGGCGCGCTTTTTACCGTCCGGGCCAATGGTGAAGGCCTGGCCGTCGCGCAGGTCCGTGACCAGCGTGGCACAGCCCATATAAAAGAACGCCGGCGTAATGAGAACGCCCTTCATCGAATAGCTGAACGACGCTCCCGTGCGGGCGTGCTGCAGCGGAATCCAGATGAAGAAGTAGCCCATCACGAGGCTGACAAGCATGATGAGCAGGCCGCCGACGCGGCTCCTTGCGAGGCTTGGAGCAGGCTTAGCCGGGTTCAGCGAGGTGTCGACATCCTGCATCGGTGAAGTCTCCAGTCGATCGGCTTGCCGCAGAATCCGCAGGCTGAACGCCTGGCGGGTACCCTTGAACACGCACGATAGGATTTCGATGCGGCCCGTGTGGTCTGCGTTAGCCGACGACCCTGCGGTGGAATCCGCGCAGACCGGCCCAGGTGAGCAGGGCCAGGAAGAAGCAAAGCATCAACAGGATGACGGGTTCGTTCATGTGTCCGAGCGCCGGGGTGAGCGACGCGCGCAGGCCTTCGCTCATGTACACGATGGGGTTCAGGCAAACGGCATATTGCAGCCAGCGGATGCCGCCGAGCGCGGCCCACGGGTAATACACGCAGCCGAGAAACGTGATGGGCATCACGACTACACCGAAGATCAGGCCGATCTGTTTGGGCTGCACGGCCGTGCCGATGAACAGGCCGAGCGCACCGGCCAAAAGGCTGGCGAGCACCAGCACTGCCGAAAAAAAGGCGACATTGGTGACATGCACCGCAGGCCGCGCAGACGGGACATAGTACGCAATCGGGAACACGATGGCGGCGGCGATGATCGACTGAATGGCGCTGAAAACGATCTTTTCGATCCCAACGGCTGCTACCGGCAGAGGGCACATGACACGGTCGTCGATTTCGCGGGTGACGCCGAACTCCTGCGCCAGCGGCAAGGCGACCGCCGCGATGCCCGAGAACATAATCGCCACGGCCATGAGCCCGGGGATAAGCACGGTGCCGAAGTTCGCGCCGCCGCCCCCGCCCGCCATTTGCGCCGTGGGGTTCATCGCGGCGCCGCCCGACATGTGCGGCATGATGTAGGTGAACACAAACAGGAACAGGAGCGGGTTCATGACGACGCGGATCAGAAAGGTGCCGAGTTCGCGGCGCAGGACGTACAGGTCACGCAAGAACAGGCCGGTAAAAGCGCGCGTGTAGCTTTCGCGCTGGCTGGGAGCGGCGACGGCGAGGTTCGGAACGGTAATGGCAGTGCTCATGGGAATCCTTGAGGAGCTTGCTTCGATCTGAGGTACGGGTTCCGCTTCGTGCTTGGTCTGGAAAAGGCCCGGTGGCGTGGCAGAGCTGCGCTGAGGGTGCGCCTATTCGCGAAGGGCCTTTCCGGTGAGCTTGATGAAAACGGCTTCGAGCGAGGCCTGGCTGGTGCTGACGTCGACGACGTCGTGACCGGCGGAAGCCGCAACGACGCGGGCAACGATGCCGCTTTCGGCGCGGGCGAAGACGCGCAGGCCGGTGTCTGTCGGCTCGATTTCCGTGACTCCGGCAACCTGCCGCAGCAGGCCGGTAAGTTCGGCCGAGGAAGTCGGATTGCCCAGCTTCAGCTCAATAATGCGCTCGCCGCCGAGTGACGCTTTGAGCGCGGCAGGGGTGTCTTCAACGAGGATGCGGCCGTGATCGATGACGGCCAGGCGATCGCAGAGCTCGTCGGCTTCTTCCATGTAGTGGGTGGTGAGAACGACGGTGATGCCCTGCTCGCGCAGGCCGCGAACGGCCTCCCACATGGCCAGCCGGCTTTGCGGGTCAAGCCCCGCGGAGGGCTCGTCCAAAAACAGGACACGCGGTCCGTGGGCGATGGCGCGGGCAATCTGCACACGCTGGGCGAGCCCCCCGCTCAACGACGTGGGGTAGGCTTTGGCCTTGTCGGCGAGGCGAAACTGATCGAGCAACTGAACCGTGCGCGCGCGGCCTTCGCTCCTCGACATGCCGAAATACAGGCAGTGAAACTGAATGTTCTCTTCAACCGTGCAGGCGCGGTCGAGCGTGTTGTACTGCGGCACCACCCCGATGAAGCGGCGAGCGTGGGCGGGCTCTTTGACGACATCGACACCGGCAATGTGAACGCTGCCGGAGGTGGGAATGACGCGCGTCGTGGCAATGGAGATCGTGGTGGTTTTGCCGGCGCCATTGGGGCCAAGCAGACCGTAAATCTCGCCTTCGCGCACGTTCAGGTCGATCCCATCGACAGCTTTCACTTCGCCACCCTTGCCGTTGTACAGCTTGCGGAGACCGCGCAGGGCGACGATAGGCGTATTGGCTTCGGAGATCAACGTCAGGGCGCCCTCGCTCCCCATTATAGAAGTGGAAAGGGCGAGCCAGAAGCGGACCGGTCGCGCAAGCGGAGGCGAAAGCCGTAAAATGACGGTATGTCCAAAGGCTGGGAATCGAAAAGCGTCGAAGAACAGCAGGCGGAAGCGGCTTCCGCAAAACCCTCCACGCAGGAAGCGTCCAAGGCGGCCGTGCTGGTCGACGGCGACCGTAAACGCCGTTTGCAGGCTCTTGAAATGCAGCGCGAGCGCGTGCTTTCGGAGCGAACCTCGAGCCCGCACCGTCGGTCGGCGCTGGAAGGTGCCCTGGCGACCATCGAGCGCGAGCTCGAGCAGCTGGGCTGGGCGATCAAGCTGTAGCGTTCGCGCCGAGAACGGCCGACGCCCTGGCAAGGGGCCTGCGCTTGTCGCTGTACATGCGGCTGTCGGCGATGCTGCGCAGCAACTTCTTATCGGTGGCGTCCCCGGGGTACAAGGCAAAGCCGATGCTCCCGGACAACGGTGCCACGGTATCCAAGGCCGAGTTATTCAGCGACGCCAGCAGCGCCTGCCGCAGTTGCTCGCACGCGGCGCTGCTTCGCAGGTCACCGGCAACGATGGTGAACTCATCGCCTCCCCAGCGGGCCAGCGTGTCGGAGGAACCAAGCGCGCTCGTCAGCCTCTCGGAAGCCTGGCACAGCACGCGGTCGCCTTCTTCGTGGCCGAACTCGTCGTTGATGGCCTTGAAGCCGTTCAGGTCGACCACGAACAGCGCAAACGAGCCACCGGTGCGGTCGGCGAGGTGCATGGCCTGGGTCAGGCGATCGTCTAAAAGGCGGCGGTTGGGCAGGCCCGTCAGCGAGTCGTACAGCGCCATGGTGAGACTATGGCTGCGCTCTTCGTCCAGCAAAACGAGCAACAGGCCGATGGTGACGAAGAATTTCTGCAGCGTCCAGACCTGGTCGAGCAGGACGGCCGAAAGGCTGTTCGCGACCGCATACGGGTGCAGGAACAGGCACGTTGACCAAACAGCGAAACCGGCGATGACGATGCCGCCGCCCAGCTTGCTGCGCTTGAGCATCGATCGCAAAACAATGGCCACCGCGAGATACAGGCAGGCCAAACCCCAGTACACAGCTCCGCGGAACTGCCCGCGATGCGCCAGCCAGAGCATCACGCCCCATTCTGGCAGTTGCAGAAGCGCGGCGAGGCTGAGTGTGCGGCTGCGGTTGCGAAAAAACACGGCATAAAACGCCTGCGCCGCAAAGGCCGCGACCAGCACTGCCGTATAGCTTGCCGCGCGCTTGGACCCGCTACCGTACAACGCTGCCAAAGCCAGCAGCGGGACCATCCACGCGAGCGAAAACAGCAGGTACCGCTTCTGCAGGATGCGCTGGCCGCGGGACGCCCAGGCAAACGTGAACCCCGCGAATATGTAGGCCGAAAGCGCCACCGTGTGCATCACTTCGTGCAAAATCGGCCCGGAACGGTAAGTTCCTGCCGCCACATCCTCCACGAGGATGAAGCTCAGGCCGATGAGCCAGAACGTGGCATCGCCCGCGTGGCTGCGCACCCGCAGGTACAGCAACACGCCCATCAGCACCAGCATGGCGATTGCGTCCGGGATGTAAAGAACGCCAGTCTGGCTCATAGAAATGCCCTAGCGAAACACTAGCGTATGCGGCAGAAGAAACCCAGTGTGAAATATCGGTGAACGAAGCTGGAAGATGAATTTTTGGATGAATCGGCATGGATTGCACCTGGCCGGAAGCGCTGCCCGTAGCCGTCAGGGATGGAGGTCGGCCAGAGTTTTTTCATCCGTCAGAAAAAGGTTATCGGCGCCAAGTTTGCCATTGTCCAGCCGAACGATAAAGCGCAGCCGCGCCGCAGGAGACCTGGTGGCGATGCGCGTGGGGATCACGATGGTTGCGGCGACAGGACCGCCGGTGACGGGGTTCGCGTTGGTATGGACAACCTTCTTTTCGGCGAGCTGGCTAAGCTGTTTGCCCTTGCGGTCGAAACTGTCGACGATCAGCGCAATGTTGCCGACGAGCCGATTGGGGCCGCCCGGTTGCCAGGGGATCGTCGCCGCGTTCAGGGTCAGCGTAAACTCGTCCGCTTCGGGCGCCGCGCGCGTCACCGTAAGCGGGACAGCGTCGTAGACCAGGGTGGTTTGCGCGGCGAGAGTGAGGTCGTACACGAGAGGGTCGGGCAGCTTCGACGCGGCGTTTAAGCTGACCGGCGACGCCGGCGGCCTGTTGTAATAGCCTTCCCGAGTGGCCGCGTGCAGGTTCGGGTCGCGCATGACGACGCGGATGTTGTGGAAGGTTTTGGTATCCGCGGCAGGACGTTCGGGATCGTAGGAAAGCGTATAAAAGCTGGCGGTATCGCGGGCGCTGATGCTGATCAGCTTATCGACATCGTTGCGGCCATAGAAGGCTTCGCCGCCGGTGGCGCGGGCGAGCGCGTTGAAGTCGACCTGCCCGGAAAAAGGGTCATTCTCCTGGAAGCCGTTGGGGTCCTGCGTGGGCGCGGCGGAAGGAACCCCTGCAGGGTCGAGCGTGTACATCACGATGCGCGCGTCGCGCAGAGCGTTGGTGCAGGTTTGGAGCGTGCGGTCCAAAGCCTCGTCCATGGCAGGCGACAGGTTGGCGGGGTCGAACGCCGGGAAGCCGCGGCCTACCCAGATAAGGCCTTTGTGCCCGGGATGGCCGGCGGTGGCCTGCGCAATCTCAAGAACCGAAGCGACCGAGCGGTTGAACTGCTCGGTTTGCCAGCCGCCGGTCTTCTGCCGGAACGGATAGATGCTGACGTGGTGCTCGACCGTCAAAAGGATCTCCTGGCTGGACGTCGTGTAGTCGTGCAGCATCGTGAAGTGGTCCATGTCGACGGCGATCAGCATCACGGGTTCGGGAAGCGTGCCGCCCATGGTGTTCAGGTATTTTTTCAGCGAATAGCGCGCGAAGTTCGCGTCTTCAAAGCTGGTGTTGATCTCGTCTAAAACAAGGATCAGGACCGGGGCCATGGGTGCCGCTCGGTCAAGCTGCCGGGTGGACGTGACCGGCGTACCGAGAGCTTCCGGTCCGGCGTCGTGCCGGGCCTCAGGCGCTTCGAACGAGCGGATCGTTTGTGGGGCCTTGTCTTCGAAAATCTGAAAAGCATCGCGGGGGAGGTTCGTTACCGGCTTACCCTGCGCATCCGTGACGACGACGTCGAGAACGACAGCCTGCGTGTTGACCTGCAGCGTAAAGGTCCCCGGCTGCGGCGACTGTATGGCGGGCGGCATAGGCGGCTGTTGCGCGGTCGCCAGCGAACACACAATGGCCGTCGCGCACGTAAAAAGCAGAAGCGTCGCGCGACCGCAAAGGGTTCGAAACAGAGCCGATTTCGAGCGAGAAGCAGAACGGGGCGAACGTCGCATAGAGGGAGAATACGGCTTCGCAACTAGCATTCACAACGGACGTATCGCGACAATCAACGTCCGCGCCACGAGAAAGCGGATGCTCTTTGCATCGGGAGCCTTCGTCTCGTCGTCCTATAGCCTATGACTTCGCCCAACGGTTCGCCGCAAACGTCTCCGGACACTTCCGGGCGAACGCCGCAAAACGCCTCCCGGCCGAACCTGGTGCTCGGCATCTGCTGCATGAGCCTGCTGATCGTCAGCATGGATGTGACGATCGTCAACGTAGCGCTGCCCGCGATCCAGCACGATCTACGCGCCAACCTGTCCCAACTGCAATGGATCGTCGACGCCTACACGCTGGTGGTTGCGAGCCTGCTGATGCTTTCGGGCTCCATGTCTGACCGGTTCGGGCGGCGGCGCGTCTTTCAGATTGGCCTGGTATTGTTCACGGCGGGCTCGGTGCTGTGCAGTCTTGCGCAAAGCATCGGCCAGCTCATCGCTTTCCGCGCGATGCAGGGTTTAGGCGCGTCGATGCTGAACCCTGTGGCGCTCTCGATTATTGCGAACACGTTTACCGACCGCAAGGCGCGGGCGCGCGCGGTCGGCATCTGGGGCGCGGTGGCCGGCATCTCGCTGGCGCTGGGCCCGCTGGTAGGCGGCGCGCTGACGCAGACGGTCGGCTGGCGCTCGATCTTCTGGATCAACCTGCCCATCGGCGCGCTGGCGGTGATCCTGGCCGCGCTATATGTTCCGGAGTCCAAGGCACCGCAGGCTCGCGCTTTCGATCCGTTAGGCCAATTCCTGATCTTCGCCTGCCTTACGTCGCTTACCTATGCGGTGATCGAAGGCACGCACGCCGGTTGGGGATCACCGCTGATCGTCAGCCTGCTGACGGTAATGGGGGCCTCCTTCGTTGTGTTTTGCGTCTATGAGCCTCGCCTTCGGGAGCCGCTGATCGATCCGCGGTTCTTTCGCAGTGTGCCGTTTACGACCGCGACTCTGCTGGCCCTGGGCGCGTTCGCCTCGTTCGCCGCCTTTCTGTTTCTGAACGCGCTCTACCTGCAACAATCGCGGGGGTTTTCGGCCTTCCATGCCGGTTTAAGCACGCTTCCGCTGGCGCTGATGATGTCGATCTGCGCGCCGCTTTCAGGAAGGATCGTTGCCAACCACGGCACGCGGCCACCGTTGCTATTGTCCGGTGTGGCGTTTCTGCTGAGCACGGTTTTGTTGACGCGCTTGCAAGCGTCGACTCCGCTGGTGTTGCTGCTGGTAGCCTATGCCCTGTTCGGGGCCGCCCTGGGGTTCGTCAACCCGACCATCACCAACAGTGCCGTGGCCGGCATGCCGCTTTCGCAGGCCGGGGTGGCGGCGGCGATCGCCTCGACAGGGCGGCAGGTCGGCGCGGCGCTGGGCGTGGCGGTCGCGGGCAGCGTCGTCGCGGCCAGCCGCGCGCATGGTGTTGACTTCGCCACGGCGACGCACCCCGTCTGGTGGGCGATGACCCTGATCGGCGCGGTGATCGTGGTGCTGGGCTGGGCGTCCAACACGCCGTGGGCGCGCGACAGCCAAAGGCACGTGGCGGAGTTGCTGGGCGAAGGCAAATGACGTAGGTGGGCTTCTGTCTCGCCCTTTCAGTTTGCCGTGCCTCCAGCTACGGGCAACGATACGCCGGAGATATAGTCGGCAGCCGGCGAAAGCAAAAACGCCATCGCCCCCACAACGTCCGCAGGCGTTGCATTGCGGCCGAGGGGGTGCCCGGCCGCGGCCAGTTGGACGGCGACTTCGCCGATTTCGGTCAGAAACTGCGTGGCCACCATGCTGGGGGCGACGGCGTTGATGCGCACGGGGGTTCCGGCGTAATCCGCCGCCAGCGCCCGCATCAGGCCCAACTGCGCGTACTTCACCACGCTGTAGGAGCTCATGTATTTCGGCGGCACCCCATGCACCACGCTGGACAGCATAAATAAAACGCGGGCGCGCTCGAGCTTCGCCATCTTCGGTAGAAAGCGTTGCAGCAGCACGATGATCGACCGCAATTGGATCGCCATGTCCTGCTCCATGCGCTCCCAGCGGAGCTTCGTGAAGCGTTCATAGGTGAGGCGCAGCGCGGGTAAGTGGACGATGGCCGACGGTGTGCCGTGGGCGGCCACGGCGTCGGCAAGCGAGACGGCGCCCTCAGGCGTCGAAAGGTCGGCCGTCAGCGCGGCCACGCGATCGGGATATTGCGCGATCAGGGCGTCGAACTTCGCCGGGTTGCTGAAGCTGTGCGCCAGCAGGCGGCTGCCCGTGGTCGCGAGCAGTGTGCTCATCAGCGCAAGACCGATGTCGGACGACGCACCGGTGATCAAAACAAGGTCATTCTCCATGGAACCCCACGCGGATGGTGCTTTTTGAAACCAGCTTGCGGTCCGCGGCTTTGCGGATGCGCGCGCGGATCTCGAATCGTTTGTAAGCCTCGTTCATATACGACACTTCGCCTTCGACGCTCAGTACGTCTCCGGCAAAACAGGGCGAGTTGAAGTCGATATCGAGCCCCTGCAGAAGCGCGTACTGGCCGGGGAGATACAGGCCAACCAGCCGCGAATACAGCGAGCTGCTCATCAGGCCGAAGACCACAGGCGACGCAAACCCCTGCCGGACGGCATACTTCGGGTCGACGTGCAGCGGGTTTCGATCGCCGGAAAGCTCAGCAAACTGCCCCATCATCGCCTCGGTAAACGTCGCCTCGAAATCCGCCTTCAGGCCGAGGTGAATGTCTTCCCAGCGGTACTGGTTCATTTCGCGGCCAGTTTGGTCTCAATCAGGTCGATCATTTCCCCGACGTTCTTAAGACCCTGGAGCTGGTCGAGAGCGAACTTGATCTTGAAATGCTTTTCAATGGTCGTGATGAGGTTGATGTGCGCGAGCGAGTCCCAGTCTTCCACGTTTTGCGCGTTGGACTCGCGAGTGACGACGAGGTCGGGCTGATCGAGAATGTCCTGAAAGATGGGCTGCAACTGGTCGAGGATGTCCTGGCTGGTCATGTAGCTCCTGGGTGAGGGTTACGTCCGAAGGGTGTCTAGAGAAATGTATTTGTTTTGCGGCTGGTAGCCGGCGAGCAGAAGCCGGTATCGTTTCGCGCCATCTTCCGCGACGTGCTCAAGCGTAAAGCCAAGTGTGTCGTAAAACTCCGCTACCATGCTGTTTTTCTTTGTGGGTATGTACCGGCCGATCAGCGTCGTGACGCCTCGTGCGACCGCTTCCCCGACCATCCGGTCGAGCATGGCGAGCTCCATGTCGCGCTTCAACACGCGGCAGCTCATCAGCCAAAGGTCGAGCTCCAGGTCATGTTCCACACGCCGGCCGAGCACCACCGACACCAGCCCATTGTCACCGAATCGATCTTGCAAGCGGCCGTAAACACCGATCGTTTCGGGGTCGTCGAGCAGGCTCGACATTTCGCTCAACGTGTACCGGCGTGTGGTGAGGTTGAACTGGTTGGTTTTGTTGGTAAGCTGCGCGATGCGCTCCAGATATACGGGGCGAAAGCGTTCGATTTCAGCCGTCATCGCCAGCGAAGCAAGGTACTCGCCGTAGTTGGCAAAGGCGGCCTGCGCGGCGTGGCGCTGCGCGTTGCCGGCGTACTGCGCGGTGCGGGCAAGGTCTTCAGCGGAAAGCGAAACGGCCTCAAAGTAGCGGCCCGCGTCGAGGATGCGGGGGTACTGCGACGGATCGTTGCCGAGCTCCGGCACGGCGATGCCGGGCACCTGCGCGGCGACGATCGCGCGCTCGGCCGGGTTGTCGTCGGCGAAGACGAACGAGTCGGCGCCGAGGTTCAACTCGGTGGCGAGGCTCAGGATGTTTTCGTGCTTCGGCTGCCAGTTGGCGCGAAACGCCGAAAGGTGTTCGAGCTTCAGCACCGAGTCTGGATGCGCGAAGCCGGAGCGCGCCACCGCGTCATCGTTTTTTGAGCAGACCGCAAGCAGCACGCCACGGTCGCGCAGCGCGAGGCAGTACTCCTGAAAGGCCGTGAAGGCCTCGGCCACAGGCGTTTCGCGGCCGATCTGGATGCGGTCGGCACCGTCGTCGCCGATAACACCGCCCCACAATGTGTTGTCGAGATCGAGCACCAATACCTTGCGCGAGCGGCCATAGAGCGCGCGCACGATGGAGGTGAGCGAGCGCGCGAGCAGCAGGTTAGCCTCCACGGTGAGCAGCAGCTTGTAGCTGAACCAGCGGTCGGCGTCGAACCATTGCGCAAGGCCTAAATGCGCCGAAAGGCCATGCACGTCCTGCAGCGTAAGCCACGTCCGACTGGCCGCCTCGTGCGCGAAGGCGGCGTTCAGAGCCAGCACGAAGCGGGTCGCGCTGCCGGGGGTGACGGCGTCGAAATTGCCGAAGCGGCTGAGCGGCGGAAGCTCGAAATTGTTCTGAATCACCTGGCAGCCGACGCCCGCTTCGAGCGCCGCCCACACCTGGCGATAGCGCTCGGTTTCCTGCTCTACCGCCTCTGCAAGCTCGGCTTCCGAGGTCCCGGCGGCGGGCGCTCCAAGAGCGTTTCGATACGACGTATGGACGTACACGAGATCGGGAGCGAAGCGCTTGAGCGCCGCCGTGTTCAGCACGGCTTCTTCGTAGAAGTGCCCGTACTCGGACTGGTGGAATGTCGGCAGAAACCCCGCTTCCAGCAGATGAAGCTGCAGAAGATCCACCACCTCGTTCGTCGTGGACCCACCGAGAACCGCGATGCGCAGGGGATGCAACCCCGGAGTCGCCGCCAGCTCACGCGCCAGAGAACGCCGCTTGCGCAGGATCTGGTCGACCGGCAGGTGAGACAAGGCGACGGAAGGCATGGCCGTAGTTTACCAACTTCGCAGGCAGGCCGCCGCGCGGAAGCTCGCCTCGCTGCTGTGGCTCTCGATGAGACGAAATGCAGCAACCGGTCGGAGAAAGCGTGTTTGGCTGAGCTACGGGCTATAAGCCGCGAGTTGGAGGATGCGCATCGAGCCCTTTCTATGCTCACCGCTCAACGCTCGCCGCTCACACAAGCCCACCGCGGCACTCATCACCCAACGAAGGCGGAAGCGGCACCACCCCGCGGAGGCTGAGCTTTCCGCGGGTGGTGCTCCTCGCGCAGAAAGAACCAGAAGAACGCCGCCGCAAGGAACGCCGCCGCGTCGAGCGAAAACGCTGCGCGGAAACCGTGACGGTCCGCCAGGCCGCCTGCAAGGAACGGGGCAGCCGCGCTGGCCAGGCGGCCGAAATTGTAAGTAAAGCCCTGCGCCGTCGAACGGATCGCGGTGGAATAGGCATTGGCGGTTACATCGGCGAAGCCGCTGAAGTAACCGGTCGCGGCGAAGGCCACGCAGGGCCCCAGCGCCAGCAGCAGCCAGGGCGAATGCACGCGCGCAAACAGCATCAGAAGCGCGGCGGCGGTTAGTAGGAACGCGACATACACCCGCTTACGGCCGAACGCGGTCGCCAGGTACCCAAAGCCGATGTACCCGCACCACATGCCCACCTGCATGGCGACAAGTATGCCCGTCATGGTGCGCGCCGTGAAACCTATACCTCCGTGAGCGGGCGCGAGCGAAAGGTACGCGGGCACCCACAGGTTAAAGCCCCACCACGCAAACAGGCAGCAGGCATTCATGAGCGTAAGCACCACGGTTTGCGGCAGCAGCGGCGGGCGAAGGATGGTCGCGAACGGGTGTGCCGCGACGCGTTCCCGCACCGCCGTTCGCCAGGCTTCGGGTTCTGGCACGCGACGGCGCAGCCAGACCGTCAACAACGCCGGCAGCAGGCCGACGGCAAACACGCCGCGCCAGGTGATCAGCGGCTGCAGTCCGTAGGACACCAATGCCGCCAGACCGAAGCCGACCGCAAACGAGCTTTGCATCAACGCAAGCGCTTTGGCGCGGCTCGCGGCCGGCCACGTTTCGCTGACGAGCGACGCGCCGGTGGCCCACTCGCCGCCCATACCAAACCCAAGCAACACGCGGAAGCAAAGCAGCGACGGGAAGTTCCACGCCAGGCCGCAAGCTGCGGTGAAGACGGCGTACACCAGCACGCACAGGGTCAGCATCCGCACACGTCCCCAGCGGTCGGCAGCGATGCCGAACAGGATGCCGCCGACGGCTGCGGCCACCAGCGTCACCGACCCAAGCGCTCCGGCCAGGCTCTTGTTCAGGTGGAGGCTGGTCATGACGGCGGGCAGAACCAGGGCGTAAAGCAGGATGTCGAAGGCGTCGAGCATCCAGCCGAGCGAGGCAGCCAGCAGCGCGCGACGGGCCGCGAGCGGAGCGCCGAGCAGCCAGGCCAGCGGGCGTTCCTTTCGAACAGCCGCGGCGCTCAGGCGGGCTCCTCTTCTGCTATCGAGACGTTTGCGGCCGGAGCCCCAAAGGCGCCGCCGCCGGGCGTTGCCATGCGCAGGCGGTCGCCGGCGGCAAGCTCCAGCCGCGCCTTGGCCGGCAGCCGCTCTTCCGTGCCATCGGCGCGAATCAGGGTATTGACGCCGGACGCTCCGGGGCCGCCGCCGGCCATGCCGTAGGGACGGCTTTCGCGGCGGTCGGTCAGAATCGTCGCCGACGTAGGCACCAGCACTTCGTACTCGCGGATAAGCCCCTCCCCACCGGCGAACTCGCCCACACCGCCCGAACCCTGCCGCAGCGCATACTGCCGGATGCGCACCGGCAGCGCCTGCTCAAACGCTTCGACCGGCGTGTTGCGCGTGTTGCTCATGTGGGTGTGGACGCCGCTTAGTCCAGGCAAACCGGGTCGCGCGCCCATGCCGCCACCGGCGGTTTCATAATAGGCGAACGGCCGGCCGAGCCGGTCGGTTCCTCCCAGCGTCACGTTGTTCATGGTGCCCTGGCTGGCTGCGGGAATCCTGCCCGGCAGCGCCTTTGCGAGCGCACCCAGCACTACGTCGGTGATGCGCTGCGAGCATTCCACATTGCCCCCGGCGACCGCCGACGGGTGCCGCGCATTCACCACCGTTCCCGCAGGCGCGATCAAGGTGACCGGGCGCGTCATGCCGTCGTTGTACATCACGTCTTCTTTTATCAGGCAACGGAAGCAGTACAGCGTCGCCGAAAGCGTGATGGCGAGGTTCGCGTTGACGCCGCCGGAGGTTTGCGCGTCGGTGCCGGTGAAGTCGACCGTGGCATGGTCATCGGCAATGGTCACGACGACGCGAAGGTGCACGGGCGCGTCCGAAAAACCGTCGTTGTCGAGCGCATCGGCGAACTCGTAGCGGCCGTCCGGAATGGCGGCGATGGTCCGTCGCAGCACACGCTCGGCGTAATCCTGCACCTCGCCGGCATAAAGGTTCACACGCCCAGCCCCGTAGCGCGCGACCAGCCGCAGCAGCCGCGCTTCGCCAATGCGATTGGCCGCGATCTGCGCGGTCAGGTCGCCTTCGCGCTCTATCGGCGTCCGCACGTTGGCAAGAATCAGCGACAAAAGTTCGCGGTTTATTTCGCCGCCTTTGACCAGCCGAACCGGAGGCAGGATCAAGCCTTCCTGGAAGATTTCGCGCGCCAGCGGCATCGACCCCGGACTCATGCCGCCGACGTCCGAATGATGGGCGCGATTGGCGGCGAAGAACGCCGGTTTGTCTCCCGCGACCGCGCCCGGAAGGAAGATCGGAGCGACCAGCGTAATATCCGGCAGGTGCGTTCCGCCGCGAAACGGGTCGTTCAATACGATCATGTCGCCGGGCGCCATCGCAACGTGGTCGATAGCCGCGCGCACTGAAAGCGGCATAGCGCCCAGGTGCACGGGCAGGTGGTCGCCCTGCGCGACGGTGCGCCCGGCGCTGTCGTAGATAGCGCAGGAATAGTCGAGACGCTCCTTGATGTTGGGCGAAAAGCCGGTGCGGCAAAGCGTGACGCCCATCTCCTCGGCGATCGACAGAAACAGGTTCTTGAAAATTTCGAATTCAATCGGGTCGGATACGGCTGAGGTGACCATGGTCACGGGTATGGTCATGAGTGTCCTCCGGCAACGTCGGTGGAGGTGAGGACAAGCATTCCGTGCTGATCGAGTCGCCATGTCCAGTCCGGTGGAACTACATGTGTCGACTCACCCGCGATCAGCAGAGCAGGGCCACTGCCAGTCATGCCGGGGCTTAATTGACTCGTTCGGAACAGCGGCGTCGGCCACGGTTTGCCCGCGAACACCACATCCGCAAAGCGTTCCGGGACGCAAGGAGCTGAGGTCCAGATAGCCTGCGCGGGCACAGCCGGCGGCTTCTGCGTGCGGCCCGTGGCGCGCAGCCGAAGCTGCACGCATTCCGTGGCTCGCGCGGAGTTGCTGTAGCCGTACAGCTTCGCGTGCAGCGCATGGAAGCTGGCGGCAAAAGCTTCAGTGGTGCTGCCTTCGCCCAGCGCGGCGGCGGGGAACGGCACATCAATCTCAAACGCCTGTCCGATGTAGCGCATCGCGAGCGCAGGTTCAATCACTACCTCACCTGTGCCGAAACCCTCTTCGGCAAGAGCGGCGCGGGCTCGCTGTTCGAGCCCGCCGAGCGCGGCGCGCAGGTTTGCAGGCAAAAGCGCGGCGGTAGCCTGCAGCACCGGCGCGGAAAAGTCTTTGACAACATCGGCGAGCAACATGCCAAGTGCGGAAAGTACGCCGGCGTGCTCCGGAATCAGAACCGTCGTGATCTCAAGCGACTCCGCCAGGCCGCACGCATGGAGCCCCCCGGCACCACCGAAGGCCAGCAGAGCGAAGTCGCGCGGATCGTGCCCGCGTTGCACGCTGACCACCCGTACGGCGCGCTCCATGCTTGCGTTGGCGATGCGCACGATCCCTTCGGCCAGCGCGATGACGCTCAACCCTGTGCGTTGGCCGAACGCCTTGGCGACGCGTTGCGTGCGGTCGATGTCGAGCGTCATGCGGCCGCCTAGAAAATAACCCGGGTCCAGCCGTCCGAGCAGCAGGTTGGCGTCGGTCACGGTGAGTTCCTCCCCCTTGCCGAAGCAGACCGGGCCGGGGTCCGCTCCCGCAGAGCGCGGCCCTACGCGCAGGCCGCCGCCGGAATCGAGCCAGGCGACAGACCCGCCACCCGCGCCGACGGTGTGGATGTCGAGCACGGGCAACCGCACCGGAAGGTCGCCCACCAGCGACTCGTTGGTGGTGCCGATCGCGCCGTCGATGAGGCTGACGTCGGTCGACGTGCCGCCCATGTCGAAGGTGATCAGCCGCGTGTAGCCGGACCGTGCGCCGACGGATTGCGCACCCACCACGCCCGCTGCGGGGCCGGAAAGGATCGTTTGCACGGCTTCGGTGCTGGCGCGCGCGGCAGATATCGAGCCGCCATTCGACTGCATGATGCGCAACGCGCCCTGGCTCTCCATGGCCCCTGCGACGAGTTCCGCCTGCAGCTTGCCGAGATACGTCGCCATCAGCGGAGCCACATAGGCGTTCACCGCGGTTGTGGCCCAGCGTTCGTATTCGCGGTACTCCGGCAGCACCTCGTGCGAGGCGGACACGCGAAAGCCTTCGTCCCGCAGGGTCTTGGCTGCCTGCTCCTCATGCGCGGGGCTCCTGTAGGAATGCAGAAAGCAGATCGCCACCGACTCGATACCCGCGTTGCGAAGCTGCGGGATCAGCCCTTCCACCTCGCCGAGGTCGAGCGCTTGCAACACCGTGCCGTCGGCAGCGACGCGCTCGGCTATGCCGAAGGTGTGGGCCGAGCCGACCAGCGGCTCCGGCCGGCGAACCTGGAAGTTGTACAGCTCCGGCCGGGTCTGCCGGCCAAGCCGCAGCACGTCTTCGAAGCCGGCCGTGGTGAGCAGCGCGACACGCGCGCCCTTGCGCTCCAGCACCGCGTTGGTGGCGACAGTGGGCCCATGCGTGACATCCAGCGTGAGCGCGAGGAGGTCGTCGCCAACCAAAGCACGAATCCCGGCAAGCACCGCGACCGACGGGTCGGCCGGCGTGGAGCGCAGCTTGCCGACACGCAGGCCGCGCTCGTCGTCGAGGCACACGAGATCCGTGAACGTGCCTCCGGTGTCGACGCCGATGCGCATCACCTTGCGCTGTGCCGAACCCCCGCTCAATCCGGAAACCGTTGCCGGATGCGCACCGTGCGGTCGAGTTCGTCGGCTTCTTCAAGCACCTTGCGGCGCAGGTCGGGGTCAAGCCCCGGCTGCGCCAGCCACCCGCGCACTGCGGCCAGCGAAGCCGCGTCCACCTGCCCGCCAAAGAACGCGCCGAGCCACGCCCCGAGAAAGAAGATCTTGCGGTCGCGCTTGATTTCCGGAAGCTGGTCGAGCGCGCGCACCATGTACGGCGCGGTCAGCGCGGTCTGGTTCCAAACATTGAAGGGTCGCAGGCTGCCGGTCAGCCAGTCTTCGGGCTTGGCGGCTTTGTCGGTGGGCGGAAGCAGGTACTGCGCGAAATACTGCTGCTTCACGGCGGCATCCGGAGCGCCGGCCAGCACGCCGAACGCGTACTTGTCGCCTTCGCCGGAGTGGTCGCGAGCCGTTTCTGCCGTCACCAGCGACATAGCCTCGGGGTCGCCCGCCGCCACCAACCGACCGACCATGCCCCAGCGGTCGAGCGGCCGCAGTTCGACGCCCGACACAAGCACCTTGCTGGCGAGCAGCTCCTTCAGCGTAGTGCGTGCGTTCGGCGTTTCCGCCACGCCGACGAAGGTGCGGAAGCTCACGATGCGCAGTCCAACCGTGGGCGCGTTCCGCATGCGGTCGGAGGCGATTGCTTCAAGCTTCGGCACCAGCGCCGCGCGGCCCGCGGCGGTCATGTACGTGTGCATGGCCTGCGTGGCGTGCGCGCCTTGAATGCGCGTCAGGGTCTCGTCGCTTTCGTGCGGGAGGTTGGCGAGCGCAAGCTCGACATAGCCGCGTGGGGCGGACGCCGCGACATGCACGTTGTCCCAAAGCGCGCCCCAAAGCTGCGAACGCAGCAAGGGAACAATGTTCGTCGGGGGCTGCACGAGCAGGCTCTGCCGAACGCCGGCTTCACTCGTCGCATCAAGCAGAAAGCGGCCATAAGCTTCGTCGCCTGCGTTCGCGAAAATGTACTGTGGGCAAGGCTTGCCGGCGGCTTGCGGAACGGCATAGCTGGCGCTGTTCCACTCGGCGCGAAGCACCATCGGCGGCCCGCTCGCATAGGCCAGGGCCACTTCGTTTGAGATTGGCCACATGAAGCCATGGTTGAGCACGTCGCTTTGCTTGAGCGTCAGAGCATCTAGCGTGCCGTTGCTGCATGTCCAGGCCGCGGTCACTTCCGGCATGCCGCGCCGCAGCACCCAGGCGTCGGCCCAGGTGCGCACGTCCTTTTTGCTGCTTGTGTGGAACGCCTCAACCAGATCGCTCCACTGCGCGTTCGCATAGGCGTGCTGTTGCAGATACAGCCGCAGCCCGCCGCGAAAGGCGTCCGCGCCCAGCCAGAACTCAAGCTGCTTGAGGATCGCCGGGGCCTTCTGGTAGACGATCGCGCCGTACGCGCTCTTGGCGTCCTTGAGGTTCGGGATGTCCTGGAAAATGGGCGTCGTGCCCTCGGTTTCGTCGATCCCGTAGGCCAGCGGCTTGATGTCCTCGTAGAAGTGCTTCCACGGCTCGGAACCCGGTTGCAACGCGTCTTCCGCGCGATACGCCATGTATTGCGCGAAGCCTTCCTTGAGCCAAAGGTCGTCGAACCAGCGCATCGTCACCAGGTCGCCGAACCACTGGTGCGTGAGCTCATGCAGCGTCAGGATGTCGCGGCCGAAGCGGTCGCTGGCCGTCGGCGCACTGCGGAACAGCACGCCATCTTCGCGCAGAAACGTGGCCCCGGCATGCTCCATGCCGCCGAACGGGAAGCCGGGGATGAGGACAATGTCGTATTTCGGGAACGGAAACGGCTGCTGAAAGTAGTCGGCGAGCCAGGCCATGCCGCGCGCGGTGATGTCCTGGAGCTGCGGGATTTCTGGTTCGGCACGTTGTACCTGCGAACGGCGCACGTACACCGTGGGCAGGCCCGGGGTGGCGTGAACCGGCTCCCATGTTCCTGCGGCAAACGCGAACAGGTAGGTCGAAATCGGCTGCGTTTCCGGGAATGTCCAGAGCATGTTCTTGCCCGCCGCTTCCATGCGCGAAGCTCTTGTATTGCTGACGATCGTCCAGTCGGATTGCGTGTCCACGGCGAGCGTAAAGCGCGCCTTCAGGTCGGGTTGATCGAAGCATGGAAACGCCATGCTGGCGTCCATGGGCACGAAGAGCGAATACAGGTATTCGCTGCCGTCGTCCTTGTCGGCGTAGCGCGTGATCGCCGCGCCGGCAGCGGCGATACGCGACTGGAAGGCAAGCGTGACAGTGTTGCCGCCGGCATGCAAGGCAGCCGCGGGCAGGCGCAAGTGGCCCTGTTCAAGCTGCGTCGAAATCGCCTGTCCATTCACTTCTGCCGAGGTGAGTTCGCCGTCGCGGTAGTCGAGCAGAAGGTCGCTGGCAGGGCTTGTGGCGGAGCCTGAAGCGGTGGTCGGCGCGGCCAGCGTGAACTGCAGCACCTCACGGCCCGGCATGGTGTCGGCGTGCGGCATCAACGTGAGCTGCAAAGCATAGTGAACCGCGGAAATGCGTGCTGCCCGCGACAGCGCAAGCTCCCGGGAAACACCGGCGGTCGCCTGCTGCGCGGCGGCCGACGCCCAGGCGGCTGCCAGCAGGAACAGCCACAGCGGGGAAAGACGGAGATGCGAGGAGGAGTGTCGTTTCACGCGCGCGGGCCTCGTCAGGATGGGGCAAATTTTGGTGGGTCAGATGTTGGCATCAGTTTACGGGACGAAGCGTGGCGAAGGCCAGAGCGACGTTTCCTGTGCGAGTCGTTCGCCGACCGAACAGCAGATTCCTTCGCTGCGCTGCGGAATAACAAAACAAGAAAACAAAGAACGATTCACCCGAGCGTTCCTTTAGGCCAGCAAATCGTTCAACAACGCCATGCGGCAGTAAAGCGCGTTCTTGGTTTGCCGGAAATAGGCGGCGCGGTGGTTGGCATCGACCTCCGGCGAAATCTCATGTACCCGCGGCAGGGCGTGCATGATGATAGCGTGCGGCTTCAGCGTGTCGGCCAGAGCGGCACTCAGGATAAAGACATCCTGTACGGCAGCGTAGTCGGCTTCGGTGGCGAAGCGTTCGCGCTGCACCCGCGTGATGTACGCGACGTCGGCGGCTTGCAGCGCACGTTCGAAATCGGCAGTCTCGCGGAACTGGATGCCGTGGTCGCGAAGCAGGTTGAGGTAGGCTTCCGGCAGGCGCAGTTGCGGCGGCGAAATGAGGTCCAGCATCACGCCGCGATGCACGCACAAGAGCGGCAGCAGCGAATGGATTGTGCGGCCGTAGCGCAGGTCGCCGACCAGCGCGATGCGCAGACCATCGATGCCGCCAAGCTCGCGCTGCATAGTGTAGATGTCGCCAAGAGCCTGTGTAGGGTGCTCGCCGGCACCATCGCCGGCGTTGATCACGGGCACCGGAGAAATAGCCGCGGCAGCCGCGGCGGCACCCTCCGCGAAGTGCCGCATCACGATTGCGTCGGCGTAGCCGGCGATGACCTTGACCGTGTCCGAAATGGTTTCACCCTTCACCGCGGACGAGCTGTCGCGCGCGTTCTCGGCGGTAATCACGCCGCCGCCCAGCTTCTGCATGGCCGCCTCGAAAGAAAAACGCGTGCGCGTGCTGGGCTCGTAAAATAGGCTTGCCAGGATGCGCCCGCGCATCGGCTGCGGCAGCGTGCGGCCGACGTCGTCGAGCTCCATACGGCCGGCGGAGGCGAACAGACTGGCCAGCAGATCGCGGTCCAGAAACACCCGCGCGGTAATGACGTGCCTGAGCCGGCTCACGCGCTCACCTCCGGGAAAACCGTGCCGCGAATCACTGTGGCGCGTACGCTGCCGGGTAGCGTGTGGCCTTCAAACGGCGACCACGCACAACGGCTGCGAATGCTTTCGCGCGTGACGTTATACGGCTTGCTGAGATCGAGAATTGTGAGCGAACCGATGTAGCCCGGTGCGATCAGGCCGAAGCCTTCGCCGCTGTTGGCCGGCAGAAATTCGCGCACGAACTGCCCCGGGTTCCACGCGCAGACGCGGCTGATCTGCTGTGGGGTGAAGCCCTGCTCGACCATGAGCCACCCGGCAAACGCGCCATAGGTGTCGAGGTGCGGGACACCGCTCACGCCGGTCTGTTTCTCTTCGAGCGTATGTGGCGCGTGGTCGGTGGCGATGTAGTCGATAGTGCCATCGCGCAAGGCTTCGATCAAAGCCAGCCGGTCGGACGGCGCGCGCAGCGGCGGGTTCATTTGCAACGCGAGCCGGTTGCCGTCGGTCAGCATCGCATCGTCGAAGTACAGGTGGTGCGGCGTCGCTTCGCAGGTGACGCGGACACCGCGGGCCCGTGCCGCGCGTATCTGCGCGAGGCCTTCGCCAGTAGAATAGTGGCACAACTTGCCAACCAGCCCGTAAGTTTCAATCAGTTTTAGCGCAAACTCCGTCGCGGCGACTTCAGCGATAGCGGGGCGGCGCGCTTCGTGCGTGGCCGCGCCTTTGTGCTGTTCCAGCAGCACGGGGTCTTCACAATGGAAGCTCACGTTACAGCCGCGGTAGCGCGCGATCGCTTCTTCCAACTGGGCCTGCGACGCAAAAAACAGGTCGCCCACCGAAGGCCCCATGAACGCCTTGTACGGCACGGGCCGCGCGAGCGGCTGCGTGCCCGGGCCGATGCCCGCGTAGAGCGTCACGTGCACGGAGGAGCTTCGCGTGAGCACGGCCTTGGCGGCGTAGCTCGCTTCATCGACCGGAGCCACCGGGTTGTTGGGCATGTCGGCTACCTGCACCACGCCGCCATGGAGCGCGGCGTTCGAAGCCGAACGGAAATCCTCCTTGTGCAACTGCGTTCCGCTGACATCTTCACGCGCATGGATGTGGACGTCGCCGAAGCCGGGGAAGATAAGGCAGCCGCTCGTGTCGAGGTCGCTGCGGCCCTGAGCCGGGCCTACATGTGTGATGAGACCGGTCGCCGTATCGACTTCGACGGCACCGTCGAACTCACGGTCATGGTTTGCGATGCGGCCTTCAACGCGCAGCATGGACGTCCTTTCGCACAACGCTGCGTGCGGTGTTGATCGCATCGCGAAAGCCGCGCGCCGCCCCAGCCGGCTCGCTGCTGTACAGGATGTCACGCGACACGCTCAGGATCAGGCCTTTGCCGCTCGAGTCGAGCCCCGCCGCGACCACCGCGGCGATGTCGCCGCCCTGAGTGCCGATGCCCGGAACCAGAAACACCGTGTGCGGCGCGAGCGCACGCAGCACGCGCATTTCCTCAGGATACGTAGCACCGACGACCAACATACAGTTGCCGTCGCGGTCCCACTCGCGCGTCACTTTTTCGGCGACGATCTGCCATAGCGGTTTGCCATCGCAAAGGAGATCCTGAAACTCACCCGCACCCGCGTTCGACGTGCGGCAAAGCACGATGCAGGCCTTGTCGGCGCGTTTAAGAAAAGGCTCCATGGCCTCGCGGCCAAGGTACGGATGCAGGGTGATGGCGTCGCATTGCAACTCGTCGAACGCCGCGGTCGCGTAGCCGCGATTGGTGTTGCCGATGTCGGCGCGTTTGGCGTCGCAGATGACCATGTGGTCGGGGTACTCGTCGTGCAGATACTCACAGATCATGTCGAGTTCCGTGGCCCCTACAGCGCCACGCGCTTCGAAAAAAGCCGTGTTCGGCTTGAACGCAGCCGCGTAGGGCGCGGTCTGGTCGATGATGCCGCGGCAGAACGTCCAGAGTGGAAATGTCTCGGCTCGAAAGCGCTCCGGCATACGCTCGAGATCGGGGTCGAGCCCGACACACAGCAGCGAGTTCGCAGCCTCGGCGCGCGTGTTGAACTTGGCGGCCACGGCGTTCATGGGCGAACGCTCGGCAGCGTCGCGGCTTTGCGCGGGTTGGGGGCCACCGGCTTCCAGGTGTGCGGACTGCGGAGCCATTCGCGGATGTTCGCTGCGGTCTCGGCGTCGAGCATGCCGCGCGTCTCCGCGCGCTCCAGCACGGTGTCGAAGGTCGTCAGCGTGTGCAACCGAACGCCCGCCGCGGCGAACTGCTCCCCCGCTTCCCTGAAGCCGTAGCTGATGATCGCGAGGCAGTCGGTCGATGTAGCGCCCTCGTCGCGCAGCGCCTGCACCCCGGCAAGACTGCTGCTGCCCGTAGTCACAAGATCTTCCACCAGCAGGACGCGGCAGCCGGACACCTTGCCGCCCTCCACACGCCGCTTTGTGCCATGCGTCTTGGCTTCCTTGCGAATAAAAATAGAAGGTCGCCGCATGGCAAAACCCAGCGCCGCGCTGTGCGGGATACCGGCGGACTCGATGCCGCCCAGCACATTGAAGCCGAGAGCTTCGCGCGCGATGAGCTGCTCGAACCCGGCGATCACTTTGCGCCACTGCGCGGGATGAAACGGAAACCGGCGATTGTCGCAATACACCGGCGACTGCATGCCGGATTTGAACGTCAGCGGAGCGTCCGGCACAAAGCCCACACCGCCGATGTCGAGCAGCGCGTCGGCCACATCTTGCTGCAACAACCTGGTTGCCTCATCGGGCATGGGCTGGCTCCTCCCGAGGCGCGGCGGCGCTCTGCCGTGCCATGACGCTATCGGTTTCGCGGAAAGACTGCACGGCGATTTCCTGCGCCAGCGACGGATTCCACATCGCTCCCGCCGCGGACATGACGGCATCGGCACCCGCCTTGCGATACGCCGCGTAGTCCGCGGGCGTGGTCACGCCGCCGACGCCAACAATCTCGAAGCGCATGCCAAGCCGCTCCCGCAGGGCCTTCAGCCGGCCCGTCATTTCGAGCCCCGCCCAACGGATGGCCGCGCCGCAAACGCCGCTGCGCAAGCGCCCTTCGCCCGGCAGCGCCTGCCCTCCTCGCGCGTCGACCACTTCCGCCGAAATCGTGTTGATCGCGGAGATCGCATCCGCCGTGTGCCCCACTGCGCGCAGCAGATGAAGCAGAGCTTCGTCATCCGGGAAGTAGGCGATTTTGATCACCAGCGGCGTGTTTCCAAGCACCGTCTTGATGGCTTCGACGATCCGTTGCGTGCGAGCGACGTCGAAGCAAAGCAGGTTCGCCGTGCCTTCATTGGGGCAGCTCAGGTTCACCTCGACCACACGCACGCCGGTTTCCTTCACCAGCCGCGCGCCGAGCACGAAGTCCGCGATATACGCGTCTACACTGCCGTTTTCGGACTTCGTTCCTTGAAAGCTGCCGATGACCACCTGCCCGGACCCTGCGCTGGCCGCGGCGGCGGCCATATCCGGCTGCCACACGTCGGGGTCGAACGATGGAACACCGAAGGAATTCGTGATCGAAAGCGGATCGCTGTACACCGCTCCGGCAATAAGGCGACCAGCACTCGGCAGGAGGTCGCCTTCCACCTGCACCGGAAGCACGTTGGGCCAGGCGTGCGAGGCGTGCGCGTGGGTGCGCACGGTTTTGTACACCGGCAGGTTGAAGCCATGCTGAAGCGCGGCTCGCACAAAGTTGGCGTTAAGCAGAGGACCGGCCGGAATGCCCAGCGGCAACGCGACCGGAAGCCCTAAAAAGCGGGACCGCGGGCTGCTTGCCACAGCAGCCGCGGCAGGCTGAGCGGGCGCGGTGAAGGCACCGAACGGACCGCGCCGATAGTTCTCCTCGTAAGATCGAAGAGGATCGTAGAAGGGTTCAGAGGGCATTCAGGAACGCTCCACTTGTAAGGTGTACCACAGGTTCGCCCGTGGACCTCGGACCCTCACCAGTGAAGCAGCGTGCCCCGGCGCCGAGTGTGAACAAGAGATGAATTTGGCCGCAAGTCTGCTTCGGCTCGGTCGGCCGGCGCTCCTCGCAGCCGACCGCGTGTGAGAAACTTAGGGGAGCGGTGCGGGGGCGCAGGGGGCTTTCCTCCACGTCGGCCCGGCCAGTCAGCGAGGCTCCATGTGCGGCATTGTCGGCGTCGTTGGACACCATCCTGTCAGCCAGACCGTGTACGACGCGCTTTCCATGCTGCAGCATCGCGGGCAGGACGCCGCGGGCATCGCGACCTGCTTTGCCGACCGCTTCTACCTGCATAAAGGCAACGGCCTCATCACCGATGTGTTCGATGGCGCCAGCATGGCGCGGCTGCTCGGCGATATGGGCATTGGGCACGTTCGCTACCCGACCGCCGGTTGCGCGTCGGTCGCCGAGGCTCAGCCGTTTTACGTGAACTCGCCGCATGGCATCGTGTTTGCCCATAACGGCAATCTCACCAATGTGTCCGAAATCATCGGCAGCCTGTTCAAGACCGACCTCCGTCACCTGAATACGACCTCCGACTCTGAAGTGATGCTGAACGTGTTCGCGCACGGTCTGGCGCGCCGCGGCATGGTCAACCCGCACCCGTTCGACGTCTTCGCGGCGGTTGAAGAAGTGCATCGCCGCTGCAAGGGCGGATATGCGGTGATCGCGATGATCGCCGGCGTGGGCATGGTCGCGTTTCGCGATCTGCACGGCATCCGACCGCTGGTGTTCGGCACGCGGGCGGCAGGTGAGGCAACCGACTACATGCTGGCGTCGGAAAGCGTGGCGCTGCAGGTGGCCGGCTTTGAGCTCGACCACGATCTCGCGCCGGGCGAAGTGATCTTTATCGACACCGCCGGCGAGTTGCACACGCACATCAGCCTGCAGGCCCGCGGCAAGGCTCCCTGCCTGTTTGAATACGTGTACCTGGCGCGGCCGGACTCCGTGCTCGACGGTGCCAGCGTGTACCAGGCGCGCATCAACATGGGCACCAAGCTGGCCGCGAAAATTCGCCGCGAATGGGAGCATGTGCCTATCGATGTCGTCGTGCCGATCCCTTCGACCAGCCGCGTGGCCGCGCAGGAAATGGCCAACTGCCTGCGCCTCCCGTATCGCGACGCGCTGGTGCGCAACCGCTATGTAGGCCGCACGTTCATCATGCCCGGGCAGGCGCAGCGCAAACAATCTATCCGCCGTAAATTGAACCCGATTCCCGGAGCTTTTCGTGGCAAAAACGTGCTGCTCGTCGACGACTCCATCGTGCGCGGCACCACCATTCGCGAGATCGTCGCGATGGTCCGCGAGCAGGGCGCGCGCTGCGTCTATGTCGCGTCCGCCGCGCCGCCGGTGCGCTTTCCCAACGTGTACGGCATCGATATGCCCGCGCGTTCCGAGCTCGTCGCCAACGGCAAGACGGTCCGCGAGCTGGCCGCCGACATCGGCGCCGATGAGTTGATCTTTCAAGACCTGCAGGACCTCAGAGACGCCGTTACAGAAGCTTCTCCCGGCCTGACCAGTTTCGACTGCTCGGTGTTCGACGGCGAGTACGTCACCGGTGACATTACCGCCGAATACCTCGCCACGCTCGAGCAGCAGCGCAACGACGCCGCGCGGCACACCGAAGACGTTCGCAGCTACATCAACCGCAATCTTTCGGCGCAGCTCTGACGTGGCGTCAGTCCTCGTTTTACCCGGACCCGCCGCGCTGCCTGCCTCCGAAGCGTTGCGCCTGCTCGCCCGCCTGCAGGCCGTCGATAGCGGTGTCACAGCCGTCCACGCCGAGTTCCTGTACATCCTTAAGCTTGACGAGACCGCGCTGAAAACTGCCGCTGAGAGCAGACTTCGCGATCTTCTCAGCGTGCCATCGCGGCCATCGACTCGGCGCGCGTCGCTGTGGATTGCGCCGCGTCTCGGAACGCAGTCGCCCTGGTCCAGCAAGGCGACGGACATCCTTCGCAACACCGGCTTTGGCGCGATCGCCCGCATGGAGCGGGCTCGCGCGGTCTCGGTGCAGGGTGCGGCTGATGCCTTTCCCCTCGCGTCCCTGTTGCACGACCGCATGACGGAAAGCGTCTTCACCACCAAGTCTGCGTTGCAGCATATATTCGACGAGCACGAAGCAAAGCCTCTCCGGCAGATCGAGCTGCTGGGGCAGGGTCCGAAGGCGATTGCCGACGCCGACCGCACACTCGGGCTCTCGTTGAGCGACGGCGAAATCCGCTACCTGGTGAACGCGTTCACGAAGCTCGGCCGCAACCCGACCGACGTCGAGCTGTACATGTTCGCGCAGGCCAACAGTGAGCATTGCCGCCATAAAATCTTCAACGCACAGTGGATCGTCGACGGCGTCCGGCAGCCGCGCTCGCTTTTTGGCATGATCCGCCATACGCACGAACTGCACCCCGAAAACGTGCTTTCGGCGTACAAAGATAACGCCGCCGTGATCCGCGGCTCGGCAGGGAGCCGCTTCTTTCCCGACCCCGTCGACAGCACCTATGCCAGCCACGCGGAAGACGTGCACATCCTGCTGAAGGTGGAAACGCACAACCATCCCACGGCGATTTCGCCGTGGCCCGGAGCAGCGACCGGTGCCGGCGGCGAGCTTCGCGACGAAGGTGCCACCGGCCGCGGCGGCAAGCCCAAGGCGGGCCTGAGCGGCTTTACGGTGTCGAACCTCCATTTGCCGCAAGCCCCGCAGCCCTGGGAAGTAGAGTATGGGAGGCCCTCGCACATCGCGTCTCCGTTGAGCATCATGCTCGACGGGCCACTAGGCGCGGCGGCCTTCAACAACGAATTCGGCAGGCCTGTCCTGTGCGGGTACTTTCGTACATTCGAGCTCCAGGTAGAGGGCACCACCTACGGCTACGCCAAGCCCATCATGCTGGCCGGCGGACTCGGCAGCATCCGCGCCGAGCACGTTCAAAAAAGCGCGATGAAGCCCGGCTACGCGCTCGTTGCGCTTGGCGGACCCGCGATGCTGATCGGCCTGGGTGGCGGCGCGGCGTCAAGCGCGGCGTCTTCCAGCGCTAGCGCCGAGCTCGACTTCGCCTCCGTGCAGCGCGACAACGCCGAAATGGAGCGGCGCGCGCAGGAGGTCATCGACCGCTGCTGGCAGCTTGGCGACGCGAACCCCATCGCCTTCCTTCATGACGTTGGGGCCGGTGGCCTGTCGAATGCGTTTCCGGAGCTCGTCAAGGACGGCGGCTGCGGCGGCACATTTTCTCTGCCCCAAATTCCTCGCGCGCAAAGCGGCTTGAGCCCGCTCGAGCTCTGGTGCAACGAGGCACAGGAGCGCTACGTGCTGGCCGTCGCGCCTGAGCACCTTGCCGCATTCACCGCCCTTTGCGAGCGCGAGCGCTGCCCCGTTGCGGTCATCGGCACAGCCGTTGCGGAGCCGCACTTGACGCTCACCGACGGCGCGACGACGCCCATCGACCTGCCGCTCGACGTCCTGTTCGGCAACCCGCCGAAGATGGAGCGCCGCTTCACGCGTGCTGCGACACAGAGGCAGCCACTTGCCCTCGAGGGCATCGACCTCGCCGACGCGATCGAACGCGTTCTGCGCTTGCCTGCTGTCGCGTCGAAGTCGTTCCTCATTACCATCGGGGACCGCAGTGTCGGCGGCCTCGTCGTGCAGGAGCAGATGGTCGGTCCATGGCAGGTGCCGGTGGCCGACTGCGCCGTCACGCTGGCCGGCTTCGACACGACCTGCGGCGAGGCCATGGCTGTAGGCGAGCGCACGCCGCTCGCGCTGATCGACGCCGCGGCTTCCGCGCGCATGGCCGTCGGCGAAGTGATCACCAACATGGCGGGCGCGGCGATCGAAAAACTCGCCGACATCAAGCTTTCCGCCAACTGGATGGCCGCGGCGGGCGAGCCCGGGCAGGATCAGGCGCTGTATGCGGCCGTCCACGCCGTCGGCATGGAGCTTTGCCCCGCGCTCGGCATGACGATTCCAGTGGGCAAGGATTCCATGTCGATGAAGCTCAAGTGGCGCGATGGCGACGAAGCGAAGGCTGTGATCTCGCCGCTCTCGCTGGTCGTTTCGGGCTTCGCTCCGGTCGCGGATGTTCGCCGCACGCTTACGCCACAGCTTGAAGCCGGCAACACCGTGCTGATCCTCGTTGATCTCGGCGAAGGGAAAAACCGGCTGGGCGGCTCGGCCTTGGCGCAGGTCTACAGCCAGCTCGGCAACGCCTGCCCCGACACACCGGACCCTGCTCGGCTTCAGGCCTTCTTCGACGCGATCCAGCAGCTCAACTGTGCAGGCAAACTCCTCGCCTACCACGACCGCTCCGACGGCGGCCTGCTCGTCACTCTGCTGGAAATGGCCTTCGCCGGCAACACCGGCCTCCACATCACGCTACCTCAACGCTCTACGCTCGAAGCTCAAAGCGTATCGGGGCCCCACAGCGACTTCAGCCAACTCTTCGCCGAAGAACTCGGAGCCGTCCTCCAGGTCGCCGTCACGGACGCCGAATTCCTCCTCGCCACGCTGCGAGCCGCCTCGCTCACGGCTGACATCGTCGGCCAACCCGTACCCGGCAACGAGGTCGTGATCCGCAGCGGGCAGGAGGTGCTCTACCGCAGTACCCGCACCGCGCTGTACAAGCTTTGGGCTGAGACCAGCTTTCACCTCCAGTCGCTGCGCGACAACCCCGACTGCGCCGCGCAGGAGCTTTCGCTTCTCGACGACCCCGACCGCCCCGGTCTTTCCGTAACGACGCCCTTCGACCCCGCCGAGCGCGTGTCCGCGCCCTTGCTCCACACCGCGCGCCCCCGCGTGGCGATCCTGCGCGAACAGGGCGTTAACGGCCAGACGGAGATGGCCGCCGCCTTCGACCGCGCCGGCTTCAGCGCCGTCGACGTCACGATGAGCGACCTGCTGGCCGGGCGCAAGCGGCTTGGGAACTTTATCGGCCTTGCCGCCTGCGGTGGCTTCAGCTATGGCGACGTGCTCGGCGCGGGCAGCGGCTGGGCCAGGACCATCCTGTTCAACGACGCGCTTGCGGAGCAGTTCAGCGGCTTTTTTGCGCGCGCGGACACGTTTTCGCTTGGAATCTGCAACGGCTGCCAGATGATGGCGCAACTCGCCCCGATTATTCCCGGCGCAGCCGCCTGGCGCCCCTTCAGCCACAATGTTTCGACGCGCTTTGAAGCCCGCCTGTGCATGGTCGAAATTCAGCCGGGCCCCGCGATCTTCTTTGCGGACATGGCCGGCGCGCGCGTTCCCATCGTGATCGCGCACGGTGAAGGCCACGTTGCCGCCGAACCGGCGAACGCCGCCGTCAGCCTGCGCTACCTCGACACGCGCGGCACCGTCACGGAGCACTATCCCGAAAACCCCAGCGGCTCCGCTGCCGGTATTGCCGGCTTTGCGAGCGACGATGGACGCGCCATGGTCCTGATGCCGCACCCTGAGCGTATGTTTCTTGGCCTGCAGCACACCTGGCTCAGCCGCACGGGACGTACACTCTTCCACAGCCCCTGGCAGCGGCTGTTCGATAACGCGCGAAAATGGGTGGGTTAGCTATGAACAAGACAGAACAGCCCATCGACTACAAATCCGCCGGTGTCGATATTGAAGCCGGCAACGAGGCCGTGCGCCGCATCGCCGCGCACGCCCGCCGCACACATTCGACCGCGGTGCTTACGGGGCTGGGCTCGTTCGGCACGCTGTTCAGCCTGCAAGACGCGCTTGCGGGCATGGCCGATCCTGTGATGGTGCAAAGCACCGACGGCGTCGGCACCAAGACCAAAGTCGCGGTGATGGCTGGCCGCTATGAAGGTCTGGGGCGCGACCTCGTCGCCGCCGTGGCCGGGGACATCGCCGTAATGGGAGCGCGGCCGCTCACCTTTCTCGACTATATCGGCCTGCACAAAACAGACCCAGCCATCGTCGAAGAACTCGTTCGCGGCATGAGCGCGGCGTGCCTTGAAGCCGGTATGTCGCTGGTTGGCGGGGAAACGGCCGAGATGCCCGCCGTATATGCCGAAGGCGATCTCGACGTGGTCGGCTTCGTGACCGGAGTCGCCGATCGCTCGCAACTCATCGACGGAAGCACCATCGCCCACGGCGACATCGTGTACGGCGTCGCGTCCACGGGCCTCCATACCAATGGCTGGTCGCTCGCGCGCAAACTCCTGTTTGAGCGAGCCGGCTTCAGCATCAACGACCGGCCAGTCGAGCTTGGCGGCCGCGAGCTGGCGGATGTACTGCTTGAGCCGCATGCGAATTACGTGATGCCCATTCGCCGCGCGCTTGACGCCGGACTCCCCCTCAAGGGCATGGCCCACATCACCGGCGGAGGCCTGATCGAAAACGTACCGCGCATCCTGCCGGCCGGTCTGGGCGTCGTCATCGATCCCGAAGCGTGGGAGCCGCAGCCCATTTTCGGCCTGTTGCAGCAACTCGGTAGCATCGGCCGCGAAGAAATGCACCGCGTCTTCAACATGGGTGTCGGCCTGGCCGTCATTGCTCCCCTCGGCCTGCGCGAGCGGCTCGCCGCGCAGATGGCTCCATTTGCCGTCTGGGAAATCGGACACATCGACAACACCGTCACGGAAACCCTGCTGCAAACGGAGCCTGTATGATCGAGCGCGGCGCGTTGTTGCAAGCTATCCCGCATTGCCTCACGCAAACGGATCTCCCGTTCGGCCGCAAGTACGCGGGCAAGGTGCGCGACACCTACGACCTCGCTTCTTATGACGCCACCGACCGCCTGCTGCTCATCACGACCGACCGCCAAAGCGGCTTCGACCGCCTGCTCGGCGCAATCCCGTACAAGGGCCAGGTGCTCAACCAGACGTCGCTGTTCTGGTTTCGCGCCACCGCCGGCATCGTCGCGAATCATGTGCTCGGCAGCCCCCACGCGAACGCACTGCTGGCCCGGAAGTGCCGCGTGC
>CALMON010000145.1:35981-41697 GCA_937871785.1 uncultured Granulicella sp.
GCGCCTGGGCTCAACAGCCTGCAGGTCTACATCGGCTCCACCGACACCGCCATCTGGACGCAATACAACGCCGGCGTCCGCAGCTTTGGCGGTCGCACCCTGCCCGAGGGCATGAGCAAAAATCAGCCGCTGCCCGCGCACCTGCTGACCCCTACGACCAAGGAAGCGAGCCACGACCGGCCGATCACGCCGGAGCAGATCGTCGCCGAAGGCTGGCTGACCGCCGCCGAGTGGGCGTTCTGTGCGGGTAAGGCGCTTGAGCTTTTCGCTTTTGGCCAGCAGCTTGCCGCCGAGCACGGGCTCATTCTTGTCGACACAAAATACGAGTTCGGTGTCACACCCGGGGGTGAGATCCTGCTGATCGATGAAGTCCACACACCCGACTCCAGCCGCTACTGGCTTGCCGACAGCTACGCGGCGCGGCTTGCCGCGGGGCAGGAGCCCGAGATGATCGACAAGGAATTCTTCCGCCTCTGGTTTCGCGAGCGCTGTGACCCCTACGCCGACGCCGTGCTCCCCACGGCACCCGATGACCTGATCGCGGAGCTCGCCGCGCGCTACATCCAACTGTATGAGCGCATCACCGGCGAACGCTTCACACCCGACGAGCGCCCTCTGACCGCGACTCTCGCAGCCGCGCTAGCCCCCGGGGAGCCCGTATGAGCGAACGTATTCTGATTGTCGGTTCCGGAGCACGCGAGCACGCCATAGCGGCGGCATTCGCACGGTCTCCTCAGAAGCCCGCCTTGCTTTGTTTTTCGACCAGCATGAATCCGGGCATCGACGCCCTGTGCACGCACTACGGTCTCGGCAGCATCACCGACCCGCCGACGGTCACCGACTTCGCCATCACGCACGACGTCACCCTGGCCATGATCGGTCCGGAAGCTCCCTTGGCCGCCGGCATCGCGGACGCGCTTTGGCATGCCGGCATCCCAACGGTCGGACCGACGCAGACGCTGGCCCGCATCGAATCCAGCAAGAGTTACACGCGCGATCTGCTTGACCGCAGCGGCATACCCGGAAATCCGTTCTTCCGCCGCTTTCCCTCGCTCGAAGGCGTTGCCGAAACGGTGGCCCAGTGGCCTGGCCGCCACGTCATCAAAGACGACGGCCTCGCCGGCGGCAAGGGCGTGAAGGTCTGCGGAGACCACCTGCTTACGCCGGCAGACAGCCTCGCATTTTGCCGGGAGCTCGCCGCCGCGGGACACGCGTTTGTGATCGAAGAAAAGCTCGAAGGCGAAGAGTTTTCGCTGCTCAGTTTTTCGGATGGCCGCACCCTGAGGCACATGCCCGCCGTGCAGGACCACAAGCGCGTCTACGACGGCGACCGCGGTCCCAATACCGGAGGCATGGGCAGCTACACCGCGCCGGACGGTGGGCTACCCTTCCTCACTGCGGCGGATGTCGCGGCCGCTCGCACGATCAATGAGCAGGTCGCCGCCGCTCTCAGCAGCGACTGCGGAGCGCCGTATCGCGGCATTCTGTACGGCGGTTTTATGGCGACGGCCAGCGGCGTAAAGCTTATCGAATACAACGCGCGCTTCGGCGACCCGGAAGCGCTGAATCTGCTGACCCTGCTCGAAACAGACCTCGTCGCGATCTGCCGCGGCATGGTCGACGGCACCCTCCACACGGTCGACGTGCGGTTTGCCCCGCAGGCCAGCGTGTGCAAGTACGTCGTTCCGGAGGGTTATCCGAACGCCCCTCGATGCGGCGAGCGGGTCGCTCTTCCCGCGCGGCTTCCGCCTGAAGTTTCGCTGTATCTGAGCGCGGTCGACCAGCGCGAAGGACTCCTGATCGCCACCGGTTCGCGCACGCTTGCCGCTGTTGCCACCGGTGCGACGCTTGCCGACGCGGAACAGCGGTGCGAGCAGGTCGTTGCTGAGTGGTCGGGACACTGGTTCCACCGCGGCGATATCGGCACAGCAGCAGCGATAGCGCGCAAAGTCGAACACATGCGGCAATTGCGCGGGGAGGCACGCCCTTGAGCGGCACTGCGAACACGATCCGCATCGGCATCGTGATGGGCTCGGAGTCCGACTGGCCGACCATGGAGCACGCCGCGGCGGTGCTTGACAGCTTTTCCGTACCCTATGAGGTCGAGGTCGTTTCTGCGCATCGCACCCCCGACAAGCTGGTGCAGTACGCAGAATCCGCTGCTGGCCGCGGGCTCCGGATGATCATCGCCGGTGCCGGAGGGGCCGCGCACCTGCCGGGCATGCTTGCCGCCAAGACCGCGCTGCCCGTACTTGGCGTGCCGATCAAGAGCAGCGCGCTCGATGGCCTCGATTCGCTGCTGTCGATTGCGCAAATGCCTGCAGGCGTGCCTGTAGCGACGTTCGCCATCGGGGTTGCCGGCGCCAAAAACGCCGCTCTGTTCGCGGTCGCAGTGTTTGCGCTGACCGACGCGACCTTAGCTGCCGCGCTGACTGAAGCCCGCGCGCGTCAAACGGCTGCCGTGCTCGCCCGGCCCGACCCGCGCCAGCCGAAGCACGAAGCGGAGCCGGCATGAGCTCTCGCGCGCAACGAGTAGGTGTGCTGGGTGCCGGGCAGCTTGCGCTGATGCTGGCGCAGGCCGCGCAGCCGCTTGGCGTCGAGGTGATCTGCGCGGGAGCGGCTGGTGATTGCGCTGGTCGCGTCGCTCCGCTGGTTGAGGTAGACCTTGAGGACCGCGTCGCCGTGCAAGCGTTTGCCGATACGGTCGACGTCGTCACGATCGAAAGCGAAAACATCAGCGCCAATGTTCTTGGCGGCCTCCCCTTGTTTCCGAACGCACGAGCGATCGGCATCGCGCAGGAACGGCTGGCGGAAAAGCGCTTCTTTCACGAGTGCGGCATTGACACCGCGCCCTTCGCGCCAATCGACAAGCTGGAAGATTTCACGGCAGCCTTCGCCATTACCGGTCTGCCGGCTATTCTGAAAACGCGTCGGCTCGGGTATGACGGCAAGGGCCAGGTCCGCCTGACGTCCGTCGCTGACGCTGAAGCAGCGTGGAGCGAGGTGGGCGGCGCGCCTTCTATCCTTGAAGGGGTCGTTCCCTTCACGTCTGAAGTTTCGCTCCTGGCGTCGCGTAACCGGCACGGTGACACCGTATACTATCCGCTCATCCAGAACTTTCATCGCGACGGCATACTGCGCACTTCGTTAGTGCCTTGTAACGCTCCGGAAGTGCCTGGTTTGCAGGCCCGGGCGGAAACCTATGTCGCGCGCCTGCTTGAGCGGCTTGACTACATCGGCACTCTGGCTGTCGAGTTTTTCCTGGCCGGGCATCGGCTCATAGCCAATGAAATGGCTCCGCGCGTCCATAACTCCGGGCACTGGACCATTGAAGGGGCGCAAACCTCGCAATTCAGCAATCATCTACGCGCGATTCTCGATATGCCCCTGGGTTCAACAGCCAGCCGACCCATGGCCATGCTGAATTGCATCGGAACCATGCCACCAGCGCACGAGACCGAGAGCTTCAGGCAGCTATCCAGGCATGACTACGGCAAGCAGCCCCGCGCCGGCCGGAAAGTCGGACACTTGACGTTCCCACGCGATGCAGTGGCCGATATCGAGTTTTGGCGGCACCGCCTTGAAGAGTCCTGCTAAAGACCGTCTTCACCGCCTGTTTAGGTCGGCTCCGGGTAGTCTTTCCACCAGCCGTTATCGACACATACGTAGACCAGCATGGGCACCAGCAGCATCAGGTAGAAGTATCCGTCTACCAGGACATTCAAAAGAATAAACAGCGTCAGCGAAGCAACCATCCAGCGTACTGTGTCGGCCAGCGTGGTGCAGCGACGTTTCCAGAGACAAAAAAGAAAGATGCCCACGAGCATCACCGCCTGCAGACGGAGTAATTTGTCGGGGTGGATCATGTAGGTGATCCAATACGAAAGATTGATCGGGTCGGCATCGGCATGCTGCCGGAGACCCCACTGCCCTACTGTGTTGCTGGCAATACGGCGGGACGCCGACGATAAAAACGGCCCAACAATGACCATGGCTCCGGCCATACTCGCTACGAGAAGTTTCGAGACCTCAGTCCAGCCTCTGCGTCGGAACCCATTCAGCAGAAAAAAGGGCAGAAGAATCCAACTGAACTGATAAAGAGCCATGCTTACGCCCCAGGTCAGGGCCGCGAGAAGAAAACGGCGGCGCTGCATCAGCACAAACGCGATCACCAGGGAAAGCCAGTGCGGCTGGTTGTACAGCTCATGCCTGTACTGCAGGTAGGGGCACGTCAGAAACAATGCCACCAAGGTGGCCGACTCGATTTTGTATTTGTCTTTTGTCGCTAAAACAATCAGGATCGCCGAAGCAACAACACAGGCTCCCGACATGAAACGGAGATCAAGGTGCAAAAACACAGCAGGAAGATAGGCCACGATCATACCGGGCAGGTAGGGAAAGTCGTACACACGTCCGCCGACGAACATCGTCGTATACGGGCTTGCGTGGTGTAGAAGGTTGGTGTCTGCCCAAAGGATCACGGGGAGCATATCCGAGCGGAGGTAGTTTAGCGGGAACTCGTGAATGGCCAGCAGCATGTCCCCGCAGTAGCACATCAGAGCAGCGACCAGAATCCACTTCCAGGAGGGCGTTTTCGCCGCTGCTAAACCGATCGTGAGAGCGAGAAGCGTAGCTGGCACTCCATACCTGTATATCGAGGTAAGGTGATACCCCATGCGGGCGAAATGTGTCGCTTCGTACCAAATCCCGGCAGAGGTCACACCCTGAAAACAAACGAGCAGGATCATGACTCGCCCGGAAGACCAACCCGACGATTGCAGTCTCAACGACTCCTGCTGTTTCAGGAAGGCGCGGCTCATAAACAGGAAAGCGATGGTTGCCGGAAGCAGGAGCAGTTGATGCACAATGCCGACGGGGCGACCAGAAAATCCGTCGTTCACCAAATTGATCAGCAAAAGAAGAGCAGTGAACTGCCCCGCTCGACGGTAGCTACTGAATGAGTTCGGAGCCAATGAGGATCACCTGCCGCAGGCCGTAAGCTGGATCACGGCTCCAGTGTAGTAGAAGTGAACGCAGAAAAGCCCACCATACGGTGGGCTTTTCATGAATAATGCCGGCGATCACCTAATCTCCCACACACTTACGCGTGCAGTACCATCGGCCCAACGAGGCTTAACTTCCGTGTTCGGGATGGGAACGGGTGGAACCCTCGCGGTAAACTCACCGGCAAACTGAGAACTCTGCGCCACAGCGCGATCGTTCACAACTGAATAGATTGAGCAGACAATTACCTTGCGTATCGTACGTAGTCTTTATAACTACAATGCTTATTTGAGAGTTTCTCCAGAACAATGTGAACTAAACATTGCGCAGAGTAAATTCTATGGACAAGCCGAACGGGCGATTAGTACTGGTAAGCTACATGCATTACTGCACTTCAACCTCCAGCCTATCAACCAGGTGGTCTTCCTGGGCCCTTCATTTCCCTTACGGGTTGGGAGATCTCATCTTAGAGCGTGCTTCCCGCTTATATGCATTCAGCGGTTATCACAACCGAACTTCGCTACCCAGCCGTGCCCTTGGCAGGACAACTGGAACACAAGAGGTTCGTCCATCCCGGTCCTCTCGTACTAAGGACAGCCCTCTTCAAATCTCCTACGCCCACAGCAGATAGAGACCGAACTGTCTCGCGACGTTCTGAACCCAGCTCACGTACCACTTTAATCGGCGAACAGCCGAACCCTTGGGACCTGCT
>CALMON010000146.1 GCA_937871785.1 uncultured Granulicella sp.
CAGTTTCTCCAGATACCCCCCACGATCACTATTCGTGAGGGGCATCGGGTGAAGGTGTACTTCACGCAGGACGTGCTGGTACCTGCATACGACAACCACCGCATCGCCCAGTCGTTTTAGCAGCACGACACGACAGTCGACGATGCGGCTAACTTCGCCCCGCTCGAAAGGGAATAGCCATGCGCAAGACAATCCTCGTAGCCTTTGCGGCTCTCGCGACAAGCCTCAGCGGATGCAAGAGCAACGTCGCAAAGCTCCAGGACCTACAGCAGCAGTACGCCGCAGTTCAGAACCTGGAACTGGCGGACTGTCCTGCATGGACGACCCTCTCTCCCCCACCTGACCCTCCGAAGTGCGCGGAAGACAAGAAGCGCGCCAAGGAGCTCAACGAGCAGATTCAGGCAGCACAACGTGACTCAGCGAGCCAGTAACCGGAAGGAGAGTCCCATGAAGCGCATCGTGCTTACGGTAGTCCTCACAGCGTCTGCGGCCATGCCCGCGTTCGCGCAGTTCGGTAGCGGCGTAGTTTTTGACCCCACCCAAGCCGGCAACGTCGCCAAGCAGCTCCAGCAGGGCGTTCAGGCCTACAACATGAGCGTCCAGCAGTACAACCAGATGAAGCAGATGGCGACGGCACCCCAGAGCGCCTTCACCCAGTACAGCAACTCCGGGACCCAGCAGTGGGTCCAGATCAGTCCCTCGGCAAACACTTACGGGAACTCGCAGCCCTTCATCAATGCGGCGACGACCGGCAACGGTGCAGCCGCTGCCAATCAAGTCGCCAGCGTTCCTCGCACCGGCCAGATCTCCGGGTACGGAAACCTGAACGCCAACGGCCAGCAAGGTCTTGCTGCGACCGGCGCGACCGTTGACCTGGGCGACGCGGCCAACACCACCAGCCTTCAGACACTCGGCACAGTCCGCGCGAACTCGCAACAGAGGGAGCAGGACATCCAGAAGCTCGAGGCTGCCAGCCATTCCACCGACCCAGCACAGCAGACGCAGGAAGCCACGCTGCAGCGGATAAACCAGGCCATGCTCATTCAGCTCCGCACACAACAGGAAACCAACGAAATGATGCAGGCCCAGGCCATGCAGCAGATCGTCTCGCAGAAGGCCACGCAGGACGGCATGAAATCGGCTATGCAGGCCGCCAACGGCTATTCCGATACTTACAACCAGAACGTGTCGACGGCTCCCTTGAAGACCACCGGCTACACCAGCCACTAACCCGAATCGAGGTCTACCTGTGGGGCAGAAACTGTTCAATTACATTAGCGGCCAGTGGGACACACTGGCCGCTACTTCTTCGCCCGGAATCGACACCATCGGGCTGCATATCATACTCGCTTTGGCGACGATCATGATGGTGTGGTTCGGCGTACAGGAAGCCCTCTCGGCCGCACAGGGGGGACCGGGCTTCAACATGGCGAAGTTCCTGAACTTCTTCCTGCTGATCACCTTCGCGTATTCGATGGTCAAGTTCTATGACAGCAGCATCCCCGGGCTCGGCTTCTCGCTCAAAAGTTTCGTCATCCAGGGCACCGACAATCTGCAGCAGATCATCGGCACCGACGCCAACGACCAGATGCTTGCGTCGATCGACAATGCCCTCGCCGGCTCCGGCACTTCGACGCCTACGCTCAACATTTTCAGCGGCCTCTATGTTGCCGTCTGCTACGTCCTGGCGCAGCTTTGCCTCATCGTTCTTGATGCCGTCTGCGCACTCATTCTTTCGTACGGCGCCGTGGCCGGCACCATCGTCGGAATGCTCGGCCCAATCTTCATTCCATTCATGGTTTTCGAAAAGACTGAGTTCCTGTTTTGGGGCTGGCTCAAAGCCTTCCTCAGCTTCGAATTCTTCAAGGTCGTTGCCGGCGCTACGCTCTCGCTCGTGGCGCATATGTACATGTCGCAGGCGACCAACGTGACCCAAATATTTAGCGACCCAATCAACGCCGTAAAGGCCTTCCCCATTCTGCTCCTGCTGACCATCGTGAGCGTGTACATCATCCTCAAGATCCCCGCTATTACCGTGTCAATCTTCTCCGGCAGCGCAGGTGGTCACGACGCTGGCATCGGCACCGTCGCGGCAGTCGTAACACAGGGACTTCTCAGAGGCTAAGGATAGAGATGACAGAGCAGACCGAGGCACCCGAAATCACCCGCGCAGCGCAGCGCTATGTCGAGCAGTACGGCGATCCGCTCGTCACCAACACCTATCTCAAAGTCACCATCCTGGTGCTTGGATTCGTGTGCGTGATGCTCGGCCTGCTGACGTTCAAGAGCATCAAGGCACTCGCGAGCGCGAAGCCTTTCATTGTGCGAATCAACGATATCGGCAGAGCCGAAGCCATCGACTATCGTGCCTACGAATACAAGCCTCAGGAAGCCGAGAACAAATACTACCTCTCGCGTTGGGCTTCGCTCTATTTCAGCCGCAATCGTTACACCATCGAGCGCGACCAGACACAGGCGCTTTACTTCCTGAATTCGGACGTGCAACAGGCCGTCATTCGTGAGGAGCAGAAAGACAAAATGATTGCCACGTTCCAGGGCGACGTGACCCAGCCCTACGTTGATGTCGAAATCAAGAACGTCATCCTCGACGATCTACGCCAGTCGCCCTATTCGGCACGCATTGAATTCGACAAGGTATTCACCACATCCGCCGATCACGCGTTCATCAAACGCGAGTCCTGGACCGCCAGCGTCACCTACGTTTTCGCCGACCACGTCGCCAACGATGCACTGCAATACAATCCACTCGGATTGACCATCGTGCGCTATCGCGCCGACCAGGCATTTACGGCCCAACCTGCTCAGGTTCCTGCAGGAGTTGCGCCCCAGCAATGAACAACGATCTTGAGCTTCTTATCTCCTTTCTACAGCCGATCAAACACCTGCTTCTGGACGAAACTGTCACCGAGATTATGGGCAATCCCGATGGTCGCTGGTGGTTAGAACGGCGTGGCCGTATTGAGCCCTGCGATATCGATTTCGACGCCAAACGATTGAGCACCAGCCTTGAAGTGATTGCCAACAAACTCAACCGCAAGCTCGACGCGAAGAACCCGCTGCTCAATGCGCAGCTTCCAGACGGCAGCCGTCTTGCGGCGGTACTGCCGCCCGTCGTCCGGCCTTTCCCGGCCGTCACGATTCGCAAGTTTTCGACCATTCGATTCACCATGCCTGACCTCATTGCGACAGGTGCATTCACCGAGGCCACGGCAGCTTTTCTCCGGGCGTATATCGAGGAAGGGAAGACCATGCTCATCAGCGGCGGAACGGGCAGCGGCAAGACGACTTTGCTGAATGCGCTGGCCGATTACATCCCCGAACACGAGCGCATCGTGGTGATTGAAGACACGAAGGAATTGCGCATCGGAAAGCCTAATCTCCTGGGCTCCGAATGTCAGACGGAATCGCACGCAGCAACTGTCAACTTCAACGACCTCCTGAAGGCCGCGCTGCGCTGGCGTCCAGATCGAATCATTCTCGGTGAAGTCCGCGGTGACGAAGCCCGCACGTTGCTCGATTCATTCAACACCGGGCACGCCGGCAGCATGGCAACGATACATGCCAGTACCGCCTTAAAAGCCTTGCGCCGATTCGGTGAACTAGCCATGCGTTCTCACCAGCAATCGAATCGCGACGATATCGCGGCAGAGATCGCTGAAAGCGTGCAGGTTGTGGTGCAGGTCAGCCGCTTTGCAGAAGGCCGCCGCGTGAGCGAAATCATTGCAGTTCGCGGCTACGACCGCGAACACAAAGTCTTCCTCTACGACACCATCTTCGATTGCCATTCAAACGATATCAATTCCACGCACCTACAGGAGTCTTCCCATGCCGCCATTGCTTGAACTGGTCCAAAGTAAGAAGGTGACCGCCACGGTCACACTTGAACAGTCAACCGCCGAACTCGTCGACCGCTATGCGCAATATGTAAATGGCGGCGCAGATGAAGTCGTAGACAAAGCCCTCAACTACGTCTTCTCGAAAGACAAAGACTTCCAGAAGTATGCGGAAGAGAACAAGGGTGAAGCAAGGCCGCATCAGCCTCTCCGGTGCAAGCCCATTGAGTCTGTTCCCAAGGCAAGACCAGGCCGCAAACCCGGTAATGGTTCCCCTGCACAAAGCTAATCGATATCTCCAATCATTCGAGCAAAGACAAAAACGGTGCTTCGCACCCGAAGAATAATGACACTCCATCCCCGGTGGGGTCATGTTGGGTACACCTCCGTACACCTTAGTGGAATGAACGGCTTGCGATTTTCGGGTGTACCTGCGTACACCGCGAAAGTGAGGCAAACGCATGAGCGAAGAACAGAGCCCCGCCCCCGAAAGCTTTCTGGAACACGGACGCTTTCGCGATATCGGCATCACGACAAAGCTGACCCAAAAGGAAGTCGAAAGGCTTGAAACGCTCACCGAACAGAGCGGCATTTCGCGCAGCGAATTCATACGCAACCTCATCCTCGAAGCGCTCGCCAAAGCAGCATCTACCCCGGAGCCGAGCCCTGAGCTTGTCGAGATCATCGGCCTTCGACTCATGCTCACGAACTATCTAAAGCCGATCGCATATGGGAAAACGCAGACGAAAGAAGAGGTCGATGTACTTTCGGCGACCATCCGCGATCGCAAGAAACCGCTCGCGCAGGAGATCATCGACGGGGTGAAAACGTAGCCATGGCCGACCAGGAATGGGAAGGGCAGAGCGCGTTATCTTCCCGCCGCACCAGCCGATTTATACCTATGGC
>CALMON010000147.1 GCA_937871785.1 uncultured Granulicella sp.
TCGGAGCGGACAGCAGCCGAGGCTGGGTTTTGTGGCGTCGACGTCACGCGGTCTCCCGCTGCCGGAGCCGCCGGCCTCGGTTGCGTCAGGGGTGCAGGGGAGGCGTGTGTGACCCTTGATGGGCCTCCGCCTTTCGAGCCCCGGTCCATGGCCTCGTTCGCGAGCCGGTCGGCGTCCTTGTTTTTGTGCCTGAGGGCGTGCGAAATCTCAAAGCCGTCGAGCTTCGCGATGCGCCGCCGCGCTTCTTCCCACATCGGCTTTAAGTCCGGGCTGTTGACCTTGTATTTGCCCTGGATCTGCTTCACCATCAGCTCGGAGTCGGACACGACGCGCAGTCGCGGGTGCTTGTGGTCGAGCGCCCATTGCAGGCAGCCAAGCAGTCCGGAATATTCCGCATAGTTGTTGGTGCGGTGGCCGAGGAACTCGCTCAACTCGGCGAGCACCATGCCCTCGTCGTCCTGGATAAGAGCGCCGTAGCCGGACGGGCCGGGGTTGCCGCGCGCGCCACCGTCGCAGTGGGCGTTGACCCAGGAGGGAGAAGCGGACATTGTGGAGCGGGGCTTCGAGGCACGAGCGGGTTCTGGAAACAGGGACGGCATGAACCGATTTTACGCAGCATCAGGCCTGTTTACCGCGGTGGAACGAATCGCGGAGTCCGCGATATGGCGTGGCATGAGGACGAAGCATCGTTGAAGAAGGATAGGGACCTCGGGGGTCTCTTCAGGCTGCTGCGCACGTAGAGCAAACAAAGCCGGTTTATCCTCAAACTGCAGCCCTATTCATAACCCCCCTTGGTTGGTTAGCGGCCGGCCGAGGGCTTATCACCCCTTGGTTCATGCCTGACCGCATCGCTTGTCACGGGAAGTTGCATCAACTCAGCCGCGGCCGCAGGATGTCCACCTTTCCATCGGGTGTTTTGCGGAAAGCGTGTATCTCCTTCGCGTCCTGGTCCAGATGACGGAAGACGATCGCGCTGCGTTCAAATTCCATGTGCGAAAAACCGAGCACGCGTGCGCCGAATGGCCCGCGCTTTTCTGGCGGAATCGACCAGTCGACCAGCTCCGCGCCGCCGCCGCCGGAAATGATAAAGCTCGTCGGGTGGCCCGCGAACTCCAGGTGCTGCAGGTCGTGGTCGTGCCCGGTCATGTAGAAGTCCACCTTGTACTGCCGCAGCAGCGCGTCCCAGGCCTGGATCAGGATTGGGTTGTCTTTATGGACGCCGTTGGTATAAAGCGGGTGGTGGCAAATGATCCCGACAAAGGGGGTCGTACGTGACTTGGCGAGTTCGGCACGCAGGAAGGCGTCCTGCTCGGCGACGTGGTCCTTGCTCATGGTGAAATTCCAGAGCATGTCATGGTCCTGCGTGTGCGGCAGGTTCGAGTCCAGCGCGATGAACTTGATCATCGGGTTTGTTTCCGGGTAGTTGAACGTGTACCAGCGCCCCGGCATCCGCCAACGCGAGCCGCCCTTGACCTTGGCCGCGTAGCTCAACTGCATGTCTACTTTGTTGACAACGCGACGCTCATAATCATGGTTGCCGAGCACGGCCCACGCCGGCCCGGGAAAGTGCGAATCCGGGTACATCTGTTCAAACTGCGTTTGCCAGCGCGTGGAGTCAACCCCGGTCATAGTCCCGTACCAGTTGTCGCCAAGGTAAATGTTGGCCCCGGGATGAACGTTGCGCACGTCAACATAGCGCTTCATGCCGTTGGCTACCTGCTGCTGCTGCTGGATGTATTTGTCCGTGCCCCAGTCGCCGACCAGCAGCAGGTGCGGGTGCGCGGGGTCGGGCAGCGGCGAGTCCGTCGTTCCGGCTGCCTGCGCCAGAAGGGCTCCCGGGGCCAGAGCGGCGACGGCCGAAAAAGCAAACGTCCGGCGCAGAAACTCACGGCGGCTGCCGGCGTGCGATTGGTTGAGGTCGAACGAATCTGCCATCGAAGCTCCCGCCGCCTTCCCTGGTGCGCCGATCCCCGGCGCTACCCTGCAGCTATTGATTGGACGCAAACCGTGCCGCGGAGGTTCTCGGGAAAGATTGGACCTTTGCGCTCACATCTTCAAAGCGGGCCCGTCCTATGCAGTGTAACGGCAGTAACCTGACTTCCGGGGTCAGCATCAATGAGTACAGAAGCAGTGAGTGCAGAAGCAGTTTTCCTGGCAGGGGAAATCGGCCGCCGCCGGCAACCCAGTCCGTTTGCCCTTGGCCTTCGCGAGACAGCGTCTCAAGAAGCTGTGGCCGGCGTACCCGCCACAGTACAATCGGGGGCAATGCCTCGTCTCGGTACACAAACCGCTGCTCAATCCGTTGCGCGCGGCAAAATGACCGCCGAGCAGTTGGAAGCGCGGCAATTGCAGCGTGCCGAAGACGACGAGCTGATCCGCGCCGCGCAGGCCGGCGACCGCTCCGCATTCGACTCCCTTGTGCGCCGCTATGACCGCTCGGTGCTGCGGCTGGCGTTGCATATGCTCGGTCAAGAGCAGGATGCCCAGGACGTACACCAGGAAGCCTTTATCAAGGCGTATCGGCATCTGGCGAACTTCCGCTTCGAGTGCTCGTTCTACACCTGGCTCTACCGCATCGTGACGAACCTTTGTCTCGACCAGCTTCGCCGCCGCAAAAGCCGCCGCGAAGACCCATCGACCGCTACCGATTCAGGCGGCGAAGAAATGGATCTGCTGGCCAACATTTCCGATGAGCGCGCGTCGTCGAACCCGGCGCGCGAGCTGGAACGCAAGACCATGAGCACGGCCATTCAGGAAGCTCTCGGCAACCTGACGCCGCGCGAACGCATGGTCTTTGAACTGAAGCATTACCAGGGGCTGAAGCTGCGCACGATCGGCGAAATGCTTTCAACCACGGAAGAAACGGCGAAAAATACGCTTTTCCGCGCTACCCGTAAACTTCGCGCTACTTTGGCGGATGTACGCTGACGGACACTTGCCACGGACGACTCAAAACGCAACGCAAAACGATGTAAGCAACCAAACGACGCAACCCTCTGTAGCGGGCACCAGACCCGCACAGGTCGCAACAACTTCTTTGAGGCTAGTTGAGGTACGTACCATGACGTGTGACAACGCACAACAAAATATGGTGATGGCGCAATACGGGGAACTGCTCGACGAGATGCAATTCGCTCTCGAACAGCACCTTTCCGGCTGCGAAAACTGCCGGCGCGAGTGGAAAGCGCTGCAAGCTCTGGATGAAGCTCTGGCTTTGCTTCCGGTTACCGAGCCTTCCCCGAACCTGCTGGCGGCGGCCCGCGTCCGGCTTGATGAAGTGCTCGACACGATGCCACCGCGATCGCTCCAATCGCGCTTGGTGGCGAACATGTTCCGCTGGTTCGGCACGGTGCAGGGTGCTCCCGCCCTGACCACCCTGCTGCTTGGCGCCGGCTTTCTGAGCGGCAATCTCCTGACCCGCTACCAAGTAGCCCATGCGCCGCGGCTGCCGTCGCCGGTCATCCTGTCGAACGCTTCAAACGGCGCCATCGCGAGTGTTTCTGGCATCGTGCAAACGCCCGATTCAGAACAGGTGCAGGTAAACTACAACCGCGTCGTGCCGGAAACCGTGCAGGGCTCGCTCGACGATCCGCAAATCCGCTCGCTGCTGCTGCTCGGCACCAAGCTTGCCACCAGCAACGACGTCCACGCCAACTCCGTGGCGCTGCTGGCGAACGAGTGCATCGCCGGCCACCGCTGCGACGGCGACACGGACGGCGCGACCGGCAGCATACGCGGCGTTCTGCTGCATTCGGCGCGGTACGATAAGAGCCCGACCGTGCGGTTGAAGGCTCTTGAAGGCCTGCAGCCCTACGTCGAGCAGGACCAGCGCGTGCGCGACGGCGTGCTCGAAGTGCTCATGCATGACTCCGACGCCGGTGTGCGCACGCGTGCCATTTCGCTGCTGGAGCCGGTAGAAGCCGATACCAGCGTGCGGCAGGTGCTGCGCAGTGTGTCCACGCGCGACGTCAACCCGGCCATCCGTACCGCGTCGTTTCAGGCGCTTCAAGGCACGGCGGATATTCAGTAACCGTGACCCTTTCCCGTTCTACACTGGCTGTACTTTCTGATCGCATGACTCCTCTTCCTGCCGTTTCCGCAACTCGACGGACGACCCTACGCCGCTTCCCCGGACGGCTCGCGCTGGCGGCGCTTATGGTAGCTGCTGCTGCGCCCATGTACGCAGCGGGTCGCGAGGAAATCGCTGCCGGCCAGCCTCGAGTCAACGCCGGAGCGCACTCCCAGGGCTATTTGGGTGTCGAACTGCACGATGTCCCCGACGAGCAGGTGGCGTCGTTGCACCTGCAAGGGTCGCATGGCGTGGAAGTTGTCATGGTGGACCACGACGGACCTGCGGGCAAAGCTGGTTTGCAGGCGCATGATGTAGTCGTGCAGGTGGACGGGCAAGGCATCGAAAATGCCGACGATCTGCGCCATCGCATCCGCGACGCCGCGCCGGGTAAGACGATGAGCTTTTCAATCCTGCGGCTCGGCCACATGCTGAATCTTTCGGCAAAGCTGGCCAATCGCGAGGAGTTGGAGCGCAACTCGTTCCACCCCCTGCCTCCCGATACCGAAGAACCCGGCGCCCCTCCGGAGCGGTACACCGACTCGCCCGCGCCCCCGGCTCCGCGCTCGGGCGTGCGAGGGCAAAGCTTTATGGGCAGCGTGCTGCGCAGCAGCCGCTACACCGGCCTTTCGCTTGAGTCGATGGAGCCGCAGCTTGCGAGCTTTTTCGGCGCGCCGGCCAACACCGGCCTGCTGGTGCACGGCGTCGACGCCAATAGCCCCGCTTCCTCGGCCGGCATGCGCGCGGGCGATGTCGTCCTGCGCGTCGACTCTGTGCCGGTGGCGACTCCATCCGACTGGACCAAGCGATTGAAGCTCGGCTATGGACGGCCGGTCAGCGTCACTATCCTGCGCGACAAGCGTGAGCAAACCGTCACGCTGCCGCCGGAGCTGAAGAAGCATTCGCTGCTGGAATGGCCGAAAATTTTCTAGTCCAGACCATTTACCCTCAGCAGAAACCCTTCACCATCGGCTTTGCTTCAGCCTTCAAGAAGAGGCCAAGACACCTCAAGAAGAGCGGCTCTTCGTCCGAAGAGGAAGAGTCTCTTCTCAAGCTGCAGCCTTGCCATCGATTTACTTAGATCAACTTATCCAACGTGATCGGCAGCTCCCGAACCCGAACACCTGTGGCGTTGTAGATTGCATTGCCGATAGCAGCAGCAACCCCGACGAGACCGATCTCTCCCAGTCCCTTGGCTCCGATTGGATTGACGATGTCATCCTCTTCTTTCACGAAGATGACGTCGATGTCATGGACGTCGGCGTTTACCGGAACATGGTATTCCGCAAAATTGTGGTTCATGATTCGACCGAACTGATGATCGGTTTCAGCTTGCTCCTGCAACGCCATGCCAATGCCCCAGACGATGCCACCGATAATCTGACTTTGTGCGGCTTCGTGATTGATGATGCGGCCGCCAGCAATCGCACTGACGACGCGGCAAACCGACACCGTGCCGAAATCCTCATCGACTTCGACCTCCACGAACACCGCGGAGTGCGTGTAACTCTTGTATCCGTGTTGCTTGAACATGTTAGGGCCGCTATCGGCCTTTTCCTCAATGGGCTTACCTTCCCCCTGCTCTAACGCGCTCTGAAGGGTGACAAACTTTGAGGGGTCGTCACGCAGGACGATGCGTTCGTTTAGAAAGTCCACGTCCTGAAACGAGGCGTGCTTCAACGGAGACTCATTGATCCCTGCAGCAAGCGTAAACACCCTTTCCGCTACGGCTTTGCATGCCTTCGAGACAGCCGAACCAACCGAGGCGACTGTCCAGGAGCCGCCTTCCAGAGGGGCCACGGGCAATTCCGTGTCGCCCAACTTCACCACGACGCGACCAAGCGGCAGACCCAGCGCTTCCCCGGCCAGAATGGCCATCATCGTGTAGGTGCCAGTGCCTATGTCCGCTGTGCCGCTGGCAACGGTGAGGGTGCCATCGGCCGCGAGCGTAGCTTTCGCCGCGGCCGGCATTTGCGGCGATTCCCACACGCCACCGGCCATGCCGCGGCCAACCAACGCCGTTCCACGCCGTTCGCTGCGTGGAGTTGCGACCCGCTCATTCCAGCGGAACCGTGCCGCCCCTTGCGTGTAGCAAGCCTTAAGTTCCTTGCTGGAATACTTTTTGCCGTGATTCTGATCCTTATCGGCATAGTTGCGCAGACGCAAGTCCACAGGATCGCTTCCCGTCGCAACGGCGAGCTCGTCCATGGCGGTTTCAATAGCCCATACGCCTTGTGCGGCACCTGGCGCGCGCATGTCGCCGGGCGTTGACGTGTCCATGGAAACCGTTTTTTCTTCCATGGTGGCGTTTTCGCAGAGATAACTTAGTCCGCTCCAGTTGGCGATCACCTCAAAGTAGTTTTCATAACGCGAGGTGGCCTGCATGGACTCGTTATGCAGGGCAAGCAACTGCCCATCCTGGTTCGCCCCCAGACGAATCTCCTGCAGGGTTTCCGGCCGATGGCCCAGCGTAAACATCTGGTCGCGTGTGAGGGTCAGCCGCACAGAACGCTTCAACGCCTTGGCGGCGAGCGTTGCTAGAAAAAGCTGATACTGAGGCCGCAAAGCCGATCCGAACGCTCCACCCACGAACGGCGATTCGACACGCACGTCGTTTTTCGACAAGCCGAAAATATTACATACATACATCTGACTATTTGTGACGCTCTGTGTTTTGTCGTAGATCGTCAGGGTGTGATCGTCGTTATAGATCACGGTGGTCGCGAACAACTCCATTGGATTATGGATTTCCGTCGGTGATAGATACCCTTTCGCGATCTTCACTGGCGCATCGGCATACGCCCGTGCCGAGTTTCCACGAGGCTTGGGAGGAGCCTCGATCCCGTCGCGATTGGAGCTTGTAACTTTTTTCGCCTCCTGCACGGCGATCTTCATGTCGGTCTGGTGCGTCAACGAGGTGTACGTAACCTGGACCAGTCGAGACATGTAGCGGGCTGCCTCAAACGTCTCGGCGACGCAGAGCGCGATGGGCTGGCTGCTGAAAAAGATTTTTGCGTCGTACAAGGGGCGTAGGGGCTTACCATCCACGGGTGCGTCTTCATCCAGGTAGGATTTGTTAAACCAGGAAACATGTGGCCGGTTTTTGTGTGTGAACACCTCGACCGCGCCCGGTACTTTCATAGCCTCCGCGGTGTCGATCGTGTCGATCTCGCCATGGGCGATCGCGCCGGAAACTGCAACCGCATACAGCAAATCGGGCGCAAAGAACTCAGCCGCATATTTTGCTGCGCCAGAAACCTTGGCGGGTCCGTCTATCCGGTTGACGTCTGTTCCAATCAGATGAGTATTCATGCCTGTTCCCCTTCATGCGCGGCCTGCTCCATGGCGCGGACCACAGTCACTGGCGCTATCTTGAGTTTAAAATCGTTTTCGCCATAGCCCTGTGCGCCAGCCAGAAGTGCAAGCTGAAACGCATGGTACGTATCCCGGTTGGCGGGTTTGCCGATCAGCAGGCTTCGTTCAAGCTCCGCGTTCCGCCAGGGCTTGTGAGCGACACCCCCAAGAGCGATGCCCGCCTTCGTGATGATTCCGTCCGCAAGTTCGAAGCCAGCCGCGACCGATACGAGCGCGAAGGCGTAGGACTGCCGATCTCGAACCTTGATGTACGCACTGTGTCCAGCGAAGCCGGCCGCCGGAAGGTCTACCGAGGTCACAATTTCATCGACGGCCAGGGTTGTGTCCACCTGGGGCTGGTCTCCGGGGAGACGGTGGAACTCTGCAAACGGTATGCTGCGGCTGCCCTGCGTCCCGGCCACCTGCACCGTGGCCCCGAGCGCAGCCAGCGCTACGCACATGTCGGATGGATGCGTCGCGATGCATGACACGCTTGTGCCCAGGATGGCCATACTACGATTGATGCCTTCCTTTGCCGGGCATCCGGTGCCGGGCTCGCGTTTGTTGCAGGGCACAGCCGTGTCATAGAAATACACGCACCTCGTGCGCTGCAGCAGGTTGCCGCCTGTTGTCGCTTTGTTGCGCAGTTGAGCACTGGCGCCCGCCAGAATAGCCCGGGATAGCAACGGGTACTTCGCCGATACAACCGGGTGGTAGGCCACCTCGCTGTTCGTCACCAGCGCACCGAGTCGCAAGCCGCCGTACGGAAGCTCAGTGACGCTCCGCATGGCAAGCCGGTTGAGATCGACAAGCGCCGTGGGCTTTTCGACGTTGTACTTCATCAGGTCTACAAGATTGGTGCCGCCGCCGATAAACTTCGCGCCATGGTGTCCCGCTACAAAACGGGCCGCTCCGTCCAGGCCTTCTGCTCGCACGTATTCGAAATTGTTCATCGCGCCCCTTCCGTTTGACTCGTCGCCATGATGTGTCGCACCGCGGCAACGATGCCCGGGTACGCTCCGCAGCGGCACACATTGCCGCTCATCTGTTCGCGAACGTCCGCCTCGGTTTTGGCGTGACCTTCCTTCAACATGCCAACAGCCGAACAGATCTGACCCGGCGTGCAATAGCCGCACTGGTAACCGTCATGATCGACAAACGCCTGCTGAATCGGCGACAGGTTACCCTCGCTGCCAAGCCCTTCGATGGTTGTGACGGCATCGCCGTCGTGCATCACGGCCAGGCAAAGGCAACTGTTCACGCGAACATCGTTCACCAGCACGGTGCAAGCGCCGCACTGGCCGTGATCGCAGCCCTTCTTGCTTCCCGTCAACTGTAGCCGCTCCCTCAACAGATCGAGCAGTGAGGTCCAAGGCTCGACGTCAAGCGTGTGGGTATTCCCATTCACCGTAAGCGTGGTCGCGACGGCCAAGTCTTTTCGCTGTTCCAATGCAAGTTTTCCGACCATATAGATCCTCCAAAATCGTTTCAACGGCTCACAAGGACAGGTAAAACAACGCCAGAAACAAGCATCCACTTGACGTTGCGGCGTGCACCCGGCCAACCTAAAGCTTTCTCTAAACGGATCGGTTTCGACGATTCGAGACCTCAATCGGAAGAGGAACCGTTTAGCTTACTTGCAGTTACTGCCATTCGTTCTCGTTCTCGCTATCAGCCTGCCCGTTTGCTAATGATGGAGTCCCACAGCGCAACTCATTGCCGATCAGCTTGCGTGGGGGATCGATCCGGCTCGCTGTTACAAGCTGCAGCCGATGTCCGTAGTGGTGCACGGATCGCCGAGCATATTCGCCGGTACATTTGCTTCGCACCGACTCGTTGCTCGGGTTGACGATCAGACCCCAATGACTTGTTCCACGTCGTGTGGAACCCGACTCCGCTAATCAGAAGACTCTACCACCAAACGCGTGCCGTTGAGGTAAATCAAGGGAACGAGTGGCACCAGCTCGGCGAAAGGGCTCATAGCTAAGTCGTCGCAACTTAGGCCACAACTCGTGCCGCCTTTGATCGTAGGTTTGATCGTAACTACAACGTAGTGGTTGCTTCAGCTACTTGCAGCAGCCTCCTCCAGACATGCACGAGTTCGCGGTAGCCAAAATACTTCCTCGTATCGTCAGAGTCAGAGAAACGAGCAAGATCATCGCAGCTTCACGTAGCTAAGCTTTCGGGCAGGTAAAGGGCACTCCTCTGTCCACTGGATATCCGACAAGCGACAGAGCTATAGCTTAGGCAACGGTCCTACATTCTGGCTCTCCTGGTGCGCGCGTCGCAACGTCCGATCGAAAAAATCGCTGGCGGTCTGGTAGGCGGCGAGCCAGTCGCGATGCAATAGAAAGCCATGGACCTCGTCCGGAAAGATCAGAACTTCAACCGGAACGCCGCGGGCGCGAAGCGCATCGGTGAGCACGGGCGTCTGCGCGTAGGCAACTTCGGGGTCGTCGTCACCGTGGATGAGCAGGATCGGCGAGCGCCACTTTGCGATATCGGCCATGGGTGACGACGCATGGGCGTGGGCAAGAATCGCGTCGCGCTCGGCGGCGGTTTGCGTGGGGTCGTGGTCGAGCCAGTCGGCGGACGCGTTCGATTCGAGCGCCCACTCGTGCACGCCGTGGAAGTCGACCCCGGCGGCAAACAGATCAGAGTTGCGCGCGAGCCCCAGCGCCGTCAGGTAGCCACCATAGCTGCCGCCCCAGAGCCCGATGCGCTTGGGGTCGACATCTGGCCGAGACGCCAGGTACGCCTGCGCGCCGAGCACGTCGGCGTATTCGGCGGCACCGTCCGCGCCGCAATGTTCGCATTGACGAAAGTCGAGCCCGTAGCCGATGCCTCCGCGATAGTTGACGCTCAGCACGATGTATCCGCGCGAGGCGAGGTACTGGTTGAAGGCGTAGGCGTTCGAGTAGTAGTCCATTGCCGGGTAGCCGAGCAGCATCTGCCGCCTGGGGCCGCCGTGGAAGAAGAGAATGGCCGGGTGTTCGATGGCGTCACGAGTGGCCGGCAAGCTGACATGGTGTCCGTTGCAGGAAGTGGCGTATCTCGTTCGTCCTTCATACACTGCACCAGGAAGGAAGAGCTGCCCGTGCAGCGAGATGGAGCTTTGTCCGTCGCGACTGCTGGAAGGGAAGATTACCTGCTTCGGAAAGACGAGGCTGCTTTCGGGGTAGGTCCGAGGCCAGGCGTTCTTCATGACGTCGGTCGCCTCATAGGGATCCCCCGTCATAAAGACCGGGTGCATCGGGACAAAGGCGCCGGATGCCAGCGCGACGATGGAGCCGTCTTCCAGTTGCAGAGGTCGAGTTTGTATCTCGTCGTTCCCTCTGAGCGGCTGTACCTTGAGTGTGGCGTCGGAAAGATCAAGTGACCAGACCAACCGGCGATCGCGATCGCCTTTTGTCAGCTGCGATTCGGCAGCGACGCACTCTTGAGCGCCGTCGGCGATAAACATTTCCTGAACTTTGTTCGTTGACCACAGGACGTGGTGACCATCCGGACTCACCGAAACATCTTCTACTTCACCCGCACCTGGCGTAAGCAGCACAGGCTTTGCCGGCGTAGCGTGCGGGGTAAGCAGGTCCAGCGCATACAAGTGGTTCCATCCATCCGACTCCGAGCAGAACAGCAGCTTGCCGTCACCGGCCCACCAGACGCGCGGGTCGCCTGTAGCGAAACGCGGAAGCACACTGCCCGGCTTGTTGGCTTCGGGCGTAAACAGGGTGCGCGTTGCGACGTGCTGCGCGTCGAGCGTCGCAAGCTGGATGGACCACGGGTTGGGCGAGGTGCGGTTGGTGGCGAACTCGGGGGCGTCGGTCGCGGGAGCGCGCAGCCAGGCGAGCTGGTGGCCGTCGGGCGAAAAGGCCGGGGCGGAATCGTTGCCGGTGGAGGGCGCGGAAAATTGAAGGATCAGCGCGGTCAAGTCATACAGTGCGAGAAAGCTGTGGCCGCCGCTGGGTCCGGACCTGCGGCTGATGTAGGCCAGCAGGTTGCCGTCCGGCGACAGCGTGAGCGAGTGCGCCGAGCCGCGGTCGGTGACCACCTGAAAGGCGCCTTGCTCTCTGGTTTGGCAGAGGAGTGGCGGCGCAGGCTGCGGTCCTGCAAGACTTTCGTACAAGGTCGCGCCGGGCCCCGGCGATGGTCTTGGCAAAAAGCCCCGCGCCCAGACCTTGCCGCCGCGCAGAAAAAATACGCCGCAGCCGCCATGCATAAACAGCGGCGAGCGTCCTTCGCCGAGGTCTTCCGCAGGAGCATCAGGGGCTAGCGGCTGCACGATGACATGCAGCGCCTGACCATGCCTTTCGTCGGGGTTGGCGGGACGGCCGCCGGCGCCGGTTTCCGCGCCGTAGGTGTAGGCGAGGCTTGTCGCATCGGGCGACCACGCGAGGTTGCCGATGTCCTGCCCGTCATCTTCCGTATAGTGCGTGATCTGCCGGGCGGGCTGCGTGGCGCTCGCCACCCAGAGGTTGCGGACGCCTTCCGCGTTTTCTACCCAGGCGAATCGACCGCCGACCGGAGCGGCCGTCAGCGAAAGCGCATACGGGGCCGAAAGGATTTGCTGTAGCGTAAACGGCCTTGTCGGCTGCTGCTGCTGTGGCTGCGGCAGCTGCGCGTGGAGTGTTGCGGCGGCAAATAGCAGGAGGGCAGGGAGGCGGCGCATGGGTTCAGCGTACCAGCCGAGACCGAGGCCCTCTTCTTGCATCTGAAGATCTTTAGAACCATCCTGCAAAGGACGAGGTAGCTACAATGGGTTTTCTCACGCCGAACGATATCAAAAGCTTCAAGTCTCTTTATACGCTGCAACTGCGGTACCTGCTTTGCATTGAAACGCAGATCGTCAAGGGGCTGGAGAGCATGATTGCCCATGCATCCGACACGCAGCTCAAGCAGGCTTTCCAGTCGCATCAGCAGGAAACCGAAGGGCAGGTGACGCGTTTGAAGGCGCTCATCGGCGAGGTCAACGACGGTGATGTCGACGATAAAAAAGACGTCATCATCACCGCGCTTATCGCGTCGGGGGCAAATATTGTGAGCGAGTCGGAGGCGGGTCCGGTGCGTGACGCAGGGCTGATTGCGACAGCGCAAAAGATCGAGCATTACGAGATCGCATCGTACGGCGCGGCGCGCTCGTGGGCCAAGGTGCTCGGTTTGTCGACTCACGTCGAACAACTGCAAAAAATCCTTGACGAAGAAAAGCATGCCGACCATCTTCTCTACACGATCGCCGACCGCGCCAACACGGAGGCTTTCGCGGGTTAAATCCATCTACCCAGAGCAACGTCGGCGCTTCACAGCGCGACTTCACGGCAGCGGAAGAAGGACGGAAAAGACGGAACCATGGCGCTCGCTCGCTGTGGCCGTACGAAGCTGCAGCTTTCCGTGGTGTTCCTGCACAACGCCCACGGTCAGCCATAAACCGATGCCTGAACCCTTTTGTTCCTTGGTCGTGTAAAAGGCGTCGAAAATTTTCTCTCGATGCGCGGGGGAAATACCCGCTCCGCGGTCGGCAATGCTGACACGGACAGCAGGCGTTTCCCCATCGCCGTACCGCATCACACTGCGCGTCACGCGCACCCGAATTTCGCCTCCCGGCGCGGACGCTTCAATCGCGTTCCGAACCAGGTTTGCGAACGCCTGCCGAAGCCGGGCCGGGTACCCCTGCAGGTTGATCGTGCGATCCAGCTCGAGCCTTGAGTGGACCTTTTTTTCAACCTCGTGACGGGCGCTTAATGCCAGCACGTCTTCCAGCAGCTCCGAGATGGGTATAGCCACCGGTGTAGCAGCTTCGCGATTGAACGAAAGGATTTGGCGCGTGATCTGCGAAATTCTCTGAATTTCCTCGGCCGCGCTGGCGAGATAGGCTTTCGTCTCCCCCGTGCTTGCCGGCGACATTTGCGCGAGATAAATCAGATTCGTAATCGCTTCAAGAGGATTGTTGATTTCGTGCGCAATGGTGTGCGCCATACGCCCCGTGGCCGCCAGCCGCTCGTTCAACAACAATGCCTGCTCTGCCTGCTTCTGCGGCGTCACATCGGCCACGACCAGGATCTCCCCGGGGGTGCCATCGTTGTCGGGCAGCATGCACGTGCCGAGGCGAAAGAACCGGCCTCCGCGCTGCACCACCATGGGAGTGTCTGGGGCGAACGCGGTCAACTCCACGCCGAAGTATGTGGGCAGGAGCTCCCCGAGCCGAACGCCTTCGAGCGCACCGTACGGCACCGATAGCAGCGCCGTCATGGCCCGATTGCAGCGGCGTACCCGGCCGTCGTCAATGAGCGCAACGCCTTCGCTCAACGCGTCGAACGTGGCTGCCCATTGGCGCGCGGCTAGGCGCGCTTTCTGCTCGGCGTCGCGCAGCCGGATCAACGAGCGCACCGTCGCGACGAGCACCAGCGGATCGACGGGCTGGGCCAGGTACGCATCCGCTCCGCTTTCCAGCGCGTACAGCTTGCTTTCGGTGGTCAGGAAGGTGGCGCTCAACTGCAACACCGGGATATGCGCGGTCCTCGGATTGGCGCGGAGCCGTCGGCACACTTCGTAGCCGAGCATGTCCGGCAGCCGCACGTCGAGCACAATCACGTCGGGTAGAAACCGGGACTGCTCCAAAGCCTCTCGCCCGTTGGCTGCTTCGGTCGTCTGCATGCCGGCGCGCGAAAGAGCGTGACGGATGGTGTAGCGGTTTTCTTCGCGATCGTCGACGATCAGGATCGAGGGCTCGGACGTGCTCAAAGCAGGCCTGCTTTCGTCAGTACCGATCGCAAAGACTCCTGCGCCTGCGGCTCGCTGAGGGTCTTCTTTGGCAGAAACTCCGCCCCGAGCGCCGAGAGCGCCGCGCTTTCGGTGTCGGTAAGCTCCTTGGAAGTGTGGATGATGACGGGTAGGTCGGTCGTCGCGGCAGACGCTCTCAATTCGCGTAATGTTTCGAGGCCTGTAAGCCCCGGCATCGTCATATCCAGAAAGATGCCGCCCACTTTCCCCAATGCCGCGATGTCCAGCGCTTCGCGGCCGGTGCGTGCCTCCAGGATAGGCAGATGGAAGGGCAGAAGCGCTTCCCGCAACACATAGCGGTTGATCTCATCGTCGTCGACTAACAAGAGCGATCCCTTCCCTGACCCCGATCCTCGAAGAAGATGCATCAGCGTTTCGGTCAGCAGCCCGTGGGCGATGGGCTTTGCGAGAAACGCGTCGGCGCCGGCTCTTCGCGCTGCTTCCGGATCGTCGACCACGCTGGCCACGATCACCTTGCCACGATAGCCGCTGGCGCGGAGATCTTCCAGAAACGGGAGTGAGTCTTTGCCGTCCAGCATGCGATCGAGCACCACGGCGGCAGGCCCTTCCGCCTCGATCAGCGTGCGTGCTTCGAGGACGTTTCTACAAAAAAGCAGAGTGTAGTCCGTGTTCTTCAGGGCAGCCTGGTGGATGAATCGTGTTTCCATGTTGTCTTCGACGAGCAGCACGCGAGCGCCATCTTTGCGGATAGCGGTCGGCTTATCCGGCGGTTGTTCGAGCAGCTCATACTGGGCGGGCAGAACCACCGAAAACGTCGAGCCGGCTCCCGGTTGGCTTTTTACCTGCAGGGTGCCGCCCAAAAGTTCGGCGAGCTTGCGCGAAAGCGGCAGGCCCAGCCCTGTTCCGCGGACGCGGCTTTGGATCTCGCCACCGATTTGCACGAACTCTTCGAAGATGCGTTCGTGATCCCGCGCGGCGATGCCTATACCGGTGTCGGCGACCCGGAAGAGGACATCGTCGCCGATCATGTCCGCCGATACGCTGACCTGTCCGCGTTCAGTGAACTTCAACGCGTTTGAAATCAGGTTGCGCAAAATTTGCGACAGCTTCGCTTCGTCGGTAAACAGCACCGGAAGGCTCGTCGCGTCGGAAAACACAAGCTGGACCGCCGTGCCCGTCAACAGCGTTCGCAGCATACCGCGCAACGCGGCAAAGACATCCACCACCGAAAAAACGGTCGGTTTTATGTCGACCTTGCCCGCTTCCACCTTGGCGACATCGAGCAAGTCGTTCACGAGCTCGTTCAGGTCGCTTGCCGAGCGGCGAATGTAGTCAACCTGCTTCGCCTGCTCGTCGGTCAGGTCGCCATCGGAGCGGTTGGTCAAAATCTGGCACAACGCCAGGATCGAATTCAACGGTGTGCGGAACTCATGCGAAAGGTTCGACAGGAAGCTCGTCTTCTGATCCGAGACCCGCCGCAGATCGTTCGCGTTCTGTTCCAGTTCGGCGTAAAGCGCGACCACACCGCGGTTGGTGTCTTCAAGCTCGCTGTTCACCTGCGCGAGCAGTTGCTGCTTGTCGTTCAGCTCGGCGAGCGTGCTCAGCAGCTCCTGGTTTTGTCGCTCGACTTCCTGAAAAGGGTCGATCTCGGCCCTGGCCAGCTCGGCGGCAAGCAGCCTCACAGCGTCTTTCGTCACCGGAGCCGCCCCTGCGGGCAGCTCTTTTGCGACTCGCACGTGCGTGCCCGCGGCCTTTGTTTCGATGGCGAAGGAATCCATGAGGCGCTGCGTTCCCGTGAGTCCTTTCCCCATACCGGTTTTGGACTGGTAATGACCACTCAGGACGTCATCGAGATGAGCAATGCCAGGACCGGTGTCACGTACGTCGATGATCAGGGCCTGAGGGACGGAATCGGCCACCAGAAACTCGACCGTGCCTTCGCGCGCATAGCGAAAAGCGTTTCTTGCCAGCTCGGACGTGGCGGTCGCGACGCGGACCTGATCCTGCTTTTCAAACCCAAGCAGTGCGGCGATGTCACGAGCGCGCTGCCGGGCATGCACCACATGCCGCTCCTGCTGCAAACGCACCTTGAGGATGGAATATTCGCTCACAGCTACACGCCTATGACCACAATGGTAGCGTCATCCCTGCTTCGACTGAAATCCCTGAAAAGAATACCCGCGATCAGCGCGGGATGGCGTGTCGCCAAGCCCGGGTAGTCGTCCATGGACCAGCGCGTCGACAGGCCGTCACTGTGCAGGATAAGCAGCGACTCCGGTTCCACGGCGTAGGTGTATTCCTGCACGGAGCCCATGGTATGGCCTGGCGTCCCGTTCATCGAAACCAGGCTTCGGGGGCGGCCCTTGCCATGAAGCGAGGCTGAAATATTCCCCGACCCGGCAAAATGGAGGAGCTGCCGGTCATGCAGCACCTCCGCTATGGCGATCGCGGCGCCGCGCGTTTTGACCAGCGCCAGGTGCATGGCTTGCAGAATCTGCTTCGGCGTGTGCGCCGCGTTCGCCTGAAAGGAGCGCACGGCTTCTTCGGCGGCAGCATGGGCCAGCGGTCCGTGGCCAAGCCCATCGGCAAGAATGTAGACGCTGCGGCCGGTCTGGTGATGGCTGGCCCACGCATCGCCGCACAGGATTTCGCCGGCAATCGGCAAGTTGACCGCTCCCAGGCGAGGCGAAACATACTTCTTCAGGTCGTGCTCTGACCGCAGCACCCTGGCAAACGTCACCGTTCCCTGGCCCACCTTGGAATAAATCTGAAACATGTCTGACAGCCGACCCACCGCACCGAGCCCGGTACCGGCCGTGCCTCCCGTGGAAAAGCCGTCGGTCAGCGCGGAACCGATGTCCGCGATACCCGCGCCTTTGTCGAGCGCCAGAACATCCACCCCGGCTTCGCCGTCGCTTTCGTGCTTCCAGGGCGTCAGCAGCAGTTGTCCGCCGCCGCCATGCAGGGCCACATTTCTGGCCGACTCCGTCACTACGAGACCCAGTTGCCCGCAGCGTAACTCGGAAAAGTCGAGCGCCGTGGCGAGTTTCATGGCCTGGCGCCGCGCATTGCCCGTTTCGCTATCGTCATTGGCGGCAATGTGGATCGCCAGGGTGGAAGGGTTACTCACTTCCATCGGGCTACTGTCACAGTCGTGCCCACGCCCACTTCCGACGTAAGCTCGAACTCGTTCATCAGCCTTTTGCTCCCGCTCAGGCCAAGGCCCATGCCCTTGCCCGAGGTGTATCCGTCCGTCATAGCCAGTGCGATGTCCGCTATGCCCGGGCCGTTGTCACGAAAGCTCATTTTGATGCCACGTTTCACGCCGTTATCGATGATGGAGATTTCCGCGTGGCCACCATGGCCGTGTTCCAGCGTGTTCCGACCCAGCTCGCTGGCCGCTGTGACTACCTTGGTTTGATCGACCAGGCTGAACCCCACCTCAAGCGCCAACACGCGCACCTGCTGGCGCACCCGCACCACGTCATTGCTTTCCGCGATCGGGATCGTCTCAGCCTTGCGGACTGTAGTCTCGCCAGTCATCCTCGTCCTCACGATCTGCCAGAGTGTCCCGGAGGTACTGCATACCCGACTCCACATTGAGGGCGGTGCGGATGCCCGGCAGCGACATGCCAAGCTCCACCAGTGTGATGGCGACCGCCGGCTGCATGCCGACCACAACCGTCGTGGCGTCCAGCACGCGCGCCATGGACGCAATGTTCGCCAGCGTTCGACCGATGAACGAGTCGACGATTTCGAGCGACGAAATATCGATCAGAACGCCGCCGGCGCTTACCCTGGCGATCATGCTGGTCAGGTCTTCCTGCAGCGTGAGCGCAAGCTGGTCGTGCATGTCGACCTGAATGGTCACCAGCAGAAAGGTGCCGATGCGCAGAATCGGGATGCGCTCCATTACAGGGCTGCTTTCGCGGCCTTGGCGGCCTGTGCGGCCTGGGCGCCATCGATCCGGGTCACGCGGCGACCCGTCTGCTCCAGCGCCAGGCGAAACGCGTCTGCCAGCTTCGCCTTGGTGGCAATCTGCTGCAGGTCGATGCCGAGGTGAACGATGGTCTGCGCGATCTGCGGCCGGATGCCGCTCAAAATGCATTCCGCTCCCATCAGGCGCGCGGCCGTAATGGTTTTCAGCAGATGCTGCGCCACCAGCGTATCGACGGTGGGGACGCCGGTGATGTCGATGATGGCGACGCGTGAGTTGGTGTCCACGATGGCCTGCAGCAGCGTTTCCATGACCACCTGTGTGCGCGCGCTGTCCAGTGTGCCGATCAGCGGCAGGGCGACGATGCCGTCCCACAAGGTGACCACCGGCGTAGAAAGCTCCAGCATGTCTTCCTGCTGCCGGGCGATCACGCGGTCCCGCCCGCCAATGTAGCTTTCCGTGCTGTGCAGCGAGAGCTTGTCGATAAAGCTGTCGGCGACGGTGATTTCAGAAAACAGCCTGTCCGGATCGCTGCCCCATTCTTGGCGGATCGTGCCAAAAATTGCCGGCTTGATCGAGAGCACAAACAGGGCCGTTTCCGTAGGCGAAAAGCCAAGGTTGGCGCGGGATACCGACAGCGTGGCCACGAGGTCCTTCACAGGCCGCCAGGCAGGCGAGCCGAACTCGCTGATTTTGGTTTCCGCCGGGACCTTGACGATGGCTTTGAAAAGATCCGCGGCCTGGCTTTCGAGGTCGCGCTCGCTCAACAGATCCTTGCGCTGCGTTGCCGATCGGAGAGAATGCGTCCAGTCGGCGACGATGCGGTCGCCATTGTCTTGGAGCGTTTGTAGCAATGTCTTCATGATGACCATAGGATACTCCGTGCGACCGATCGGAGGACACCGGAGTCGGCGATAGGCACCGATGCGGTGCGCGTGGCGCGCCCTGTACGTTGCAGGCCCCGGTGCTTTCCACGCCTGCCAGGAAACCTGCCGGTGCGATTTCGCGCGGCAGCGTATATAGTTGCGCGTGAACTCGAATTTCTATGAGGCAGCTCTGGAAATGGAACCGGGACAGATTACGTTGCTGCTGCACGAGTGGTCTGCCGGCGAACCTGCCGCGACAGAAACGCTGTTCGAGTTGGTCTACCCCCACCTGCGGCAAATTGCCGGCAGCCTGTTTCGCGGCGAGCGGCCGGAAAATCTGCTGCAACCGACCAGCGTCGTCAATGAGTTGTTCCTGAAGCTGGTGCGCCAGCGTAGCTGCCGCTTTGAGGATCGTCAACACTTCTACAGCTTGTCCGCGCGGCTGATGCGTCGCGTTCTGGTGGACCAGGCCCGTTCGGAGCACCGCGCCAAGCGCTCCGGTGGCGTGGCCGTTCCGTTGAACGACGACCTTGTCTGGATGGAAAGCTCGCCCGAAGCGACGATTGATCTCGACCGCATTCTGTACGAGCTTGAAGGCATCGACCCCCGTAAATGCCGCATGGTGGAGTTGCGCTTTTTTCTGGGCTTCACGGCTGAAGAAACCGCCGAGCTGCTGCACACGTCCAAGGCCACTATCGATCGTGATCTGCGCTTTATCCGCGTCTGGCTTTCGGAGCGTTTGCAGCAAAAGTAGGCTGCACGCCGGGGAGCCACTGACACATCCCGCAGCCGTTTGGCGCGTACCGCCGTAGAGGACTCGCATGACTTCGGACTACGACCACTGGGAGCAACTGCAGCAGCTCTTCCACCTGGCGGAAGCGTCTCCCGAGGTGGATCTCCATACGCTGCTGGAAGCTGCCTGTAACGATCCGGAAACGAGGTTGCGGGCTCGCCAGTTGATCCAAGCTTTCCGCAACAGCGCCGCGGCCGCGCCTGCCACGGCGTTGCCGCCTGCGCTGCGTCGCATCGGTCCGTACACCATCGTGCGCCTGCTGGGGGCGGGGGGAATCGGCAGCGTGTATCTGGGCGAGCGGCTGGTGGGCGGCGCGTTGCAGCGCGTGGCCGTCAAGGTGCTGTCTCGCCATGCCGCCGGGCCGGGCTTTACCGAACGATTCGCGCGTGAGCAGCACATTCTCGCCTCGCTGAACCATGCCAACATCACCCGCATGCTGGACGCCGGCATGGCCGACGGCGGGGAGCCCTACCTGGTCATGGAGTATGTGGACGGCGAGCACCTGGACACCTGGTGCGACGACAACAAGCTCGGCATCAGGGAGCGGCTGCAGTTGTTTCTGCATGTGTGCGAACCCGTGGCCTATGCCCACCGAAACCTGGTTGTGCATCTTGATTTGAAGCCGTCGAACGTCCTTGTTTCGCGCGAAGACGGCACCGTCAAGCTGCTGGATTTCGGCACGTCCAAGCTGGTGCAGCCGGACAGCCTGCTGACCACGACCGTGATGGCGACCCCTGCCTACGCCAGCCCGGAGCAGTTGTTGAATGAGCCGGTGACGACCGTGTGCGACGTGTACGCGTTGGGCGCTGTGCTGTTTGAACTGCTTTCCGGCAAGCGCCCGAACCGCGACAGCTCCGTCGCTCTGCTGATCGAGCGCTCCATGAAGGAGCATGCTCCGGAAAGCCTGCATGAAGCCGTCACGCCGGAAGCAGCCGACCGCCGCGCGTTGACGCAGACCCGCCTGCGCGTGGAACTGGGCGGCGATCTCGAAACCATTGTAACCAAATGCCTGGCCGCGCGGCCTCGGGATCGCTACGCGACCGTCGACGCCTTGATGGAAGATGTGCAGCGCTACCTGGCGGGGCGGCCTATCCTGGCCCGGCCGCAGACGACGACATACCGGCTGGGAAAGTTCGTCCGCAGGAACCGTGTTGCGGTCCTGGCGACGTCGTTCGCGCTGACGGCCCTGGTTGGCACCGCCGGCTATGCCTCATGGCGTCAGGCGGAAGCGGTTCGCGCCGGTCAGCGGGCTCTTCAGATGCAGATGTTCATGAGCCGCCTTTTCGAGCTTGCGAACTCCGACTATCTTGGCAAGCCCACGTCCACGGTTCCGGAATTCCTGGAGCTTGGCTTTCGAGTTCTGCCCGACTTCATCAACGATTCCGCGGACCTTCGTGCGGCCCAACTGAGTCTTGGCGAATCCATGTTTGCCAACGACGATTACGCCAACGCGGAGGGTGCTTTTTCGAAAGTCCTTGCCAGTGCCCGGGCTGCAAAGGACACGCCGACCGAGATAGAAGCCGAAGCCTATGCGGGCGTAACGGCTTACTTTCTCGGAGACGCACAGCTCGGCCGTCAGCTGTCAGCGCATGCGATGTCTCTGGTGAACGCGCCAGGTGTCACACCGTCGGCGCGAGTCGTCATTGAAACATACTACGTTTACAGCCGTGAGGCGGGCGGCGACCGGAGTGATGAGAACGTGCGCATTTTGCGCCGTGCCGTAGAAGAGTGCCATGCCCGGCACCTTCCAGACCGGGAAACCGCAGCGGCGGTGGGCTGGCTCGCCTGGGCGCTCAACGCACGCGGCAACAATCTGGAAGGCGAGCGATTGCTGCAGGAAAACCTCGTCACGTACGGCCGCGAACCCTATGCCGCGTGCGACCTGGCGGCGACGTATTTGCGGCTCGGGAACTCCTACTACGTTCGCGGCGCTGCTGCGGAAAGCCTGGAGGCACATCGCCAGGCATACGTGCGGTACACGACGTGCGATGGCCCTGAAGGTCTAAACACTATTGAGGCAGGCGCCAATCTGGCCCGCGACTTGGCTATGTCCGGCCAGACGACGGCCGCGATCGGCCTGCTTCAAGGCACGTTGCCGACCTGGGAGACCAAATACGCCACAAGCTCAGACCGTTTCATGCCTTACAAGATGCTGAGCCAGGCGTATCTGCTCGACGGCCAGTTTACAAAGTCTGCTGCCGCTGCGGAAAAGGCCCTGGCGATTCTGCAATCGACCAATGGCAAGAATCTTGCGCAGCAAGCCTTGTGTGAACTCTTTTTGGCAGGAGCTCTCCACGGTGAGCATCGTTCTGCGGAAAGTTTGGTCGCTGCGGAAAAAGCGGTGCAGGGCTACGCGTCACTGCAGCCGCTGCAGTTGGTAGAACGTGGTTTGGCCGCCCAGGCAGCGCAGCTGGTGGAACAACTCCGGGCCGAGCGGCAAGGTGAGACTCAAGCCGCGGAAAAGTGAACGGTTGTGGACCCAGGTTCTGGGCTGTTTTCACGATGGTAAGCGGTTTCAATCGTCCTTGCTTCTGGATCGGTCTGGGCGCAGCCCGGATCTTAAGCCTGAACTGAACGCCTACCTGCCGCCTACGAAAAAAATCAGCGATGGTGACACAGTATTGCTCCACAAGGCGCGTTCGGTGCAGGAGCCACCACCCACCATGTCCACTTACGCGCGGAAATCCCTCTCGTTGTTCACTGCACTGCTCTCAGTGCTTGCTGCTAGACCCTTATGCGCGCAGGCCGCAACGCAGCGCTCGCACGACGCCTCCCCAGCGTACGGCAAGGTGCCGCTGTATTTCGAGCGCAACGACGGCCAGGCCGATCCGGCCGCGAAGTTCGTCGCGCACGGCCCCGGGTACAGCATTCTGCTGCAGCCCGCGGAGGCAACCCTGCTGCTGCACCACCCGGTGAGCGGCAAGACCGACCGGCTGAAACCCCACGCACCGGAGCCGCTCGAAACCGTGCGCCTGACGATGCTCGGCACCGACCCCGCGGCCTCCATGGCGGCAGCGCAGCCTACCAGCAGCTACGTCAACTATATGAACAGCTCAAACCACAAGGACTGGCACCTGGGTGTGCCGACCTCCTTGCAGGCGCGCACGACCGGCCTGTACCCCGGCATCGACGTGGTCTACTACGGCAACGATCAGCGCACACTGGAGTATGACTTTACCGTCGCGCCGGGAGCCGACGCCGCCGCCATTCGCATGGCCGTAACGGGGGCAAAGCCTGTGACCGCCGCCGACGGGTCGCTGCGCCTGCAGACCGGCAGCACCGCCGCCGCGCAGGACCTGCGCTTCGGCAAGCCGGTCCTTTACCAGCAGGTCGACGGCAAACGCCAGCCGGTGGAGGGTGCCTTTACCGTTGCTGACAATGGCGAAGTCGGCTTCCACGTAGGCACCTATGACCACACCCGCGTTCTCGTCATCGACCCCATCATCAGCTACGCCAGCTACTTCGGCGGCAGCAGCGATGACGGCATTTACGCGACCGCCCTGAACGCAGCCGGCCAGCTGTACGCCGTCGGCGCGAGCAAATCGCTCGATCTCACAGGCACCACCGGGGAGTTTCAGCCCACAAACGTGGGCACGGCGTATAACAACAACTATCCCGCCGCGTTTGTCACCAAGTTTTCGACTGACGGATCGGCCATCCTCTGGACGACCTACCTGTCCGGCATTGGCGACAGCGTTGCCAACGGTATCGCCGTAAACGCCGCCGATCAGCCGTACGTCGTCGGCTATACGGATGCCTGCGGTTCGGGCGGAACCACCAACACAACACCCGGAGAATTTCCTTTCACTGCCACCGCCGTGCAGACGCTTTGCAACGCACAGGTGCTCGGCTTCAACAACTATGAGAGCAATAGCGGCGGCGCCGACGCCTTTCTCGTCAAGTTGTCGTCCGACGGCAAGAGTGAACTCTACGGCACGCCGCTTGGCGGCTCCCAAACCGACATCGCGAACAGTGTCGTTCTCGATGCCGCCGGCAAGGTCTACATCACCGGCGTTACGCTCTCCACGCAGTACGTCTTCTCAAGCAATCCGTCGCGCTACAGCGACGTGCCAAGCTACCCGGTCAACAACCACGGTGTCGCCGCCATCGGCCTGTCGAACTTCCCCACGACCGCTTCGGCCTTTTACACCAACACCACGGAATCGAAGAACAACGCGGTCACGTGCAGCTCGGCGACGCCTTGCCCAGGTCTTCCTGACGGCTCACAAAGCGGTCCGCAGGATGAGCAGGCCTTCCTGACCGTGCTCAGCGCGGACCTCGGCACCATCGTCTACTCCTCGCTCCTGGGCGGCCCGGTCCTGGGCGGTTCCGGCAACGGCACGTCTGCAACCAACGGTATCGCCGTTGCGGTCAACAGCAACGGCATCGCTTACATCGGCGGCAACACGTCGTCGGCCCACTGGCCGGTTTCGGCGGGAGCGTTTGCGCCCACCTGCGCCAACGCAGGGGCAGCCAACAGCACCTGCAACCTGACCGGCTGGCTTGCGGCCTTCGATCCTACAAAATCCGGTGCCGCCTCGCTGCTCTTCAACACCTACGTCAACGGCCAGTCCGCCGGCAAGAGCAGCACCGGCACCACCAACTTTCCGGGTTCCGACGTGTTCGGCCTCACCACCGACTCCACCGGCAACGTGATCGCAACCGGCGACACCAACGCTGTCGACTTCCCTACCACCACCGGCACGCTGCAGCCCTCGTGCGTCAAGTTCAGCGACGGTAACGGCAACACTGGCGTCTGCGAACTGGAAGCCTTTCTCACCAAGGTCTCACCCGCGGGCGCCATCGTGTGGTCCACCTACCTGGGCGCCACGCAGGCAGACATCGGCCAGACAGCCGGCCGCGCCCTCGTGACCGACACGAGCAACAATGTGTACCTGCTTGCCAACGCGGGTAGCTCTTACCTGCCGATCAAGACGTCTCTCGTCACTCCAAACAGCAGCGATTATTACGTTGCGGAGCTGAACTCAACGGCGACCACGCTGCTGGCTGGTACCTACATCGGTATCGGCGGCGGCTTTACACCGGATAACAACTCGCTCTCCGTCGACGCGAACGGGACCGTGTACTTCGGCGGCTCGCAGGGCTACAACACGTATGGCGGCACCTACCTGCCGGTTACAAGCAACGCCGCCCAGAAGACGCTGAAGGGCAACAGTGACGGCTTCGTCTTCAAGCTCATCACGCAGCAACAGCCTTCGGCAACGGCCCTGACCGTGTCGCCCACCGGCACGGCCACGCCGACGCAGACCGTTACCCTCACCGCCACACTCACCACCACCTCGAAACTTACCGGCACCCTGCTGCCGACCGGCACGGTCACCTTCCTGAACGGCACCGCCACCGTCGGCACCGCCAAGCTGAATGCGAGCGGCGTCGCCACCTATACCGGCACGCTTGCTGGCGGCACCTACAGCATCACCGCCAGCTACCCGGGTGACACAGCCTTCGCAGCCTCCGTTTCTACCGCGACGCCGCTCACTGTCAGCTCTGCCGTGGCTACCACCACCACAGAAACGGTAGCTCCCGCCGCCTCCACCTTCGGCACCGCGGAGGTACTGACGGCGACCGTGCTGGCCGGCACAACGCCAGCTACCGGCGGCACCGTCACCTTTACCGCCGGCACCCTTACCCTGGCCACCGCAACGGTCAACGCCCAGGGCATTGCCACCGCTACGGTCACCCCCGCCGTCGGCGCCTATACGGTGATCGCGAACTATGCGGGCACCTACAACGCGACCTCCAACCCCACCGGGTTTGCCGCGAGCCTGAGCGTCGGAGCTCCCCTCACGATCACCAAGGCCGCGAGCACAACGGCGCTGGCGTCGTCCGCCACAACGGTGGGCACCGCCGCGAACTTCACCCTTACGGCAACGGTTCCCGCCGCCGCGACGGGCACGGTCACCTTCAACAACGGCACAGTTGCCCTGGGCACAGGCACGGTCACGAACGGCGTGGCCACGCTCACCACCTCGCTCGCTACGGCCGGCAGCTACAGCCTCACCGCCGTTTACGGCGGCGACACCAACTTCACCGGCAGCACATCGTCCGCGCTCAGCGTCACGGTGGCCGTGCCCGGCTTCACCGTCACGGCGAATCCTTCGAGCCTCACCATCGCGCGCGGCTCCACCGGCACCAGCACCCTCACTTTCACCCCCGTCGGCGGCTTCACCGGCACGCTCACGTTGAGCTGCGGCACACTGCCCGCCAAAATCACCTGCACCTTCAACCCGGCGACGGTAACGCTCGCCGGCTCCACAGTCGCTGACACGCTCACGATCGGTACAGGTTCGCTTGCGGCCCTGTCGATCCCGGCCCGCCCGGGGTCCCGTTCGAACGCCGTTGAAACGAGCCTGGCTATCCTGCTGCCGGGTTCACTGCTGGCGCTCTTCGGCCTGTCGCGACGCCGCAACCTGACGCTCCGTACACCTTTGCTGGTGCTTCTGGCGGTGGTCGCGCTCGGGGCCATGGGCGCACTCTCCGGCTGCGGCAACAACAACGCCGGGGCCAACGCCACACCGGCGGGCACGTATACCATCACGGTAAGCGTCACGGGAGGCACGGCGGCTACGCAGTCGGTTCCCCTCAACGTAGTCGTGCAGTAGATAGCTTGCAGCAGGTAGATCGTGCAGTAGGTCGTGCAAAGGGGGTGAGTCACCGTGAGGTGGCCCACCCCCTTCGT
>CALMON010000148.1:0-12102 GCA_937871785.1 uncultured Granulicella sp.
ATTTCCGCACGCGCCGTGGGCTCCAGCGTCAAGCTGGGCTATTTGCGCGGTGGGAAGCTTGGCAACGCGACCGTCGCGATTGGCGACCGCGCGAAGACCTACACCGATCTCGCCGGAAACAATAACGACGACGAGACCCAGACTCCCGAGCAGGCTGATGCAGGTGAAGGCAAGCTCGGTATCAAGGTCGATGTGCTGCCCCCGTCGGTTGCTAACAAGGCTGGTGTAAAGCAGGGCGTAGTGGTTACGTCCATTCGTACAGCGTCGTTTGCCGATGAGATCAATCTGCAAAAAGGTGAGATCATCGTCGAAATCAATCGCAAGCCGGTGACCGACCTCGCGACGTACCGTGGCATTGTGGCCGGATTGAAGTCCGGTGACGATGTGGTCTTTGTGGTGCGGGCGCCGCTTGGTCAAGGTGGCGGCAACTCCTATGTGGGCGGCACGCTTCCGTAGCTCCCACGCCATCTGACCGAAGGGCGCGAAGACTTCTTCGCGCCCTTCCTGTTTACAGGTAGTGTGGACCGGCTACAAAGCGGTATGCTGGAAACAGTCACGACGGATCCCTGTATGAAGCTTGCGCGTCACAACTTGCTCGTAGTCCTGACCCTTCTTGGTATGATTGCCAACGCGGCTTCCGCCACGACGACTCACCACCACGCCGCAATCAGCGCCGCCGCGCATCGGAAATCGAGCGCGCACGCCTCGGCGCGAAGTTCTAGCCGCTCTCCTTCGCACGGCCGCTCTTCGCACCGTGCGGTCTCGTCACCTGTAAGCCGAAGCTCCCCGACTCCATCGATGGAGTCGGAACGAGCGACGGCCATTCAGGAAGCGCTGATACGCTCCGGCTACCTTTCCGGCGAGCCCTCCGGCCAGTGGGATGCCGACAGCATGGCCGCGATGCGCAAGCTCCAGTCGGACAACGGCTGGCAAACAAAGCTGGTTCCCGACTCCCGGGCGCTCATCAAGCTTGGTCTGGGCACGCAGCAGTAAGCTCGCGGTTCGACCGACTTGAAGAAGGACGCTCGAACGTCCGCGACTGTAGAACAGCACATCCTATCGAAAGCTGACAGCCAGGTGCCATCTTGCGCCGCGTGCGGCTGTCTTGTGCAGCACCACAGCATATTCGCGCAGCTCGTCAAGTACTTGACCACCCTCGGAGCCGAGTTGCTGTGGCTCCTGCTCAAGCGCTTCCAGCAAGGCAGCGATGGTGTCCAAACCTTCTTCGCCGCTGTACCACTGCGGCGGCATCAACGCACGCGGATTCGCATCGAGCACACCACCTTCGGCGAGAACGGCCAGCAGGTTTTCATCGGCGGAAATAAACTCGATCAGCGGCTTGACGCCGAGTTGAAGCGCCAGCTTTTCCACCGCGTCTTCGTTGCGGGCGAGAGCTCGCCCGTTGACGAATATGTCGAACCCCGGGTCCTCTCCTTCCACGACGATGTACATCGCAGCCGCCATGAATTTGAGTGTAATGCCACGTGCTCTCAACGCCGAGGGATCATGGAAGATTCGATTGACGGTCGAGGTTCACGCCACAGCAGAACGCCCGCTACGCAAATCAGCGCGACACCGGTCCAAACGCGGAGCGACGCTTCAGGGCGAAAAATCAGCATGCCCTCAAGCACCGTCACTACCGGGGCCCAGAGGGTGCGAGTGGTGTACATCGTCGCCTGCAAGCGTCGCAAGCAAAGAACGACCAGCAGCGCCAGAATCAGGTCCAGGCCCAGAGCGCTGATCGTCAGCGGCAGATCTGGCTCCGGCGTGAGGGGCCGGCGCAGAAGGTCCATGGCAAGCAGACCGCAGGTGCCTCCCCCTAAAAACGCTGCGGTTGGGAAGCCTCGCGGTCGCTCCTGCGGCGGTGTTAGAAGAAAAGCACACGCCAGCCCAACGGCCAGAGGCGGAAGAAACAGACCCACCCATCCGCCGACATCGACCGGGAGCGCCAGAGGAAACAGAAAAAGCGCACCGGCGATGCCCGCGAGCGGTGCCCCCAGCTTCGACATGCCCGAGCCCGTACGAATGCCCGTGCAGACCTGGAAAACAAGCGGCACAAAGCACATAGCGGCTGTGCGATTGTAGGATTGCGCGGCCGCTCCGCGCAGGGCTGCTCCCAGGGCGGGAGCGGCCAGCAGCGCGCCCCCGGCGAGCCCGGCGCGGAGAAGCTCCACCGAACTTTCGGTCGACCGAGGGACCGAGCTTTGAACGGTAAACGTCCACACAAAGACGCCGACAGCGGCTAAAAAACAGCCCGCCGCTTCGCTCCTCAGGGTGGAGCCGGACGCCGGAAACGAATCGGCAAGGATCCACCGGCTCGCACCCATGAAACACAGGAGCGCAAATGGCCAGACCTGCTGCCATCTTGTCGTTGGCGTTTTCTTGTCCATGGGCGTGTGCTTTCAGGGAGGCGCACAAGCAGAAGCCGCGCCATCGGCGCGGCTTCCGCTCTAGGCGAAGAGCGAGCTAGCTGGCAGAGCTTCCACCCTGCGGCGCACAGCCACCACTGTTGCCGCCACCGCAGGTACCGGGGCGACGCCCGCCGCGGCGGCGACGCCCGCGACGCTGTCCACCGGGAGCACGCTCCCCTGCGCCCGCGGGAGAAGCATCCGCAGCCGACTGCGTCGCTCCGCTCTCCTCAATGCTGTCCTCACCATCGTCACCGTCGAAGTCGTCCTCGTCGAAGTCGTCTCCGCTTTCAACAACCACGGTCTCCTCGTGCTTTGGCGCATCGGCCTGCGGCGTACGTTCCGGACGTGCGGCGCGCTCGGGGCGAGGCCCGCGGTCGGAACGCTCCGGGCGGTCTCCGCGCTCGGGCCGGTCGGCACGTTCGCGGCCACCACCATCACTGCCTTCGTTCCCTTCGGGAACTTCAGGCAGACCGAGCTTCGCACGCTGCTCCCGCAATACCGCCTTGCGGCTCAGCTTGACGCGATTGCCTTCGATCGTCAGCACCTTCACCAGCACCTGATCGCCTTCGCGCAGCTCGTCTTTCACTTCCTTCACGCGATGTTCCGCAATTTCGGAAACATGCAGCAAACCATCCGTTCCCGGGAAGATTTCGACAAATGCGCCGAACTCCGCGAGACGAACGACCTTGCCGAGGTACGTTTTGCCGATTTCCGGAACGGCCGTGATATCCGAGATCATCTGGATGGCCTTGGCCAGGCCGTCGGCGTCAGACGAAGCCACGTTTACGCGGCCTGAATCGTCCACATCGATCTTGACGCCGGTCGCGTCCACGATGCCGCGGATCACCTTGCCGCCGGGTCCGATCAGGTCGCGAATCTTGTCGGTCGGAATCTGGATAGTGTGGATGCGAGGAGCGAACGCGCTCTTCTCCTCCGAAGCCTTGCCGATCACGGCGTCCATGGTGTCGAGCAGGAACAAGCGACCCTTGCGGGCCTGTTCCATGGCTTCGCGCATGATCTGCGGCGTGATGCCCATGATCTTAATATCCATCTGTAGCGCGGTGATGCCTTCGCGAGTGCCGGCCACCTTGAAGTCCATGTCGCCATAGTGATCTTCCGCGCCGGCAATGTCCGAAAGAATGGCGTAGTTATCGCCTTCCTTGACCAGACCCATCGCCACGCCGGCGACCGAGCCCTTGAGCGGGATGCCTGCGGCCATCAGGGACAAAGACGCGCCGCACACGGTGGCCATCGACGAGGAGCCGTTCGACTCCAGGATGTCCGACACCACCCGCAGCGTGTAGGGGGACTCGTCTTCCGCTGGAAGAACTGCTTCGATGGCGCGCCAGGCAAGCGCTCCATGCCCGATTTCACGACGGCCGACGCCGGTCATGCGGCCCACTTCACCCACCGAGAACGGCGGGAAGTTGTAATGGAGCATGAACTTGCGCTTCTGTTCGCCTTCGTACGACTCCATGCGCTGGGCATCGTCGGTGGTGCCGAGCGTTGCGGAAACCAATGCCTGGGTTTCGCCGCGCGTGAACAGTGCCGAGCCGTGTACGCGAGGCAGAACGCCGGTTTCAATAGTGATCTTGCGGATCTGGTCGAAGGCGCGGTGATCGGGGCGGATGCGCTCGTTGAGCACCTGCTCGCGGAAGATGTTTTCACGCAGCTTCTCGTAATATTTCGAAAGCTTCTTGCCGGCGGCCGCATCGCCCTCGGGAAGCTGCTTCTTGAGCTCATCTTTGATCTGCTTGACCAGCGCGTAGCTCTCAAACTTGGGGTGCTTCTCAGTGTCGAGCGCATCCTTCAAACGAACGCCTATCTGCGCCGTCAGCGCGTCAAGATAGCCCTTGTCCTCTTCAAGCGGAGTAACGGTGCGCTTGGTTTTACCGGCTTTGCCGACGAGCTCTTCAATGCCAGCGCAAATCTTCTTGATCTCGGTGTGCGCAAACTCGATGGCACCGACAACGATCTCTTCGGAAATTTGCTTCGCGCCGGACTCCACCATGACGATGCCGTTCTTGGTACCGACGACCATGATGTTCAGAAGGGACGCAAGGCGCTGGGTGTAGGTCGGGTTGACGATATACTTCTCGTCAAGGTATCCCACGCGAACCGCGCCGACGGGGCCGTGAAACGGGATGTCCGATAGGGCCAAAGCGCAGCTCGCGCCGTTGATGCCGAGCACGTCGGGATCATTTTCCTTGTCGGCTGAGTACACGAACGCGACGACCTGCGTTTCGTTGCGGAAGGCTTCCGGAAACAGCGGGCGGATGGGCCGGTCGATCTGGCGCGAGGTGAGGATTTCCTTTTCGCTGGGGCGGCCTTCGCGCTTGATGAAGCCGCCGGGGATACGTCCGCCGGCATAGGTGAACTCGCGATATTCGACCGTAAGCGGGAAAAAGTCGATGCCTTCCTTGGGGTCGGGCGAGGCGGTCGCGGTGGCGAGCACGGCGTTATCGCCGGACGTGGTGAACGCGGCGCCGGGTGCCTGCTTGGCCATGCGGCCGGTCTCAAATTTGATGTGCTTGCCGCCGGCAAGCTCTACGGTGACGTCCTGTGTCATGAGTTCTTTTCCTTTTTGCGGGGTGTTCGTCGTCTCAAAACGGCAACGGCCTCGCCGATAGGTGCTATCGGGCGAGGCCGTGAATGCCGGAGACGGAAAGGCAGGGGCGACGGAGACCCACAGTGTGGCGTGCAGGCTGCTCCGTTCGCGAGTGCGGATGTGGTTGTGCGGAGCGAATGGCAGGAGCACCCTCGAGTGCAGCGGCTGCCGGGATCGCCTCAAACGGTCGTGAGTCCAACGCGATATCCTTCAGGTACAGGCGCCGCTTACTTGCGGATGCCGAGCTTGCCGATGACGTCGCGATAGCGGTCCGAGTCCGTCTTCTTGAGGTAATCCAGAAGACGGCGGCGCTTGGAGACCAGCATCAAGAGGCCGCGGCGCGAACCGTGGTCCTTCTTGTGTGTCTTGAAATGCTCGGTCAACTCGCCGATACGCTCGCTCAAAATCGCGATCTGCACTTCCGGGCTCCCGGTGTCAGACTCGTGCGTACGGAATTTGGTAATAATGTCAGTTTTCTTTACGGATGCCAACACGACAGTAACGTGCTCCTGATCTTTGTTCTCTTAGTCCACTTCTCGTAGTGTCCACAATAAAGATACCATGCGCGCGAAGACAGCCCTATCAGCCTGGCCGCGGTGCACGTCCTCAGCGAAGGTTGTCCGTAAGGAACGCCACCGTCCGTTCCCCCGCCAGCTTCGCCGCCGCGGGGTCGTACGAGGCTGGATCCACATCGCGGTTGAAGGCGTGCTTCGCCCCCTCATACACGAAAATTTCCACCTCGGGATGAGCGTCGCGGACGGCATCGATCTGATCGCTGCCGATATGGCTGTCGGCCGCGCCAAAGTGCAGCATCACCGGGCAGGAAGGCTCTTCCGCCGCCAGCGCGCCAATGCCCCCGGCATAGTAGCCGACGCACGCAGCGGGCTCCATGCCGTACTGCTCGCCACGCGTCGCCGCCAGCCATGACGCCTGCCCACCGTAACAGAACCCGACCACGCCTACCTTTTTACCTGAATGTTCCGCAGCGTACTTGAACGCAGCGGCGAGGTCCGTCAAGGTCGTTTCCGGCTTCAGCTTGCCGATGAATCCCAGGGCCTTGGATCGAGCTTCAGGGGTATAGTCAAGCTGCACACCGGACTCGAAGCGATCGAAGATCGCCGGCGCCACGACAAGAAATCCTTCGCTGGCGTAGCGGTCGCACACGCTGCGGATGTGGCTGTTTACTCCGAAAATCTCCTGGACAAGTACCAGTCCGCCAATGGCGTTACCGGCCGGTTTGGCCACGTACGCCTGCAGTTCCTGCCCATCCGCTGCCGTCAACTTTACCCACTCACCCATGCGACCCTCCCGAGCCAGTGTACTGGGCCGGGGGCTGTGCACTATTGCAGGTAGTCGAATAAATCCTCTTTGCCGATCGCGCTCAGCACGCTGAGCAACGCTTTTTGCTGCGTTTCCGCGCTGCTCAGGTCCGTGGCGAAGGCGGTGGAGTCGGTCGCCACCAAGGCACTTTGCGCCGCCTGGAGGTTGGCTTCGTCCGTACCGGCGTAGGTAGAAGTCTGTTGCAGCGCGTTGAGTGAAGCGTCCAGCGTGCCGCGCTGCGTGGACACGTTGGCCAGACCTGCGCGGAGAGCTTCAAGATCGCTGGGGGTCGAGGCGGAAGCGGCACCGGAGGTGAAGTCCGCCACCAGGTTGTTTAAGCTGGCGAAAACGTCTGCTCCCGAAGCCGAAAAGATCGCCGAGCCGGCCACGCTGACCGCGAGTTTCTGGCCGCCCGGAGTCGCCGCGTACTGAGTTTGCGAGTCGCCGCTGTAGACCACCCCGGTGGCACCCAGCGCAAAGGGCTGCGTGCCGGCGGCGGTTCCGCTGAAGAGGTAGCTGCCCGCGTAAGCCGTGTTGGCCAGTGCGAGCACCTGATCGCGGAGGTCCGCCAACTGCGCGCCAATGGCCTGCACGTTTGCGGCGTCCAGGGTGCCGTCGCTCCCCTTCACCGCAAGCGTGATCGCCGAAGTCAGACTGGTAACGACGTTGCCCAGCGCGGAGTCGGCCACCTGCAGGCGGCTTTCAAGCCCGCTGCTGGCTTTGGTGTACGCATCGTCGGCTGCGATGGCGCTGCCGAGACGAACGCTTTCGGCAGCGGCGGTGGGGTCGTCCGAAGCCGTGGCCACGCGCAGGCCGGAAGACAGTTGCTGCGTGAGGGTGTTTTCACGCGCGACGATGTCGTTGAGGGCGTTCGGCAGGCCGAGATGGTAGAGCGGGTCGACGCGCATGGGCGAGTCCTTACCTTTCGGAAGTTAGGGATCGAGCGGCTTTCCTTAGCCATTCAGGATTGCCGAGTTCCAGGGGCTGAAGCCCGGTGTATTGTCCTGTCTTGATGTCCGGGCGAAAGCCCGGACCTATCCAGAAGCAAAGACTCTGGCAACAGAACGCCTTCGTGAAAACAGCTAAGAAACCGTGGTCGGCTCGCCGAGATTGAGCGCGGCGGCAAAGAGCGTGTTGACGATCGAAAGCACCTTGGCGGCGGCCTCGTAGGAGCGCTGGTACTGCGTGAGCGCGGCGGCTTCTTCGTCGAGCGAAACGCCCGAAAGCGAGTCGCGCTGCGTTTGCGCCTGGGTGAGCGCCGCCTGCCTGGCCGTGTTGTCGGCCGTGGCCGCGGAGACGGTGTCGCCAAGCTGTCCGAGAAACCCGGCGAAGTAGCCGGATGCCGTTGTGCCTTCGACGGTGTTCGCCGTTCCGAGCTCCGCAAGCGCCAGCGCGTTGGTCGTTCCGGCGACGCCTTCGCCCGCAGCCGCCGTTGCGAGATCGGCGGGAGAAGTCGCCGCGACCGAGATCGTTCCGGCGGCTCCACTGGCGGTCGCGGGGAGGGTAAAGATCGCAGCGCCGGCGCTGCCGGAAGCCGTAACTCCTGCGGCGTTCTGGGCATTGACCGCCGTCCCCAGGTCAAAGGCCAGCGTGTCGATGGACGAGCCGAGCGCGGGCAGGTCGTTGTCGCGCGCTGCGATGGCCCCGCCGATCAACCCTCCCCGTAGATCAGCCGTGATGTTCTGTGGCGGATCGCCCGCAACGATTTGCGTGTGTCCGAGCAGGGTGGACGTGCTCAACGGAAGCGCCACACTGCCGCTCACCAGCACCGCGCCGCCCGCCGTCGTGAGCGTTAGCCCATTGTTGCTGCCGGTGAGCTGGTTTACGTCGAGAATTGCGGAAAGCTGCTTGATCGCCTGTTGACGCTGGTCTTCGAGCCCGCCCGCATCCTGGTTCGGGCTCAGCGCGGTAATCTGGGCGTTGAGCGTGGCGATCTGCGATGTGTAGCCGTTGACCTGATCCGCGGCAGTCGCAATCTGGCCGTCCAGAGTTGCCGAAGAACTGTTTATCTGCGCGGACGCGGCGTTCAAGGCCGATGCCAGAGTGCCAGCCGCGGTGAGCACGGCGGAACGCGTCGTCGTATCGGAAGGGTTGGTGGAAAGAGCGGTGAGCGACGAGAAAAGGCTGTCGATGGCGGACCCGATAGCGGTGGTGCTGGCGTTGCCGGAAGCGGAGCTTAGCCCGAACGCGGCTTCCGCTCCGGAAAGCGCCGTGAGCCGCGTCGCGCTGGCTGTGGCGGTCTGCGTCTGCTGTTGCAAACGCTGCTCAAGGATGCGGTCGCGCTGTGAGATGACCCGCGTCGAAACACCGGTTGCCGCGCCAACCGTGCCACCCAGGCTGACCGCATCCTGCGCAGTGAACGCGACCACCTCGCGTGTGTAGCCGACGGTGTTCTGGTTGGCCACGTTGCTGGATGTCGCCTCAATGGCCTGCTGGTCGGCCGCAAGCGCGCTGCGCGACAACCACGTCAATGTCGTTAGTGTTCCCACGGGGTCTCCTTGCGTGAGCGGATGCGGCGCAGCACGCGCATGCTCGCTTCAGTGGATTGCAACAGGGCTTCCAGGCTGCGCTGCAACTCGGCGGCGCGGCGGGCGCAGCGTAGGGCCGCTTCAGGCTGCAGGGGCGGCAGAGCTTCCGCTTCCTCCTGCAAACGCTCCAACTCCGCCGCGTCCATAGCGCCGAGAGCCTGAAGGGTCTCTTCCAACAGCACCTGGGGATCGCCGCGCATCGTCAGCCGTTCCCAAGCAAGTGCTTGATCAGGCTGTCGGCAACGTCGCTCGACGACACGTTGTACGTTCCCGCAGCGATGGCGCTTTGCAGCGTGGCGACCTTGTCCGCCCGCACGTCGGACTCGTTGAGCGCGGCGGCCAGCGACCCTCCTGTGGAACTTACGGTGGAGCTGTCCGAGAGGCCGAGTTGGTAAGGGGCGGTGTACCCCGGTGTACGCTGCCGCGTGCTTTGTGTGGTGTCGGTCTTCTCGGGTTTGCCGGCCTGTCCTGTTGCTGAAAAAAGTGTGTGTAGATCGCCAAGTCTGGTCATAACAGCCTCCAAAGTCTTTATCGACGCGGCCGCACCAGACTTTAGCGCTGTGTTGAAAGATTTTCCGCTGATGCCCTGCCCGCGGCGGCGTGCTCCACCTGCCGCACGATCTGCCGCGCAACGCCCAGACCGCCGGCGCTGGCGATCGCCTTGGCCACAGCCTCGGTGCCGAAGCTGCTGTAGGTTTGGCTGCCGCCTCCGCTGTCGTCCTGGCCGGCGCCTTGCTCCTGCCCGTCGGGAGCGGTGGACTTCAGCATCTGCTGCAAGAACACAGCCTCAAACTGCTGCGCTGCGTCGACTAGCTTACCGTGGCGAGCGGCCACGTCCGGCGTCGCCGAGGCGCTGCTAAGGGCGGCGATCATAGGACGTCGATCTCCGCTTCCAGCGCGCCGGCGGCCTTCATGGCTTGCAGAATCGAGATCACATCGCGCGCGCCGGCGCCAATCTGCTGCAGATCGCGGACGAGCTCCTCGACCGTCGCTCCCTGCTTCAGCTCGATCCGGTTTACAGGCTTGTCGCGCGCGTCGAGCCGCGTTTGCGGCACCACTGTCGTCGTGCCCGCGCTGTAGGGGTTCGGTTGTGAAACCACGAAGTCCGTCACCACACTGACCGCGAGCCCGCCGTGCAGAATGGAAACCGGCTGCAAGGCCACGCTGCCGCCGATCACCACCGTTCCGGTACGCTCGTTGACGACCACCTTGGCGCGCGGAAAGAACGGCACCTCGACCGCTTCGACGCGCCCCAGCGTGGTCGGCACGTCGGCGTTCAAGGGGACGCGCACCTCGATGCGGCGGCTATCGACCGCGCGGGCGCTGGTGCCGGGCACGTCGCGCACGATGGCGTCGGCCATGGCCTGCGCGCTGCGGAAGTCGGCTTCCTGCAGCATCAGGCTGAAGACGCGCCGATCGCCCAGATCGGTAGGCGCGGCGCGCTCGACGATGCCGCTCAACGGCATGCGCGCGGTGGTCGGATGATTGATCTGCTTGGAGCTTCCATTGGCCGCGACCGAATAGCCGCCGAGCACCAGTGGTCCCTGCGCCTGCGCGTAGATGCGGCCGTCCGCGCCGTAGAGCGGCGTCATCAGCAGCACACCGCCTTCAAGGCTTTTCGCGTCCCCGGCGGACGAGGCCGTGACGTCGATCTTCATGCCCGCGCTCGCAAAGGGTGGCAGCGACGCCGAAACAAACACCGCCGCCAGATTTTGCACGCGGATGGCCGATGCCGGCACGCTGACGCCCATGCGCAGCAGCGTAGCCGCCAGCGTTTGCACGGGAAAGCCGGTCTGCTGGCTGTCGCCCGTGCCTTGCAGGCCGACCACAATGCCGTAGCCGACGAGCTGGTTGTCGCGAATGCCTTCAACCGAGGCGATGTCCTTGACGCGGGCAAGCGTGACGCGCTGCGGCGCGGCCGGGCTTTGCGCTGGCGTCGGAGGGACGTGGAGGAAACCGGCAGCGGCTGTGAGGAGCCATGGGGTCGATCGGCGGAGACGAGGCAAGAGAGGCTCCCTAAGGTTCGGATGGATACATGGGGTGGTCAGAAAACGAGAAGCTTGGAAGACGAGGAGCTTAGAAGACGAGGATCCTGGAAAACGAAGATCCTGGAAAACGAAGATCCTAAAAGACGAGGATCTTCTGAATCAGCCGGACCAGCGCGTTCTGGCGGTGGGTGTAGTCATTGATGATGCCTTTGCCTTTCACCTCGAGTTCCAGGCTGGAGATCGCCGTCGAAAGCACCTGGTTGGTCTGCGAAATGTCTTCGGGCCGCACCAGCCCGCGCAGCACGATCGTCTGGGTTTGCTGGTTGAATTCGACCTGCCGCGCCGCTTCGATCACTAGCATGCCGTTCGGCAACACGTCGACTACCTGGCCGCCGAGCGTGGTCTGCAGGCTGGAGTTGGTGGCGCTGGTTCCCTGCGCGTTCAACCCCGCCGACGAGTTCTGATTGATGAGTTTTTGCAGCGCATTGCCAGCATGCAGCGTGCCAATCAGGCCGCTGATGCCGGAGGTCGCATTCGACGAACGCGTGTTCTTGACGGTGCCGTCGGTCGAAGCCGCAAGGTTCTCCGCGACCACCACCGAGATCAGGTCATGCGGCCGCATGGCGCGAACATCCGCGCTCAAGCGAGCGAAGCGACCGTCCTCGGTCCAAAGGGAGCCCTGCATGGGCTGCGCTTCGAGGCTGTGCGCATGAACGCGGGCAAGATAGTCGGCCAGCGAGGTAGCCGCCGGGCTGGGGTGTTGCAGGAGCGGGTGCGGCGCCTGCGCGGCAGCCGTGGACGCGATCGCCAGCAGGGCAAGAAAAGCCACGATCACGAGCGCAAACCAGCCTTCACGATGCAGAAATGTCCATGTATCCGGCGGCAGATCTTCGCGTGTAGCGTCGGTGTCTACCAGAGCCTCTTCGGTCATGTCGATCACTCCGCCACCTCCGCCAACCCGGCAGCCGTTGCCCGGCAGAGCAGGCTCGGTGCGGGGCTTTCAAACAGGCTGGGCAGCCGTACGCGCAGGCTCTCGCCCGCCGCCGCGCTGGTTTCCGCGATGCCCTGCAACTTCACGCGGGTGGCTGTACTGGGACCGCTACCGCCTGTGCTGACGAGCACCGTATCGCCTCTCCGGATGACCGGCGGCGCCAGCAGCGGCCTTGTCGGCAAATTGAAAGGAACGGGCAGCGTGCGCCGCGGCAGCCCGGCCTGCACGCAGCTTTCAACCGTGGCCCAGGTTTGCG
>CALMON010000148.1:12112-25337 GCA_937871785.1 uncultured Granulicella sp.
CGACGCGGAAGCCGCTGTTTCGGGGCTCGGAAAGCAGGGCGGGTGAGACCGTGTCCGCCTGGGCAAGTGCCGGCGTGGCTTGCGCGATCGCCCGCCGTACCGCGGCTTCCGCGGTGGGTGCGCACGCCAACCGCGCGGCCCCGTGCAGCAGGCCGGCCTGCGCCTGCGGCTGGTTGCCGTAGAGTGCGAAACAGCAAAGGGTAAGAAATGGAACTGCTTTGTGCATGATGAACTCCTGGGGCGTGTTCGGGGATTGTGAAGGGGTGGCGACGACGAAGCTGAACTAACGAACCATGTTGTTGATCTGCGAATACATGTCGTCGGCGACATGGACGACCTTGGAATTACTCTCGTAGGCCCGTTGCGCCATGATCATCTGCACAAACTCGGCGACGACGTCGACGTTGGAGTTTTCAAGGTAACCCTGCTGCAGCGTGCCCGCGCCGCTGGTGCCGCCGGGGGCGTCGGTAACGGCGTTGCCGGAAGCGGAGGTAGCCTTGAACAGGTTGCCGCCGACTGCTTCAAGGCCCCCGGGATTGGCGAAGTTCGCAAGCTGAATAGTGCCAAGTTGCGAGGCCGCCGTTTGCCCCGGCAGCGTCGCCGTCACCACGCCGTATTGCGAGATGGTGACCGCCGTCGCGTTCGCGGGGATGGTGATCGCCGGCACCAGAGCGTCGCCGTCCGCCGTCACCACGGTGCCCTGGTTGTTCAGGTGAAAGCTGCCTGCGCGGGTGTAGGCCGTGGTGCCGTCAGGTTGCGTGACCTGAAAGAAACCGGCACCCTGGATCGCGGCATCGAGCGAGTTGCCGGTCTGGTTGAAGTCGCCCTGCGTCATGATGACTTCGGTCGCGGCCGACCGCGTGCCCAGCCCGATCTGCAGACCGGCTGAGGCGGTCGATGTGCTTTGCGCCGCACCGGGGGTGATCAGGTTCTGGTAGATCATGTCTTCAAACTGCATGCGCCTGCGGCGAAAGCCGGCGGTCGCTGAGTTCGCCAGGTTGTTGGCGACGGTGTCCAGGTTGGCCTGCTGCGCGCTCATGCCGCTGGCTGCCGTGTATAGCGCTCGGATCATGGTGTTCTCCCCTAGAATTCTGTGCGCCGATCGACGACGCAGCTCTACACGCGCGGCAGTTCTTCCGCGGCTGCTTTGTCGAAATCGTTGTGGAAGACGGTGACGGCGCGCTGCATCATCTCCGCCTGGCGCTGGGTCAGCATCAACTGCATGGTGCCGTGAACGGCGTCTTCGTTCGAGCCTTCGATGGCACCCTGCGTCACGGACGCGGTCGCCGCCTTCGGCACTGCACCATCCGCCGCGCGGTACAGGCTCGCGCCCTCGGCCGCCACAACGCCGGAGCCGCCGATATCCACGATCCCCAGTTGCCCGACCACAGCGCTTCCCTGCGCATTGGAAATGGAAAGCGTTCCATCCGAGCCCACCTTCAGGTCGCCCGAAGGCACGCTGATAGGCTCCCCCGCACGATTCAGCACAGGGTCGCCGGTGCCGGTCGTCAGCACGCCTGCGTCCGATACACGAAAGCTGCCGTCGCGCGTGTAACGCGTTCCGTTGGGCGTTTTTACCATGAAAAAGCCGGAGCCTTCGAGAGCAAGATCGAGAGGGTTGCCGGTCCGGGTCAGCAGGCCCTGCGCGCTGCTCAAGCGGCTCGCGCCCAGGGTGCCGAACTGGTTGGCGGCCTCGCCTACCTGCGACGGAGCGGTCGTTTGGGAAAGCTCCGCCAGCAGACTTTGGAAGCTTTGCTTGCCCGCACGAAACCCGTTCGTGCCGGTGTTTGCAAGATTGTTGGCGGCTAGATCGAGAGCCTGCGTGCGTGCCAGCAATCCTGTGTATGCTGCGTAGAGTCCGCTATCCATGCATAGGCTTTATGCATACGGCGTGCCACTCGGCAGGTTCGCGGAATAAGGAAACGCTAAGCTGCTGCTGCGGTTTGACGTCGGCCCAACCTACGCCGCGGCGCCCGGCAAACGCAGCTCGACATCCAGCAGGTTGCCCGCAAACAGATACCGCCGCGTGACGGTTGCCGGCGCGGCCTGGTCGTGCGGGCGGGGAGCGACATAGTTCATCGGCGGTGTCATGCCGGCGGCGCACGCTTCCGGCTGGAGACCGCTCTTCCAGCCGCCGGCGATCATGTTGCAAAGCTCGCGCACGGCGTCGAGGCCCAGAGCATCGTCCGCCGCAACCTCCACATCCAGCATGGCGCGCACCAGCGCCACCACTCCGCCGGCGCGCAGCATCACGACGCAGCACCCTTGCAGAGCGCCGACAAACTGCACACGCGCGCACACCTCTCCATACTGCTCGTCGCCGGGTTCCAGCGGCTCGCAGGAAATAGCCATCATCGACTCAAACACGTTGGCTGTCACCGCATCGAGCTCACGGCAAATGTCCGCGGCACTTCTCCCGTCGGAGCCGCTCCCGTTCCCTTTATCGCCTGGGCGCAACAGCCACCCCCGTTCTCTGCGGCTCTGCCATGCGGCTACCCGTAGTGTGTACCAGGGGCAGAATGCGGGCTTTCACCTGGTCGGCCGTGAAGGGCTTGCAGATGTAGCCTCGCGCGCCGGAAGCGATCGCGCGTAGCACCTGCTGCTCAGACCCTTCGGTTGTGATCATCACAACCGGAACGTCCGGCGCAAGACCTTCGCGCCTCATCGCTTCAAGAAACGCGAGGCCGTCCATCAGCGGCATGTGGATGTCGCTCAGAATCAAGGACAACGGCGCGTCATCGGGTGTGCCTGCCTCCATGCAACGCAGAGCTTCTAGAGCGTCCGCTCCGTTCGCGGCTTCGACCACCTGCAACAACTCCATACCCGCCTGCCGCAGCGCCCGTTCCACGACCTTGCGCATCACTGCTGAATCGTCCACGATCAACGCCTTCACTGTTTCCCCTCCTTTACCCCCGACGCCTTCGTCCCCCAGCCACGAAACGGCATCTGCTTTTCGCCGGGCGTACACAGGCGTTATCGGCCAACGAGCCGCTTACGCGAGCGGCGTGTGCCTGTCGCTTACCGTGTATAGGCGGTCGACGACGTCTTCGCCGGTACGCGGCAGACGCGATCCATTTCCCATCGCGGCAGACTCCAGCCACAAGCGCAGCCAGTAACGATCCCGCACACGTACCAGCGCCGCATCGACCGGTTGCGACGCACTCAGCGCGGCGACCACGCGGCCGCTCATCGCATCGAGTGTTTCCACCGTTTCCTCGACGCATTCGACCGCTGCCCGCTCCCGCAGCCGAACCTCCGAGCGCAGGTAATCTTCGCCGTTCATCAGGCCGCTTTCCACCTGCAGGCCGGTTATCCGCTCTACGGCAAGTGCCACAGCCGCGTCGACGCCGTTTTCGAAACCGAGATACAACAATCGATCGGCAGCAACGCGCAAGGGCAATGCCCGCGCGGACTCTCGCAGAGCGCGCGGCATCACCAGGCTCATGCTGCGCGCATCGAAACCCGTGGGCGTCAGCACGGGGCGGTTCCACTGCACGCCCAGCCCTCGCGTCACCTGCTCCTGGTCGACCCCACACTCTTCAATCAGCCAGTCGCCGATGCGGCCCCGGCCCGCGGCCTTTTGCGCGGCGAGGGCCTGTTGGAGTTGCGGATGCGTGATCCACCCCTGCGCCAGCAACACCAGCCCCAGGGGAACGCGGTGCCGGTGCGGAGTCGCACCCGCCGCGGTCTCCGTATCCGTCATTTCGCGGCGGATCGCGCTTTCCACCAGCCCGCGTAAACAGCCTCGGCTGCAACCCCAGCGGCCATCGAAGCCGGGCCGCCCGTTGCGCCGCCACAAGCGGCTCCAGGGCTGCGCGCAACCGGCGAACCCGCACTCCACCTTGACCCGCCGAAGCTCTTTTGCCCACTTTGCCGCCGTCGCGGCAAGCTGCGGAGAGGGCGTCCAAACATCCGCAACCCCGGCACTCGCCCCTGACATTGGGGCTCCTGATTCCAGCTCTCGTACATCCAGGCTCATCGAACGATCTCCAGCCGCATCTGCGGCGTTGTCACTTCCGTTACGCGAAACGCGAAGTTGCCGTTCACGACCACGACTTCGCCGCGAGCCACGATGCGCTCGCCCACTACAAGGTCCACCGGCGCGGCAAGGTGTCTGTCCAATTCCACAACGTCTCCGGGGCCAAGCGCCAGCACGTCGCGCAGGCTCAGTTCGCTGGCACCAAACTGCAGCGCGGCTTCAAGTTCCATATCCAACACGATGTCGGGACGCACGTCGGTCATCCGGCCACCGCTTCCCGTGTCTCCGCCGCCGAGATAGGTGCCGTCACTGGGTTCTCCGTGCTCGTCACGCCGACAGCCACGGCCCCAGCGATCATGGCGCCCCGGTGCTCGCCACGCACCACGGCCTGTGCCCCGCACAAACGTCGGCCGCCCACAAGCAGTTCGGCCTGCGCGTGTTTCGGCAAAGGCAAGTCAAGCACCACGCCAGGGGCGAGCGAACGCACGGCAGCCGAAGGAAGCCGCACCGGCGGCAAGCGAAGAACTGCGTGAAAACGGCCGGCTCCCAAGATCGCCGCGACCCGCCCGGTAACCGCCTCGTACTTGGGTTTCGACTCGTCGCTTAAAGCCAGCAGCCGACGTTGAATGGTGTTCAAAACGACCGCCGGCAGGCAGAAGTTCAACGCGCCGTGCGCGCCCAGCACCTGCATGTCGAAACTCACGCATAGCGTCCGCTCCGCGCCTGCCATCAGCCTCGGTACTTTGCCTTCGTGGTCGCGCTTGTCGAATACGAACTGCAGCCCGACCTTCTCCCACGCGGCGTTCAGCTCGCGCAGAATGACCTCGATGACGGAAAGCAGGATCGCATCTTCAATATCCGTGACGTCGCGCGTTACGTCTGCGCCACCGTGGCCGCCGAGCAGAAGGTCGACCATCGTCAAGGCGAGCGACAGGTCGATTTCCATCAGCCCCAGTCCGCCAAGAGGCTCCAGCCGCAGCAGGCAGATGTACGCCGGCTCGGGAATGCGCGAGATAAATTCGCCATACGGCATCTGCTCGCCGGCCACGAGCACCACCTGCGTCTGGGTGCGCAGCCACGCACCCAGAGTGTGCATGAGGTTGCGCGCGAAGTGGTCGTTCACAAGACTGATAGCGCGCATCTGGTCGTTGCTGATCTGCCCGGCACGGCCGAAATTGTAGAGCACCGCCAGCTCCGCTTCCGGCGGCTCGGCGACGCTTTCCTTCAGCCCTGCCCCTTGCGCGGCGAACAGGTGATCGATCGCGTTCTGATCGAGAATGGTCTGCATGAAGCTCCTCTACATCGTTCCTTCGGTGTTCTCTGTTGCCCTCCAGCGACGGGGCGAGGACGCTACCGGCTCTTCCCCGGACCGCGCGCTATGGTCGGCGGTTTGGCCGGAGCACCCATCGCAGTCCGCAGACGCAGCACCGCCGAGGAATGAATTTGCGAAACCCTAGACTCCACTACGCCGAGAGTCGCGCCGATTTCCTTCATGGTGAGCTCTTCAAAGTAGTAGAGCGTCAGCACCAGGCGCTCCTTTTCCGGCAGGTCGTCGACGGCGTCCGCAAGCCGTTGCTTCATCTCGCCCTGCAGGCAGCGGAACAGCGGATCTTCTTCCGGAGAGCCCGGGATGTAGGCCAACTCTTCGTCGCCCGAGTCCTCGCTGCGCTCCATGTGGAGGCTGCCGATCTCAAGCCCTTTCAGATCGCCCAGCAACGTCTGGTAGTCGGCGAGATCGAGCTTCAGCTCGCCGGCGATTTCCCCCTCGGAAGGCGCGCGGCCAAGCCGCTGCGTTTGCGAGCGGATCGCTTCTTCCACGGCGCGGCCTTTGCGGCGAAGCTCGCGCGGGCTCCAGTCGAGCGTGCGCAGCGAGTCCAGAATCGCGCCGCGAATGCGGAACTGCGCGTAGCTTTTGAATTGCACTTTCTTGGTGTGGTCGAACTTGCTGAATGCGTCGATCAAGCCGACCACACCGGCGGAAATCAGGTCGTCCAACTCCACATGCTGCGGCAGCCGCTCATGGATGCGCCGCGCCACATACCGTACGGTGGGCAGGTGTTCCAGCAGCAGACGGTCGCGGTCCACCGGCTCCGCGGCCAGTGACGTTGCCGCGATCGGCAGGCCCAGCGTAATTGCTTCCGGAACTCCCGGCTGCCCCCCATACGGCCCGTAGCCCGACACGCCGTTCGCGCCCGCTCCCATGCCGTCCGTTCCCATCCACACTGCTTCTGTCCCACTCGCCATGCTCGCCTCGTTTCTGGTTTAAGTCGTCGTCTGCCCTGCTACCCGACCGTGCCCACGCTGCGCACGCGGATGTCCGGAGGAATCTCCTGCGTGGCCAGAACCGTGATCTTCGGCAACATCGGTTCCAGCCAGCGCCGAACGTGATAGCGCGCCGGACTCGGACATAGAAGCACCGCGGTGGCCGAACCGCCTCCGGCCCCGGTTAGCGATTTCACAGAGTCCACCAGCCGGCGCAGGTAGTCGCTCGGGCGCTCCGCACCGGCCCCGGTGCCTGCGCCGGCCCCGAGCAGCCGACCCGAAGCGTCCGGGTCGAACGTGGCGACAATCTCCTGCTCCATCGCGGGCTGCATGACCAGAACGCGCAGACCGCCTTCCGCGTCGAGCATTTTGTGCACCAGCCCGCGGCCCAGCGACTGCCGCACGCTTTCGACCAGGTGCACAAGGCTTTTGGACTGGTGCGCCGCTTCGACCAGCGTTTCCAGGATGCCGCCCATGTCGCGGATCGACACACCTTCGCGCAGCAATTGCTGCAGCACGCGCTGCACCTCGCCCAGCGTCAACAGCTTGGGCACGAGCTCTTCAACCAGCTTCGGGTGCGAGTCGCTCATGGCATCGAGCAGCCGCTTGGTTTCGCCGCGCCCCAGCAACTCATGCGCGTGGCGGCGGATCTGCTCGCCGAGGTGCGTCGCGATCACGCTGGTTTGGTCCACCACCGAGTAGCCTGCGGCGAGCGCGTCGTCTTCAAGCCCCGCCTGGATCCAGCGCGCGTTGACGCCGAAGGCCGGCTCGCGCGTTTGCACACCCGGCAGCGCCCGCGCCTTGGGGTCGGCGTTCACCGCCAGCAGGCAGTTGATCTCCGTTTGCCAGCGTGCGATTTCCGTGCCGCGCAACGAGATCACGTATTCGCGCGGCTTCAAGCGCAGATTGTCCGTAATGTGGACGGCGGGGACGATAAATCCCAGCTCCGTGGCCAGGTGCCGCCGCAACGCGCGCACGCGGTTCAGCATCTGTCCGCCCTGCTTCTCGTCCACAAACGGGATGAGCTGGAAGCCGATCTCGAGCGTCAGCTCATCCACCTTCAGCAGCGAGGCCAGGTTCTCGCCCGGAGCTTCCGCGCTCGCTGCCGCAGCGGCCTTCGCTTTTACGGAGAGTTCTTCGGCCACCGGCTCCGGCTCGTTCGCCGGCAGCTTCCGCGCCAGCAACGCCAGCGCGCCCGCCGTCGCGAAGAATGCCAGCTTCGGCAAGCCCGGGATGCACGCCAGCGCGAGCATCACGCCGCAGGCGATCCATATGGTTCTGCGGCTGCGAAACAACTGCGCGCCAAGCTCGCCCGCGAGCGCTCCCGACGACGATGCTCGCGTCAACACCATGCCGCCGGCAATCGACACCAGCAGGCTAGGGATCATCGTCACCAGGCCGTCGCCGACGGTAAGGATCGTGTACGTCTTGACCGCCGTCATCAGGTCCGCGCCCTGCTGCAGTACGCCGATCAGCAAGCCCGCGATAATGTTGATCGCGGTGATCAGGATGGTCGCCATGGAATCGCGCTGCGAGAACCGCGCCGCACCGTCCATCGCCCCGTAGAACTCGGCCTCACGCGCAATCGCCTCCCGTCTGCGCCGCGCGCCCTGCTCGTCGATCAACCCGGCGTTCATGTCCGCATCGATCGCCATCTGCTTACCCGGCAGCGCATCGAGCGTGAAGCGCGCGGTCACCTCCGCCGTACGCACCGCGCCGTGGCTGACGACGAGGAACTGAATCGCCGTCAACGCTAAAAACAGAACGAAGCCGACGACGTAGTTGCCCCCGACGACGAACTGCCCAAAGGCCTCGATCACCGCACCCGCCGCATGCGTTCCTTCGTGTCCATGCAACAGAATGCGGCGGCTCGACGCGAGGTTCAGGCTCAGGCGGAACAGCGTGAGCAGCAGCAGCAGCGTCGGGAACACCGACAGATCGACCGCCCGGCGCACCTGCACCGCCGTCAGAAACAGCACTACCGACGCCGTGATCGATACAGCCAGCAGCAGATCCAGCGCCCACGACGGCACCGGCACCAGCATCACGAACACAATGCCGATCGCCCCCACCGGCAACAGCAGGCCGCTCCACCGCCCAGCCTTTTTCGCTTCCGCAACCGCTTCGCTCACATGCCCCCCTCAAATCCCTGCATCGCCAACACCGCCGGCGCGTGCGGCACCGAGCGCGGCGCTTCCCGCTGCGTTTGTTGCCGCTCCCGCATCTGTTCTTCCGATTTCTGCCGATACAAAAACGCAAGAATGCCCGCAATCGCCGCGTACAGCTCAAACGGAATCGCATGGCCCGGCTCCACGCTGCGATACAACGACCGCGCCAGCGGCGGGTTTTCGATGATCGGCACTCCCGCCCATCGAGCCTCTTCACGCAGGTCGAGTGCATGGAGATCGCGGCCCTTGGTCAGCACGGTAGGGGCCTGCATGGTTTCGAAACTGAACTCGAGCGCGATCGCATAGTGCGTCGGATTGGTGATCACGACGCTTGCCCGCGACATATCGACCTTGGCCTTGCGCCGCCGCATGGCCCGCTGCATCTGCCGGATTTTGCCCTTCACCTGCGGGTTGCCCATCGCTTCCTTGATCTCTTCGCGCATCTCCTGCTTCGACATGCGCAGCCGCTGGCTCCACGCGCGCCATTCCACCGCGTAGTCCAGCGCGGACCAAACCACCATCACCGTCGCCGCCTTCACGCCCAGCCCAAACGCATCGTCGAATGTATGCGGAAGCCGCGCCACACTCATGACCGGCATGTCCGCTGTGGCACGCTGCACCACGCCCCAGCCCAGCCACGCTACCGCTCCGGCCGGCAGCAGCGACTTCAACAGGCGCACCACCGACCGCGCGCTGAACATCTGCTTCACATGCGTTCCGGGGCTTAGCCGGTTCGCGCTCGGCATCAGGCTCTTGGGGTTGAACTGCAGGCCGCCGCTCTGCGCGAAGCCGACGGCGGCCACCGCGCACAGGCTCGCACCCATCACCGCCAGCACCGGCCCGACTGCCGGTGCCAGCATCAGGCGCGCCGCCTGCAGGCAGTGCGGCGCGTCCCAGTTCGACTGCAGGCTTTGCCCCGCGAAGCGCAACAGCTCGATGTAGCCGCGCTTCCAGGCCTCGGCAAAGTGCTCGCCCGCGCTGCGCAGCACCAGCAGCCCGGCAAGCAGCGAAACCCCGCTCAACAACTCGCGGCTGCGCACCCAGTCGCCGCTTTCGCGAGCCTTTTTTTTACGCTGCGGAGACGCTTTCTCAGTAGCCTCTCCGCTCATCGCGTTCCCACCATGTGCGTTGCCGCTTCAAGCAGCAGGCCGAAGCGGCACTCAAGGAACCACGGCCACACGGCCAGCGACGCGATCAGCACCACATAGGAAGCCAGCGTTTTTACCGGCACGCTCAACACGCCAGACGGCAATTGCGGGGCCATGCGGCTCATGAACGCAATGGCGAGCTCGACCGAAAGCGCCGCCGCAATGACCGGCGACGCCAACTGCACCCCGGCGGTAAACACAACGCCGGCCATATGCGCCAGCGCCACGCCGGCCGCGGGCCGCAGTATCGCGTGGCCCGGCGGCAGGCTGACGAACGTGCCCATCACCGCTGCCAGCAGCGTGCGATGCAGCCCCGCGCCCAGCAGCACCAGCGTGCCCATCCAGCCCAGAAGCTGGCCGAGCACGGGCGTTTCCACCTGCGTGTTCGGGTCCATCAGGTTCACAAGCGAGAAGCTGAATTCCATGCTCAACAGCGTCGCCGCGAAGTTCAGCATCTCGGTCAGCAGGCCCAGCGCGAGCCCCAGCGAAAGGCCCACCGCAAGCTCCCCGCCGACGCCGGCCAACGTGATCTCCGTCGGCGCGCCGGCGACGCGAGACACCACCGGCGTCAGCAGAAACGTCATCGCGATCACCAGCCCGGCCTTCATCCGCGGAGCGATGGCCGGCGACGAAAACACCGGCGCAAACACCATCACGCCGCTCAGCCGCGTTGCCACTAAAGCGCCGCTCACAGCCATGCCTTCAAGGTCGTGCATAAAAAAGTCGAGCGCGCCCGCGGCGCTTTGCAACGTCATGACAAGTACCTGCCCAGGTCGGTCCACAACACGACCGTGAACGTGACGAGCCGATGCACCGTCCAGGGCAGCGTCACGATGGCCACGAGAAACACGACGGCCAGCCGCGGCACGGCCGTCAGCGTTTGCTCCTGCACGCCGGTCAGGGTTTGCAGCAGGCTCATGCCCAGGCTCACCGCGCAGGCCGCGACCAGCATCGGCGCGCACAGGATCAGCGCTTCTGAAAGCACGTGCTTCGCCATCATGACTGCGGCATCGGGTCCCATGCGTCTCCTTCAAAAGCTCTTTAGAAGCTGGTCGGCCAGCAGGCTCCAGCCATCGACCATGACGCACAGCAGGAGCTTGACCGGCGTTGAAATCACCACGGGTGAAAGCTGCAACATGCCGATCGAGGTCGTGATACTGGCGACCAAAAGGTCGATCAGCAGAAACGGTAGAAACAGCACTGCGCCGATGGTGAACCCGGCCTTCAATTCACTCAGCATGTAGGCGGGGATCACAACCGGCAGCGGAAGGTCGGCGCGCGTTTTCGGCGTGGCTGCCTGGCTGGCCCGCGCGAACACGGCCAGGTCTTTTTCGCGCGCGTAGCGCAGCATGTAGGCCTTCACCGGCGCCGTGCCGCGGTCGAAGGCGTCGCCTGCGGAGAGCATGCCGGCGCGGTACGGCGTCACGGCATCGCGATCCACCTGCAACAGCACCGGCTGCATCAGGAACCACGTCATCACCAGCGCCAGGCCCATCAGCACCTGGTTCGACGGCGCCGTCTGCGTTCCCAGCGCCTGGCGCAAAAAGTGGAACACCACCAGCAGCCGCACCATCGGCGTCATCGCCAGCAGCATGGCAGGCAGCAGGGTCAGCAGGGTGAGTCCGAGAACGATCGACCAGGGCGAATCGCCGCCAGCCTTGCTCACGGCGTTCAGGGGGTCGAGCCGTTGCGGTGGGTCGGCGTGGGCCGGATCGCGCGGCCTCGGCGTGGCAGGCACGGGCTTGCGCTCGGCCCGCTTTGTGACGGCAAACGATTTCGCAAGATGCGGCAGCGCATCGGCGCGTAGCGGTTCGGCATGAAGCGAAAGACCGAGGCAAACGAGAGCGACCCGCAGCAGCCGCCAGGGCTTTGCACCGCGCGCCATTCGCCTCGTCACACGCCCGTTCACAACAACTCCTCGCGCAACGGCGAAGCAGGAACCGGAGCGATGCATTGCACGGAGTCCGCGCCGCAGCCGACCAGGAATGTTTGCCCGGCGCAGGCAACAAGGTGCACCTGCCGGCGGCCGCCCAGCGACAGCGTTTCAACCACACGCATCTGCCGCTCGGCCTTCGACGTCAACCCGCCACGGCTGGCCCATGCCGCCAGCAGCTTGGCTGCCAAGCTCGATGCTTTCGAAGCAGACCCAGCAAGCGGCTTCATCCCAGCCTCGTTACGCGGACAGCCATGGTCTGCTCCGCTCCTTCAAACTCGCACCAGCTCAGGGCGACGCCCGCGGCCAGCAAAGGCACTTCCTCGGTCGCGGGCCATGTGCTCAATAGCAAGGCGCCAAGTTGCAACTCCTGCACCTCGCGCAGCCGCAGCGCGGGCAGCGGAATGCGTACTGCCAACGGCACCGCCACATGCTGCAACGCCGGCCAATGCCTGCTGTTGTGAATCAGCGACGGCGTGCACGCCGCAGCGCCAGTGGCTTCCGCGGCCGAAGAGCGGGGATACGGCGCGCGCTTCAACGCTGCACCAGGAAATCGGTGAAGAAAATCTCGTGCACCTTGGCGTCGGCATTGCGCTCCGCGAACTTTGCCATTAGCTCCCGCTTCAGCCGCTCCTTGCCGTCGGCCGCCAGCAGCCCCGACGAGGTTTCGCGCCCCAGTACCTCCAGCACAGAGTCGCGCAGGCCGGCTTCCAGCGGCGACGGCCCCTTGGTCTCTTTTTCGTCCTTCTTGTCCTTCTTGGGCTCGTCGGCCACCTGCAACGTGACGCCCAGCCGCAGATACGCATGGCCATCCGCATCGGCAAGGTTCGCCAGCAGTGGTTCGAGAGGAAGAATTTTGACCGGAACAGCCACCGCGGTGGCCGCAGTGGCAGCCGCTGCGGTGGGCAGACCAGTGTGCAGTTTGCCGGAACGTACCAGCGTGTACAGCACGGCTCCGCATCCACCCACGGCCAGCAGCACGGCCACCACGACCGACAGCAGCAAGGGCATCACCGGCATCTTTACCGTGGGCGTCGCCACGGCCACAGAAGTTTCTGAAGTCGACATGCCGGTGCTGTTGCATGTGCTGGGCCATGTGCGCGAGCCCGTGTCTTAGAGTTCACCAAGAAAGGCTCCCGCCGCTGGGAGCCTTTTCTGGGAAACATAAGTCCGAGAGGACTTATCACCGAATCAGATTGATTGCTTCCTGCGTCACGGTATCGAACGTCGTTACCGTCTTCGAGTTCGCCTCAAACGCTCGCTGCGCAACGATCAGGTCCGAAAACTCGGTGGAAATGTCAACATTTGAGCCTTCCAATGTGTCGTCCGCGATCGTGCCGCGCCCACCCACATTGGCCGCGCCGATCGTAGCCGCACCCGAAGCGGCGGTCGTCTGGTAGGCGTTGTCGCCGGAGCGCTGCAGCCCTTCGAGGTTCGTGACCGACGCGAGCGCAAGCTGCCCCACCGTCGCCGTCTGGCCGTTGCTGAACTGTGCTGAGACAACGCCGCCCGTATCGACCGAAAAGCCCTGGTAGTCTCCGCTTGCAAAGCCGTCCTGCGTCGTGGCCGACGCGCTCGAGGCCGCCGACGTTTGCGACAAGGTCGAGTTGCCGCTCGCGTCATACAACGACCACTGCATGGAAAGGTCGTTGGCGCCATCGGTCAGGCCCGGGAAGCCGATGCCCGACACGTTCGCCGCCGGGCTCACCAGCTTGCCGGTCGCGTCGAACGTCAG